>JBGGNE010000215.1:0-17861 GCA_041287705.1 Methylacidiphilales bacterium | reverse complement strand
TATGTTTTCTCAATCTCGTTGTCTGCCGTCGCGCCTTCGCGGCCGTTGCGTTAAATCCGCCACACGCTTTGCCTTAGGAGTTTCCGGAAAATAAACTGTGCAACTTAAGTCGTCAATTTTGAGATGAGAGCAAGGCGGAATGGAGGGAGTGCATTAGCCTAATGCTCGACTGGAATTCCAACGCTGCTCTCGCTCAAAAGCGGCGGCTCAAGTTGTGCAGGTTATTTTCCGGAGACTCCTAAGGCAAAGCGTGTGGCGGATTTAACGCAACGACCGCAACGGCAGACAACGAGATTCTTCAGACAACATAACCCGAGATTTGTCTCATCTCGATCGATCCCATGTTGAACAAACAAAACCCAGGGCACCGCATGACGGCACCCTGGATTGAGCGACTGCTTTCTGTCTGATTAATTAAGGCTTCAGCGGAGCGGGCGGATGGTTGGAGCGCTTTAGCTTCCACAGTTTTTCCATGGGGCCATCCAGCACAACGCCGAGGCGGAAGGGAGCATAGCCGACGCAGAAGCCGCGTGCGGTGATCTGGTTCCAGCCGGCATTCAACCTGAGCTTTTTAACGACTTCCTTCAGACGCGAAGCGCCCTGGCGATCGTCCTTGATGTCGCCCTTCTGCACGACTTCGCCGTTGAGCATGAACTGCGAGGTCGTCTGAGCGTGGCTCTGGAGATGGAAGTCCAGCTCCATTTCTTCCGGAGCGTAGACCCAGGTGGCGCCGAAGTAGACCTGAGCCGCGCCTGTGCCGTAAGCCACGCGGGTGTCCATGTCGGCTACACTGGCGGGTTTCCAGCGCACTTCGTTTACCTTGGGCCACCAGCCTTTGATCATCTCGCCGGTATAGACCGCGTTCAAGTCGACCCCCTGCTCGTCCACAGGGAACATGCGGGCGCTCAGCAGTTTGATCGCGCTGTTTTTGTCGTTGCCGCGCAGATCGTAGGAGTAACCCTCGGTGCCGGGACCGCCAAACGGCCCGATGATCTGCCAGTTGTTCAGCGTTACGCCTTTGTCCAGGCTGAGGAAGCGGCCCTGCGCCCAACTGCCGGGGTAAAGACGGGCTTCCGTCGGCTCGTCGTAGGTTTCGCGGCTGGCGGAGCTATCGGCGTTGGACCACCAGAACTTGGTGTGACCGCTGAAGGTCGCCTCAAAGTTCATCATGGTGCGCACACCGCTGTCCAGCGCGGTAAGGTTCGGCACGGCGGCGCGGGGGATAGCCGCGACCAGCACGAAGCCTTTGCCATCGCGATCGAACCTGTAGCCGAGCTTCGCTCCGGGAATCTGCGCGACGTTATCGAACTTTACCGTGCCGCCTGCCGCCGTGGAATAGGTCTGAGGCGAGGCTTTCTGATCCTTCGCCACAGGAACCGTGAGCGGCCACTTCGGGTACATGCCGACGACGACGGGCACCAGGTTTGTGGTGTCGATCTTCACTTCCGGCTCTTCCTTGCCTTTGACCCTGGCCTTCGACCTGGGATCCGCCGCTGTATCGGTGGCGGCAGGCGCTGCCGTTTCCGCGGGTTTAGGTGTGGTGGAAGCTGCGGCACCCTTGTCCTTATCCTTGCTCTTTTCCTCCTTATTGAAGAGGCCGAAGACGAAGCGCACGTCACCCGGACGACCGTCTCTGCTTGTTCCCGGCTTGGCATTCGGGTCGCCCTGAATGTAGAAGCTCAGCGTATCCGCCAGGCGATCGTGCGTGAAGATGCGTTCGACGGGGAACAGTGGCTTAGCCTCAAACACATTGCCCAGGCGAACCTGCCAGCGCAGGTAAATGTGATCTCCATCGTACGCGCAGCGCACCTGTACCTTCTGGTCGGGACCGGCGGAGAACTCCACGGGATCGGTGGCTTCCCAACCCTCCATACCGCCATCCAGATCCACGCCGCCGATGGCGGGGGCGAAGTTGGCGAACCTGGCCGTGCCGGCGCCGCCGCGAAGGCTCAGCACCAGCTCGCTGGGCGTGGCAATCTGCCCTGCGGAGATCGATACGGTTTTCTGCACGGTCTCCAGCTTCTTTACGGGCGATTCCTTCAGACTCCAGCCGTCCACACCGAACAGCAACGGCGTGTACTTACCCATCGCGATGTAGATCTGGCTGTTCGTCTTGTTCGGGAAGATGGCTCCCGCAAAGAATTCGCCCGGCAGGCTGTAGACCCCGTAGTTGCGGTTATCGGGGAACAGCGTATCGACATACAGACCTTCGTCCGTGTACAGCAGCACGCCGGAGCGCGACTGATCGATAAGCGAGAAGATCCCATTAAGCGGCTTGTGATTGTGAATCGCGCCCTGAATCTGGCCGGGCTGAGCCGTGCCTCCCAGCGTCTGCCGGCCTGTGCGCCACACCATCTTCATGCCGCCTTTGCCATCTGGTACGTACTTGGTGATCTTGTGCTGGGAGCCGTAGTTGGCCGAGAAATTTGGGCCGCCCCGTGCATTGACATAGATGGCGGTGTCGACATCGCCGCATGCCTGGCCCCAGTCGCTGTTGTAGTTGTCGGTCAGCTCATTGCCGCCGCGTATGGCGTCGGCGGTGCCGTTGGCGCGGGCTTCAAAGATGGGATCGGTAATCAGCTTTTGCCATTCCTTGAAGACGGGGTTGCCGTGGGTATCGAACTCCCTGGCAGCGACACGCCATACATCTTTGCTGCCCATGCCGATGGAGACCAGCGACAGGTCGTCCAGCCATTCGTCGCCATGGTAGCGCATGACGCCTTTGGGCGCGCTGGCCGGAGTAAGTTCGTCGTCATCCACCTTGCCGTTGGCATTGCCATCATGCCAGAAGGACACAACCATCGGCTTCCCCTTTTCCTTGGCGAGTTCGCGCGTAATGCCGGCGGAAAGCACCCACTCGTCCTTGCCGTTGTCCGTATTGTGACGGTAGACAACAAAGCTTTTGCCGCACGCGATGTATTCACGGCCGTTGACGCGGATAAACTTCGGGATCTGCATGCCCTTGCTGCGGCTTTCCACGCGCTGCATCTGGGCGTAGGGCCATACGGCGTCCACGGTCCATTCGCGCTTTTCGTAGTTCAGCTTCCAGCGTGTCAGCCAGCCGTTCTGGCCGGGCAGGTAGATCATTTCCGGATGGTCCGGATCGCATGTGTAGCCGTCGTTGGCCTTGGTCTGCAGGGTCAGGAAGTCGCGGATCAGCGTGCCGTCCAGGTACCACTCGCTTACGCGGTTTGGGCCGCCATGTTCCATAACCATCAGGCGCTCTTTGCCTGCGGGGTCAGTCCACATAGCGAGCTTGAACGGGTTGATGAATGTGTTCTTGTCGTACTTGCCGGGAACCTGGGCGTCCAGCTTGCCGTATGTCTTGGTGATTTCACCCTTGGCGTTCAGCTGATAGACGTGGTTCTTCTCGTAGTCGCAAAGATAGAACAGCCCCTTGCTGTCCACAGCGATATCCGTGGGCTTGATCGTCGAAGGAACCGTAAAGACATCCCGAACCGAAGCGACATCGGGCAGACCGTCTTTCAGCTTCACAACGGTCACAACCAGAGCGGGGCCAACGGGAGCTGTTTTCGGCTCTTCGGCCTCTTCACCCTCTCCTTCCCCAGCTTTGGCGGGCACGGCTGCCGCGGGGGCGGGAGCTGCAGGCGTCGCTCCTTCTTTGGGATGCAGTATGTACAGATTATCCCCGCGGACAACCAGCGACTGCGGCTTGAACATCGGTATTTCCGCAAGCTGAGCTGCCGTATCGCCATCGTGTACGGTTATCTTATTGATCCACTCCGTCTTGCTCTCATACCAGCCGGTGTGGCGGCGGCCTTTGATGGCCTCCATCTTGCCACGCTGCGCGATAAAGACGTTGGTCTTCTTCGTCACGGGATTGCGCCAGTTTTCCAGAGATGTAACGCGGCCTTCCGGAACCAGTACCTTGCTGCGGTGCGCGCCGGAGTCACTGCCAAACGGCTTCTGATCCGCGCGATAGACAAACTTGGCACCGCCTTCATCGCCGTAGCTCCAGACACTGTCGCCATCAGTTGTCGTTGCCTGACCGCCGCCTGCGCCGCCGCTGTTATAGGCGTCCACAAACTGGTCGTAGCCGATTTCTTTCTTCAGATCGACACGCGGGTTGTTCTTCCCGTTTTCCAGATACTGATAATAGAACACCGCAATGCCGTTCGAGCCGATCGAGATGTCGCCCATGGGCGCACCGACGGGATCTCCGCTGAACGGTTCGCTCTTCGGCACTTCACCCTCGGGAGCAAGCGGCGGCTGATAGGCATTGGCGGCCGTCAGATACCTGGGGGTAATGCTGTGGAACTGCCCGTCCACACCCCACTTTTTGGCGGACATGAAGATACCCTTTACACCGTAGTTGCCGGGAGGCACGGGCATGTAGTTGTCGTCCAGGCCGTTCCAGACCTCGGTGAACTTACCCTGGTTCTCGGCTGTTACTTCGCGCACAACGCCGCTGGCAAACTGGCTGATGATCCAGTTGGGATCCTTAGCGTCCACAATAGCCAGCGTGACGCGATACGTCTGCGGCAGCGGGCCGGTGGTGGGAAGCTGGTAGGTGATGGTGGCGCCGGGTTCTGCCGCAGCTCCCGCTTTGCCCTGGTCGGCCGTTACCGGGCGGGGTGCACTTGCGCAAAACACGGGTGGCATTGCGGCAGTCATCAGCGCAACCGCTGCCAGAAGGACGGCGCAGGCCGCCGCCGAGATGTGAGTTCGTATCATATTGATGGGGAGCTGAATATGAAGGGTGAGAGGAAGAGGGAAGGGGAATGCTGCACGGTGGTGAGGAGAAAGAGGGAATGGGCGGAAATCGCTTCCTGCCATTGTACTAGATCAGCGCTGGTATAGATCAGATTGTTAGCGTGTTTCAGGAAGTATGGCAACTGCCAATCTCTATTGCCTGCGTCGCCGCTCTAATATAGACGAATGCGCCTACGCGCACGATGCGAACGGGTAAGAAGGAGGTGAATAGTTCTTAGCCTAAATGAGCCTTACTTTGTGGATGGCGGCCCTGCGGCATGCGAAGCGCTGATCGATACGCGCACATCCTTCAGTTCGTCGCCGTTAATGCCGCGCAGATCCAGCGAAAAGGCCCACAGCCAGGTGGAGTGATCGCTGCGGAACACAAGGGCGTTCCAGCCTTTCTTCAGCGATGTCGTGACTTTGTCGCCCTTTTTTAGCGGTACACCGTCGCACAGCTTCTCGCCGTTCATCCACAGAGACAGGTAATTGTTATTGACGAAGCCAAGCGGGGAAGTCAGCACCTCAACAGGGCGATCGGTCTCGCTGTAGTACCAGCGCAGGCCGTAGGCCACATAAAACACCTGGTAGAAGTGAAGCGCCGCCATATCCAGGGAACCGGGCCTGTTCTCGCCATCCCAGTTAACACTTGCTGTATACTTGTACCAGCTTGCAGGGCGCCCATTGATCTGCTGCGCCTGATCGTGAAGTGGGAAATTGCTGCCCGCGGAAAACAGGGCGTCGGCAGGCTGTTGAGAGGCTTTGGCGGGATCCAGTTTGCCCGCGACCCAGTGAGGACCGGGATTCGGCGCGATACCGACCAGCCACGGTGCCTGGATCACAACCCGCGCGGGTGGAACATTGTCCGGATTCCTGACCAGCGAGGCGGTCAGCACCGTCTCCATGCGGTCGGGAGTGCCACGCACTTCATACCGTGCAGGAAAGCGATCGCTGGCGGACTGAATTTCGCTTTTCTCCTTTTCGCTCAGAAGAATGCGCTTTGCGGTCATCCCTTCCGGGGCTTCCAGAGTGATATCCGGCCCGTTGGAATCCGATGAACCGGGGGAGCCAAGGTGCCACACGTTGACGTAATAAGCCGGCTGCGCATAAGCGGTGCGCTCCGCCTCTCCCGGCTCCATTGTACCAGGCGGCGGGAAGCCACCCGTTACCGTATAGGATAGCCCATCGGTCGCATTCTTTTGCAGAAGCACCGGCTCCTGATCCGCTTTCAGCGCTTCCACGGCTTTCATTTCGCCCAGCCCCCTCAGCATGCCTGCGGCAATGGCGTAGTGCCCGGCCGGATTGGGGTGAACGAAATCGGTGGTGACATGGAAATCCGGCCGAACCGCGCGTCCCAGGTTGAGCACCTTTGACATCAGGTCGCGGGTAGGCAAAACGTAATAGCCCTGCTCTTTGGCTAGGGTTTCAATACGTTGCGAGAGCTGATTCAGAAACACATTCTTGGGCGTGCGGATATCCTCGGTGCACAGCGTGGGCGTGCCGATCGCCACCACGCGTGGATTGCAGCGGCTGCGCACGGACTTGATCAGCTCCGAGTAAGTCTGCATCCATTTGTCGGCGGCCTCCGGCGTATCAGCCATGCTGGGCGAGAGCGCGTCGTTCATCCCCAGCATAAAGATTACGACGTCAGCGGGTTGATCCAGCTCGGCCTTCACATCGACGCCCTTGACGTCCAGGATCTGCTCCTTCTCGCGGCTGCGCTTTTCCACATTGCTCCAGCTTCCGACAGTCTGGCCGCTGCCGCCCAGGGAGATCAGCGTCTGCTTGTTCTCTGCGGAAGCCAGGGCCAGACCTTTCTGGATAAGATGCCGCCAGCCATTCCCCACATTGGCGCCCTGCCCCGTAATGCTGTCGCCAATAAAGATGACACGATCGGTGGGGCGCAGCAGCGGCTTTGAGGGATAAGGCGGGCTGGCCAGCACATTCGCCGTTGGCACCACGGGATCCAGCGCGCGGGCGGTGTTCCAGCCGCCTGTGGTAAATAACATGGTTGCCGCCAAAGCGAGGATGACCCGTTGGCGGAGAGCTTTCAGGCGCACCGAGTAATATAATATAACCATGAAATATGAGGAAGAATTATTCTCGCCCAGGGCCCGTAACGATGCGAATTGGTCTTACCCGCAATGCTATTTGTTCTGACTCTGGCCCTTGGACGAAATCAGCACAATCTCCTCCGGGATATTCACCGTGATGGCATCCGTTCCAGGAACAGGAACTGTCAGCTTGTAGGCAATCGGCTTGCCGGCGTTCTCTGGAGGAGGCGCCTGAAGTTTGGGGAAGGCAACGCCGAGCTGAATCCATTCCCCGTGATTCACGCCTGCCAGCAGGCTCATGGGTCCGTAGTAGGGTTTTCCAGGTAAATCATTCATTCCCTTGGTCTTACGACCTGTCGCCACGTTCTCCAGAATGCTGGGCTCCATGGTAAACGGTTTATCATTGCCATTAGGAGTTTTGGAGGGAGTGCCCAGAACAAGATCCTTGTTGCCTGCCGCCTGAATACGCACGGCAAACACGATCACACCCTTCTCTGCCACGGCCATATCCGTGACGCTGATCTTGACCCGTTCCCTCTTCTCCGCCTCGGCGGCTGCGCCCGGGGTTCCGGGGGCTGCAGGTGCTGGCACGGCGGGTGTGGGCGGTGCCGCAGGATTCACTTTCGGCATTACCGGTGCGGGGGACTGAGCCGCCGCAGGCAATACTCCCATCAGCAGCAACCCGCAGGCTGCTACCGCACCGCAACCAATATTCAAGGAACGCATCATCGTCATAACAGGAACAAACAACGTAATAGGAGGCAGCAATGAGAAAAGGAAGGCGGCACGCATCTTAGGCAAAGAACGCCATGAGAGTAAACACTACTTTAAAGTCCCGCCACTCTTCAAGGCATACACTTACCATACACTAGCGAAGATGCACCCGCGCGAAGGAGACGGATCTGTTTGCGGTGTGTAAGACCAATCGCAACCACTGGCTTCGGACCAAACTGGCTGTCCGGGATTTTTTCGGCACAATAATCTCGATATTTTCAATTCAGGCTGATATTATCTAACTCACAATTCAATCATTCATGTCAGAGTCTTCCCGCGTCGCTTACCGATGCCATGATACTCGCGCGATTCTTTTGCTCTTTTCGTGGCACTGGCCTTTCCTTTCGGTTTCGTACGCTGTACGATGGAAGAAAGTTCTTTCCTCCTAACTAAGTATGATTGCCCAACTTAAACATCTGGTTTTTCCGTCTCGCGTCAGGTCATCCTGCTCCTCCATGCTCCTGGCCGCCGCTGCGGCAGGTTTCCTTTGCGCCACGCTCCCGCCACTCTCCGCGCGCGCCGCGGATGAAAAGCTGAAGGAGGGCGATCTGGTTGCCATCTGTGGCGATTCGATCACCGAAGGCAAGGTCTACTCGGTATTTATGGCCGATTACCTTCTGATGTGCCAGCCCACGGCCAACGTTAACTCCTTTCAGGTGGGATGGGCCGGCGAAAAGGCCGACGGATTACTGAATCGCCTCAAGACAAACGTACTGGCGTTTAGTCCCACCGTTGCTACCACCTGCTACGGCATGAATGACGGCGGCTACAAAGCTACATCGCCCGAGAATACCGCCGCCTATAAGAAGAACATGACCGCGATCGTGAAGCGCCTTAAGGAAGACGGCGTGCGGTTCATCGTGGTGGGTTCGCCTGGTGTTGTTGATACAAGCACCTACAAAGGCCGTCCGACAACTCCCGAGATCTATAACGAGACTCTGCGGAATCTGGCCAATGCCGCCAGAGAAGTGGCAACCGAGGAAGGCGTCGCTTTTGCCGATGTGAACACCGTCATGATGGAAGCGATGACGCGCGCCAAGGAGTTGAAGGGAAAAGATTTTCAGGTTGCCGGAAATGATGGCGTGCACCCTGGCTCCAACGGACATCTGGCGATGGCCTATGCCTTTCTGAAGGGACTGGGCTTCGATGGCAACATCGGGACGATAACGGTGGATCTGAAGGCCGGGACCGCCGAAGGCAGCGATGGCCACAAAGTGCTAAGCAGCAGCGGCAACAAGACGGAGGTGCAATCCACGCGCTATCCGTTCTGTTTCGCCCGCCCGGATGGTACGCCGGTTGATGCGGCCAGCATGTTGCCCTTCCTGCCGTTTCACCAGGATCTGAACCGCTACATGCTGGTGGTGAAGAATCCGCCGGAAAATCTTGCCAGCCTGAAGGTGACCTGGGGTCCCAGGACCAAGATGTTTAGCATTGCGGATCTGGCCAAAGGGGTGAACCTTGCCGCGGAGTTTCCGCAGAATCCGTTCTGCGAACCGTTCTTCAAAGTGCATAACCTTGTCCGCGAACAGCAGAATGCCGAAACGACAGGTATCAAGAACATGATCGGTACCATTTCGCAACTGAAAGCTTTCTACGGTGATGACCAGGATGCTGCCAATGCGTTAAAGCTGCTGGGCGATAAGATCCCCGACCGGCTGAAGGCGTATCGCGAAGCCTCCAGCGCGGCTGTTATTCCGGTTCGTCACGCTATTATTATCGAGACGAACTAGTACCCTGCCAGGCGGCGGCTCCGTTTCAACTTAACTTTCCCTTTTTGCATAAGCTTTTGAATGTAAGCCTGTGCACAAAGGGTTTGTCATCATCATCTACGAACGGATTTTTAAGAATTACGTCACATTCATTCCAAAGTACGACTACACATTAACGACATCATTGATTATGAAGATCTCAACTACATTCCGCGCTACATTCATGGCGCTGGCTTTCTCAGCCGCCGCGCTGCTCCCTGTTTCCACAACGCATGCTCAGGACGCCAAAGCCGCGCAGAAGCTTAAAGACGGCGATCTGGTTGCCATCTGCGGCGACTCCATCACCGCGCAGCAGCTCTACTCACTCTTTATGGCCGATTACCTGCTGATGTGTCAGCCGGCAGCCAACCTCCAGGGCTTTCAGGCCGGCTGGGGTGGCGAGAGTGCGGGCGGTTTCTTCAAGCGCATGAAGACCAACGTGCTGGATCTCAGCCCGACGGTTGCGACCACCTGCTACGGCATGAACGACGGCGGCTACGGCCCCACCAGTCCGGGGAATGTTGCATCATATAAGAAGAACATTCTGGCGATAGTGAAGGCCTTCAAGGAAGGCGGCGTCCGTTTCATCGTAGTGGGCACCCCCGGCGCAGTGGATACCACGTCGTTCAAGCGCCCCAATGCCACGCCTGATGTCTACAATATTACGCTCGGCAACCTGGGCAAGGCCGCCAAAGAAGTGGCGGAATCCGAAGGCGTTGGCTTTGCGGATGTGCACGGCACGATGCTGGAAGTAATGGCTCGCGCGAAGGAGAAGAAGGGCGATGATTACCTGGTGGGCGGTAACGACGGCGTGCACCCTGGCGCCAATGGCCACCTCGTTATGGCCTATGCGTTCCTGAAAGGCCTGGGCTGCGACGGCAACATCGGCACGATCACCATCGACATGAAGGCTGGAAGCGCCGAAGCAACGAGTGGCCACAAAGTGCTTAACTCCAACGACAAGAAGACGGAGATTCAATCCACCCGCTATCCGTTCTGCTTCCCCGAAAAGAGCCAGGCCGGTGCCGCGGCTTCCATTCTGGACGTGCTGCCCTTTAACCAGGACCTGAACCGCTACATGCTGGTCGTCAAGAATACTCCCGACGGCGCGGCCAACATCAAGGTAACCTGGGGCGACAAGTCCAAAGTCTTCCCTGTCGCCGATCTCGCCAGGGGCATCAATCTGGCCGCCGAGTTCCCCGACAACCCTTTTTGCGAGCCTTTCGCCAAAGTGCAGCGCGAACTGGCCGAGCAGCAGAACGCCGAAGCGGTGGGCATCAAAGACCTGATCAACTCCGGCGGCGCGTGGTCCAAACTGCTGGCGGGCGATCCTGAAGTGGAAGGACTCGTCAAGCAGCTGGTAGGCAAGATCCCCACTCGACTGAAGGCGATTCGCGAAGCGACTTCCGCAAACGTGCAACCGGTTACCCACACTATCTCGCTGGATGTTGCACCCTAGATCCGGCCCTAACCGAATCCGAACCCGAATGCACATAATGCTCCCTATTCGCGCTTTCCGTTCCGTTTGCATGGCGGCCGCTCTGGCCGCCGCGACACTGCTTCCCGCCACACCCGCGGCCTTCGCCCAGGAGACGCTGAAGGACGGCGATCTCGTGGCGATCTGCGGCGATTCCATTACGGCCCGCCGTGTCTACTCCGTCTACATGGAGGCCTACCTGCTGGCCGCCGCACCGAAGGCCAGGCTTCAGGCAACGCAGTTCGGCTGGGGCGGCGAGCGCGCGCCGGCTTTCCTGCAGCGCATGCAAAACGACGTTCTGCGTTACAAACCCACAGTAGCCACCACCTGCTATGGCATGAACGACGGCAGCTATGCGGCCAGCGATCCCGAGACCATTGCCACCTATAAGGCGGCCATGCTGGACATCGTCAAGAAGTTCAAGGAAGGCGGCGTGCGCTTCATCGTCGTCGGCAGCCCGGGCGTTGTTGATACCGGCACCTACGGAAATGGCAAGCGCAAGACAACTGCCGAAGTCTACAACAAGACGCTGGGTGATCTGGCAAACGCCGCAAAGCAGGTTGCGGCGGATCAGGGCGTTTCCTTCGCCGATGTCCACAGCCTCATGTCCGATGTGATGGCAAAGGCGCGGGCCAGGCTGGGCGAGGACTACGTGGTGGCCGGTATGGATGGCGTGCATCCCAGCAACAACGGGCACCTCATCATGGCCCATGCTTTTCTGAAGGCGCTGGGCTGCGATGGCAATGTCGGCACCATTACGGTTGACCTGAAAAGCGGTACGGCGAAAGGCAGCGACGGCCAGAAAATCCTCAGTTCCACCGGTGCGAAGACCGAGCTGGAATCCTCACGCTATCCGTTCTGCTTCCCTCCTTCCACAGCCAAGCCGCAGGACAAGGAAAAGAACAAAGACAAAGAAGTCTACACGGCCGAAAGCATCCTGGAGTTCCTGCCGTTTCAGCAGGAGCTGAATCGCTACACGCTTATCGTAAAGAATGCGCCCGCGGACGCCAAAAGCCTCAAGGTAACCTGGGGCAAGACATCCAAAACATTCCCGGCCAGTGATCTGGAAAAAGGCATTAATCTGGCCGAAGCCTTCCGCGAAGATAACCCCATCATCCCGACTTTCGCCAAAATCCTGGAAGCCGTTCAGGCGCAACAGGGTCTGGAAGAGCCAGCCATGATGTCCGTTATCACAAAACTGCCTGCCTGGGAAAAGTTCCTTGGCCCCGGTGCAACCGCCGAAGACAAAGCCGCGCTGAACAAAATGGTCGAGCGCATGGAAAGCAAGCTGAAGACCCTGCGCGACGCTTCATCCGCAGCGGCGATACCGGTCAGGCACACCATCCTGGTGGAGAAGGCGGAATAGGAACAGCCAGACAGGAATACTACTGAACCCGGGGTTACACGACTTTTAATTGGTTTAGAAGTCATGTAGCCCGGTTCAGCAAAAGCTAAATGATGCCTGTGGGCGGCGCGTTCGGATCTGGCGGCGGAGGCGGTTCGGGGCGCGTCATGTATTCGTCCACGCTCATCGGACCGGCGCCGGTTATGGCAATGATGATGCAGGCCAGCAGAAAGACGGGCGGGAAGGTAATGGGCGGCGTTGGCGGCGGTTCCGTCACGCCGGGCGGCATGTAGCCGTCGCGCAGAGTGAGGCAGGTCCAGGTAAGCCAGACCAGGAAGCCCATCAACAGCGCTCCGCCACCCGCCGCGATACGCGCATAAGCTCCCACCAGAAGCACGATGCCGGCTATCAGCTCCAGCGGCGCTACGATGTAGGTCAGGAGCGCCGGCGCTGGCACCTGCGAGGCGATCATCATATCGCGCAGCAGCCACGGCGAGGTAGCGTGGACAAAGCCGTAATACAACAGCGGAGCCCCCGCCAGCAGTCGGGCGCCCAGCACCCATTCCGCTGTGGTGGTGCGCTGAATCTGCGGGCCGGTACGTCTGTCGGCTTCGGCGATAAGAGGATCATCGTCGCTGAACTCGGGAAGGGGATCGGCCATAGTTAAAAGAGATCGTCGCTGGGCTCACCCTACGCCGACGTGCGCACGGATGCAACTTTACATTGCATCAGGTCACCTGGATATCCGGAGGATTGAGGAAATATGCCATCCCTTTGCTGAATAAACGGATCAGACCATTTCGCGGAGTTACCTGGTATAAAATCAACCAGCATTTATACAAATAACGATGCGAACTGGTCTGAGTGCTTTCCCCGCGCAGGCTTCCACTGTTCCTGGCTTGCAGGAGAAAAACTTTCTGTAAATCTCCTGCTTCGCAGAGGTTTCGCGCTTTTTACTATTGCGCCGGGCGCCCTCGCGCCAGCACACTGCACACATTCATTCCGCCCCCGCGCCATGGTACATTTCATTTGCCTGCTGGAAACAAAACCCCACGTCACCCCGGATAAGATGGAGACGCTGATGGTGGAGACGCGCATCCGCCTGCTGAAAATATCCGAAGTTGCCTACCTGCGCGTAGGCAAACGCATTGATGCTCAGCATAATCCCTTTGGCCTCTTCTTCTCCTTCGACGCCGAGAACCTCGACAAGCTGAAAACCATTCAGGAAAGCCCCCACTACAGCCAGTTCGAAAAGATGATTCTTGAGCCCAATATCGCTCACATTAAATCCGTGGAATATGAGATGGAGCCGGGCAAAGACGTGCGGTACTCGTAAGATCAGCTCCGGCCCGGATCGGATAAGATCCCATCCAAATATCCGAATGATTCCTACAACTTAGGATTGTAAACCAGCAACCGCAGGCCATTCAACACGACCACCACGGTGCTGCCCTCGTGAACCAGCACGCCCAGCGTTAGCGGAAGTTTCAGACCCAGCGCTGCGGCGATCAGCGTCACAATGACCAGCATGGAGAACGCCAGGTTCTGGTAGACAATGCGCTGCGCCTGCCGGCTGAGCGCCAGTGCGTAGGCGACCTGCTGCAGTTGATCGCTCATCAGCACGACATCCGCGGTTTCCATGGCCACGTCGCTTCCTGCCCCGCCCATGGCGATACCGATATGCGCGGTGGCCAGCGCGGGGGCGTCGTTCACACCATCGCCGATCATGGCCGTACGGCCTTCAGCCTGCAGCTCTTTGATGATGCGCACCTTATCTGCTGGCAGAAGCTCGGCGTGAAAGGCGTCGACGCCGACGAGCTTTGCAATTCCACCGGCTACACGCTTGTTATCGCCAGTCAGCATCACCACTTTCCTGACGCCGGCATGCTTGATTTTCGACAGGCTCTCCGCGGCATCGGCGCGAAGTGTATCGGCAATAGCGATGATGCCATACATCCCCAGGCTGCCCTTCTTATCTGGAGAGCTGTCTGGAGATTCGGCCATCTTTGCCATGACAACAGCCGTCTTGCCTTCCTCCTGATACGCCGTGATGACGCGTTGCGCTTCCGCGTCCAGAGCACCGCCTTCTTCTGTAAAGTACGACGGGCTTCCGACCTTATAGAATCGGCCGTCCAGCTTCGCCGCTGCGCCACGGCCCGAGGTCGAGTAAAACTCCGTTGCTTCCGGCACAGAAAGATTGAGCCGTTTCGCCTCCGCCACAATGGCTCGCGCCAGAGGGTGTTCGGACTTCGCTTCGATTGCGGCCGTTTGGGCGAGAAAAATCCGCCTGGCATTAGTCAGTGCCGCCTCGTTGGGAGCGGGAATTTCTGGCACCACTGGCATCCAGATATCCGTGACGCGCGGTTTGCCTTCCGTCAGCGTACCGGTTTTGTCGAACGCAATGATGGTGATTTCCGCCATGCGCTCCAGATGAACGCCGCCCTTGAAGAGGACTCCGCGCCGTGCCGCGCCGCCGATCGCCGAGAGAATACTGGCCGGTGTGCTGATCACCAGAGCGCAGGGCGATGCGACCACCAGCAATGTGATCGCGCGGTATCCTGCCACGCCAAGGGCCTCCTGCCACACCACATAGCCCAGCAGAAACAGCCCGATGCATGCCGCGATAACCCCGCACGCATAGTATTGCTCCGCCACATCCAGAAAGCGCTGCGTTTTAGCTTTCTCGCTGCGCGCGTTCTCCACCAGGGAGACCATGCGCGAGAGGGTGGAGTCGCGCGCCAGTTTGGTCACGCGGACATCCAGAGCGCCCGTCTGGTTGATGGTGCCGGCAAATACCGTGTCCCCGACCACCTTGCGCACCGGCATGCTTTCGCCGGTCAGAGTTGCCTGATCCAGACTGCTTTCGCCTTCAATAATCTCGCCATCCAGAGGGACGGTACTGCCCGGCCGCAGCAGAATGACATCGCCTACGGCCACTTCTTCCACGGGAGTCGGCTGCGTGCCGCCTCCGGGCAGCTTCTTCAGCGCTTCATCGGGCCGCAGTTTCATCAGCGACTGAATGGCGCTGCGCGTGCGCTGCATGGCGTAGTTTTGCAGCAGGTGGCTTACAGAGAAGAGAAAGAGCAGCATGCCTCCTTCAAACGGCTTGCCCAGCGCCGCTGCGCCAAACGCCGCCAGCACCATCAGCATGTCGACATCAATGCGCCCCTTCATCAGGGCACGAATCCCCATCTCCAGCCCGTGCAGCCCGCCCGCCGCGTAAGCGCCCAGGTACATCAGATACCAGGGTACGGAGAAATCGCGAAACAGAAGGCCGCCCAGGGTAAACGCCAGGGTCGCAGCGGTCAGGATCGCGTCTTTGCGATTATGATCTTCAAGCCCTCCTTCGCCGTGACTGTGGTCGTGCCCATGGCCGTCGTGGGAGTGCCCTGGTTTCTTGTCGTGACCGTGATCATGCTTCTCATGATCATGAGCTTCCGCTTTATCGTGAGAGTGATCGTGCCCGGCATGCGCGTCTTTGTGCCCGGCTTTCTCGCGTGGCGTGGTCATGCCAGGACAATGCTTCCAGATTCTGCCGACGTCCAGCGCTGCTTTTCAGGACGTCGGCGTGCCGGCCATTACTCCAGCGTAAACCACTGTACCTCAACACGGCGATTCTGGTCGCTCTCCGTGCCGGCGGGCTCTTCCCAGCCGCGGCCGATTGTGTCGATGCGCTTGTCGCTGATCTGGTATTTCTCGATGAGGATGCGCTTGATTTCCGCTGCGCGGCGCTTGCTCAGATCAAAGGCGTCCATGGCTTTGCGCTTCACCAGTTCCTCGCCACCGCTCTTGCGGAACGCGGGGATCTGCGCGTTATCCACATGGCCGCGCAGCAACACGGTAGAGCCCGGGCTGGTCTGCAGCATCTGTTTGATGGCATCCAGATCCTTTATGTTGGTAGGTTTAGCCATATCCAGCTTGTCGTCGTTGGGAAGGAACAGGAAGCGGATGTTCCGGCTGAGCAGCGGGTTATCCTCCACCGTGCCGCCCGCGCTGGGCGAGCGCAACGGCTCGATCGAGATCTTCTGATCGGCGAATTTGCCTTCCTTCTTCAGGTTCTTCAGCGTATCCAGCGAAAGAAATCTGTCGCTGTCGGCTGGGTTCTTGATGAGTTCCGGACCGTATGCGGTGGTGGCGGAGTAGTAGATGCTGCCGTAGCTTCCCGCGGCATTGATCGCGCCGCTGAAGAACGCTTCGTTCTCCGGCAGGTTGGAGAGATGCACTTTGGCCAGCTCGGCGCGAGTCTGCGCGGCGTCCCACTTGAAGGCCTTGGCCAGCACGGCGATGTGCGGTTCAGGATTCTCGCGAACCATGCGATTGCCTTCCAGAATTCCTTCCACCAGACCAGCCACCATCTTGGGATTAGCCTCGGCAAAGCCGCGATTCACAATCAGGATATCGGCAATGATCAGCAGATTGCGCTTGCTCACCAGCTGGAACGCTTTGCCATTACTGCCATCCACAACAGCGGTAGTCGTGGGCGCCCACGTAACCGTGCCGGCCAGTTGCTGGTCGTTAGCTGTCAGCAGCTTAAGGAAGAGTTCGCCCGCCATACCTGCGTTTTCGTGATAGATCACGTTAATGCGCTCGGGGTCCGGTTTGGCGGCGAAAGAAGGACGAATCGCCACGGAAAGGCCGGCTTCCTGCGCCAGGTAGCGCAGAAAGAAGTCCGCCTCGGTAAATTGCGAGGTAATGACTGTTTTGCCCGCCAGTGCGTTGATGGATTTGATGTTGCGGTTAACAATGAGTCCATCCGCGCCGCGCGAGAAACCGATCTGCAGCGGCACCACGACATTGAACTGCTTGCCGTATGCCGCCAGCACGTCCACCGTGGTTGCGGAGGCAGCCAGCTTTCCGGAGTTCAGCGCGGGCCAGCTCTCCTCTTCCGTCAGCGACAGCTTTACCTTAAAGCCGTACTTCGCAAAAAGGGAGTTAGGATTGGGCTCAAGGCCACCGTTCGCGGCAATAATGCCGGAGTAACCCGCGTAGGTGGAGAGCTCGATCAGGAGAATGTTATCCTGAGGCACAAAGGGAGCGGAGGCGCCGATTTGCGGCACGCCGTCCATGGCCTCGGGCAGCTTGCTGAGATCCTCACTGCCGCCATCGCTGGGGCCTGGTTGGGAAACTTGTGTGGTGCCGGGTTTATTTTTGTGATCCGCTGTAACAGGGGCCTTGGACAGACGTGTATAGACCCCGAAACCAATAAGACCCAACAGGAGCAAGGTGAAGAAAGCTTTCCCAAACTTAGTCATGCGAAATACTACACGATTTCGCACGTAACGCAGCCATTTATTCATCCCATTTTTGGTCTTTTTGCAAGGGCGGAATCTGCTTCCCTTCCCCGTGCGGTTGCCCCTAGTGTGGCGATGCGCAGGAATCGCGGTGCACCTGATTAGTGTGCATGTCGCGAGCACCATTTTGTCTATGAGCGTTCATCTTTTTGGCATACGACATCACGGGCCGGGCTCCGCTCGCGCCGTCAAGAGCGCCCTGGAAGCGCTATCTCCCGATGTGGTTCTGATCGAGGGGCCCCCGGATGCTCAGGATGCGATTAAATATGTCGCCTCAGCGGAGATGAAGCCGCCCGTGGCGCTTCTGGTTTACGCACTGGATGAACCGAAGCGCGCCGCCTTTTATCCCTTCGCCATGTACTCGCCCGAATGGGTGGCGATGAAATATGCGCTGGCAGCCGGTGAGCCCGGAAGCGGCGGTGTGCCGGTCCGCTTCATCGATCTCCCCGTCGCCATACA
>JBGGNE010000214.1:0-4790 GCA_041287705.1 Methylacidiphilales bacterium | reverse complement strand
CGGCTGGCGCATCGAAACCGTGGGACCGGAGGAGTACAAACTGCAGGGGGAGACGCCCGAGTTCGGCATGGAACTGGTGGTGCGCCCCATCAAAAAACTGGTACTGCAGGGCACCGGAGGCCTGAGCCAGAAGGCGCCGGGCGAGGGCAACGCATCCTACTATTACAGCTACCCACGCATGATGACGGCAGGACGTATTCGCATCAACGCGAAGCAATATCTGGTAAGCGGGGAAAGCTGGTTCGACCACGAGTTCAGCACCAGCTCCATGGGCCGGGAGCAGATTGGCTGGGACTGGTTCAGCATTCACCTGGACAATGAGGAGGAACTGATGCTCTACAGGATGCGCCGCACCGATGGAGCAACGGATTCCTGCAACCAGGGCACACTGGTCCGCGCGGATGGCACCATCATGACTCTTGGCGCTGATGACTTTACGATTGAGAATCTGGCAACATGGAAAAGCCCGGGAACAGGCGGCGTTTATCCCTCCAGATGGAAGATCTCCGTGCCCAGGGCGAAGCTGGAGCTGGAGTCAGCGGCGGATCTGCCGGACCAGGAACTGCGCCTGAAACTACTAGGGCCGCTCTCGTACTGGGAAGGCGCATGTACGCTTAAGGGCATGCGCGATGGCAAGCCGGTGCAGGGCCGTGGCTATAC
Organism: Methylacidiphilales bacterium; assembly: GCA_041287705.1. Lineage (GTDB taxonomy): Bacteria > Verrucomicrobiota > Verrucomicrobiia > Methylacidiphilales > UBA1321 > LW23. The sequence continues at coordinate 4,130 of JBGGNE010000214.1, read as the reverse complement.
GGAGCTTACCGGCTATGGATCGCCCATGGGCACAGGCATGAAGGAATAAGCGCGGCGACCTCCCTCGTTTCGCGCATTGTGACGTTTTGGTGTATACTGGGAATCTTTGATTCCGGGCTTTATTGATATGGATATGCTGACTCTTTTAAAATGTAAGAACGGTTTGCAACTGCTGGCCGCATGGGCCATGTACGGCATCTGCGCCAGTGGCTTTATGGTTGCGCCGGCAATGATTCATGCGGCGGACAGCGCTGCAGCGGCTACGGCGGAGGCCGATCCCTACGCGGCATATGGCACGCTGGTGCCGGAGGCGAAGGAGCGCGAATATCAGCGTCAATTCCGGCAACGGCAGACGTCCACCAGAACGCTGAGCGCGAGTCTCTCCCAGCGGCTGTATATGCGTGGTGTACGCAGGCCGGTGATCAGCACGGCGCGCGTGGCTTATGAGGCACCGGCTTCGTTTGCCGTGCGCTACATTCAGCCGGAAGGCGAGTATCTTATCCTGCGCAAAGGTCACCTGGAACTGCAGCGCCGCGGCAAGCCGCTGGTGGTGAAGGATATTGGCCGCGGCGACGGCGATATGTCGAAGGCGGGCCCCCTGATGCTGCTGGATCTTTTCCGCGACGGCGGCGCGTCCTACGAGTCGGGCTACGACGTTTCGATGCGCGAGAGCGGCGGACGCCTCACGGTAATTCTGCAGGCTAAAGGTGGAGGCGGCAGTCGTCCGTCACTGATTCGCACCACGCTTTCGCTTCCGTCACTGGAGCTTGTGGAAATTGATGTTACCTTTAGTGATCAGAACCGGATTACATACGGCTTCAGCAGCATACAGCGCAACGGATCGCTGGACGCAGGCGCATTTGTCAGTGGAGAAACCAAACATTAGCCCATTTCCCGACAGAGCGTCATGACCACCCCGGCAGGAGCGTATATGTAGTGTCTTTCATCTCATCATTATAAATAAATTAACGGATTGCTTTATGATATTTCCCAATGGAATAGATAGTGAATTTACCAGGCTGATAGATACAGCAATAGATGAAGCGTTAAAGAAGCGCGGCCGCGTAAACATCCTGGTGGCCGGCAAAACTGGCGTAGGCAAAAGCACGTTGATCAACTCTGTATTTCAAAGCGATCTGGCGACGACGGGTTATGGTAAACCCGTCACTACGTGCACACGGGAGATTCGCAAAGAGGGCCTGCCTGTCTCGATCTTCGACACGCGCGGCCTTGAGCTGCAGGAGTTTGACCGGACGTTGCGCGAACTCTCCGATCTGATCCTTCATCGCCGCCGCAATCCGGATCCCAACGAGCATGTGCATTTCGCGTGGATGTGCATCAGCGAAGACAGCCGCCGCGTGGAAGATGCCGAGATCCGTCTTTGCAATATGCTGATGGAAAATGATTTGCCCGCGATCGTGGTGATCACTAAAGCCAGATCCGACGGCGGATTCCGTGCCGAAGTGCAGCGCCTGCTGCCCATGGCCGGGAATGTAGTGCGTGTGCGCGCCATCTCGGAAGAGCAGGACGACGGGCACGTGCTTGACCCTATGGGGCTGCGCGATCTGGTGGATCTCACCATGGAAATCGTGCCGCAAAGTCAGAAGAACGCGTTTGTCGCCGCGCAGAAAGTCACGCTCTGGCACAAGAAAGAGCAGGCGCACAAGATTGTCGCGGTAGCAGCCGCCGCAGCCGCCACAGCGGGCGCCGCGCCCATTCCGTTCTCGGATTTCCTGGCGCTGGTGCCCATCCAGGTCGGCATGCTTTCATCGGTCTCGGCGGTGTTCGGGCTGCCGCTCAGCACGTTGTCTCTGACGACTCTGGCGGGATCTATACTGATCGGCTCGGCCGGGACGATTGGCGGTCGCGCGCTGGTCAGCAACATTCTGCTGCTGTTGCCGGGTGCCGGCTGGGCCACGCGTGCGGGAATCAACGCCGCCACGGCATCCACGTTTACGATGGCTTTCGGTGAAGCCTACATCCGCGCCATTTCTTTCCTGATAGAAAGAGATCCGCATAACCCGCCGACCGTCGAGCAGATCGGCGCCCAGCTGAAGACGGAACTAAGCAAGATCAACCCGTTCGGTGAACCCAGGAACAAGGCGGACGCGCTGCCTGCACCAGTCGCTGATTCAGCGCCTGCTAAATCGGAAGCCGCTCACACGAACGACTCTGTGGTGCCGCAACCTCATTGATCGACGGCTGTCGGAGTAGCTGACGGCGTAAACTGTAGTGATGGCCTCGTAAAGCATTGAGGCGGAACATTTGTATCTGCAAATGCGATTTGTCGCTTTACAGCCCTAGTCTTTTTACTGTAAAGATTTTAGAAAGTCAGCTTTCTCCCCTAACATCATGATGTTCAGAAGGTTTTTAGAGTTCAAATACGGAAAAACTACCGGCCACCAGGCACGGGCGGTTTTACTTTGGCTTCTAAGCACCTTTACCGGCGCTGCAGCTTCGCAGGCCGCTCAGCATCTGCCCTCCACGGAAGCGACTCCTCCCCCACTGGCCAAACCGGCAAAACCCTCTACTAACGGTGTCGGCTCATTTTCACGCGCCGAAGCAGCCGGAATAGAAAAGGCCAGGCCCGAGCCTGTGGCAAAGCCGGCTCAGCCTGTTGCGGCCACGCCACAGCCGCAGCCTGCCACCATTGCGCGCAAAGCAGTAAAGGCCCCTGTTCCCACCGCAGCCGCAGTGCCTGCTCCCTCTCCTGCGTCCGACCGCAAAGATAAGGAAAAGGAGAAAGACAAAAAGCCGGAATTGGCCGCTGCAGCAAAGCCCGATCAGAAGGCCGATCCCAAACATGACAAGCCGGACAAGGCCGAGAAGGCAACGTCCGCGCACTCCACACGCCCCGGTCCTCAGCGCGACAAGACGACCATCGAACTGGCGCAGCCCGCGTTGCCGCTGCATCCCGCCAAGCCATCTTCCACCGCGCTCAGTGCCGCCAAGCTAGGCAAGAATCCGCCCAAACTGCCGAAGGAAAAGGAGCCCACCAGCGCGCCCGCGGCTCCTGCCCTTCCAGCCAGGCCCGGAAGCATGGCGGCTATTCCGATGTCCGAGAACGATCTGCCGAAGGGTCTGGGAGATCCCTTTGGGAAACCCGTGCTTCCCAAGCTTCCCCCGCGTACTGCGCCGCCCACGGGATCTCTCCCGCGCAATACCGCGTCCACCACTCCCCTGCCCGCGCCCGGCTCTCACGGCCAGGGCGAGGATGCCGAAGGCGCGCCCTCAACCACTGCGGATCTGGCCGAACCGACTCCCATGTCCGCGACGGGTCCGGTAATGCCCAAGCTTTTGCCGCCTTCCGCTGTCGCCGTCGATCCCACCAGGCCTTTGAAGCAGTTGCTCCCCACAAAGCCTCAGAAGATAATGGCTGCGCTTCCGGTGGATAAAACCGCGCCGGTTTACATGCCGCCGCTGGCTGTGAATCCAGCCACGCGCGTGATGGCACCGCTGCCCGTTGTGCCGGTCGCCGAACCCAATTATAAGGTAACGATCCCCGAACTGGTGGATGACGTGCCGCCGCCAGGCCCCAGCGATCCCCTGATGGAGCCACGCCAGAAGCAGGTGCTCCAGCGCAATCTGGCCGCCCTGCGCACCATGCGCATGGCCGATCCCTCCAAGCTGAAGGAAGTGTGCCGCGCCAAAATATCCTCCGCCACAACCCCGTCGTCACTGAAGCTGCTGTATGCCTCTCTGCTGACACTGGCCGGGGAACCTGCCGGGCGCGATTACCTGCGTGTCTCGCTGACCAACGTGAACGGACCCGCACTGGCCGACACCATGTGGATGTTCAGCTTCATAGCCCTGGAGAGCGACGTTCTGCGCGGCGGCCAGCGCCCCGATCTCTCCTGGGCGGAGGATCTCATGGTTTCGACGCTGAAGGACAAGCGCTCCGTTTCGACAGCCAGGATTTTCCCCACCGTGCCGGGCAAGCCCGTTGCAGGTCCGCTGCAGTCCACGATGCCTGCCACCGTGCAGGTGCGCGAACTCGCGGTCATGACAGGCCGTTTCCAGGATATTCTGGCCGCCGCACGCTCTCGCCGCCTGCCCTCTGTACTGGTGGACTGGGCCAGGGAAAACCCGCCGCCATCGGATCTTTCTCCCTTTCTGCTGCCGCTGGGATC
>JBGGNE010000213.1:0-37401 GCA_041287705.1 Methylacidiphilales bacterium | reverse complement strand
CCTGGCGCTGCTGGTCGTGCAGGCGACGGGAATGCAGCGAGAGGATTTCATCGACGATCATCCGCAGCGGACGACCGGATCCATGGCCACGATTATCGCCGATCGGGTGCGTAATTACCACTGGGAGTTCTTTCGGCACAGTGTGGACGTGCGCGGCGACGTGGGCACTTCCGTGCTCGTGAAGAATCCATGGCAGTATCCGCTGGGAATGGCGACGCGCGAGCCGTTTGTTACCGGGCGCTGGTACACTCTGCTCTTTGTGCAGGAAGGAGACAGGCTGCGTGCGGGCATAGACGGCGAATGGCTGCTGGATGTCCGGGACAATCCGTTGGGCAACAACGGGCCGGTATTTAATTCCGGCCGGATTGGCCTGCGGCTGATGTATCAGACGAGGATGCGCTTTCGCAACATGAAGGTGTGGAACAGAGCGCGCATTAAAGATGGCGGGTTAAAGGCGCACTCATGAAGAATCCGGTCCATCGCGAGCAAACGTGGAGCGCCGGCACTCTGACCTACACCCGCGGCGGTCTGGGCTGGCTGTTTTTCTGGCTGCTGTGGGGCGATTTTGCCTGGGCGATGCGCGACCGGGTCATTCCGCCTGTCATGCAACTCTTGTTTAAGCAGTACGAGGTGTCTGACACCATGGCCGGTCTTCTCTTCACTTCATTTCCTATTACCCTGGGGCTGCTGACCGGGCCGTTCATCTGCTACATGTCGGATCGCCACAGGGGCAAGTGGGGACGGCGTATCCCGTATATCTTTGTCACCACTCCATTTATCGTGGTCTCCATCATCGGCATGGCACTGTCGCCGTGGCTGGGTGCGTACGCGCAGTGGCTGCTGGGGCCGGGGGTAAGTCTCAACGTATCCGTACTGATGTTCCTGGCATTCTTCTGTCTGGTCTTTGAGTTCTTTTGCGGCACCGCCAATATGCTTTACGGCTCACTGGTGAACGATGTAGCGCCGCCACAGGTGCTGGGTCGCTTCTTCGGACTGTTCCGTGCTGTCAGTCTGATTGTGGGCGCAGTCTTTAGTTACTGGCTCTTTGGACATGCCGAAGCCAACTACGTATGGTACTTCATTGGCATTGGAATATTGTACGGCGCCGGCTTCTCCATGATGTGTCTTAATGTGAAGGAAGGTGACTATCCGGAGCCTCCCGCAATTCCGCAATCCAGTTTGAAAGATCGCTTTCTTACCGCCGCAGGCGATTATATAAAGACCGGGTATGGCAACAGCTATTATCTTTGGTTTTTTGCAGTATCCATACTGGCTAATCTGGTGAATGTCCCAGTGAATCTCTACAATGTATTTTATGCCAAAAGCCTTGGCATGGACATGAATGTATATGGAGCCTGCCTGGCTGCATCGTTTGTCGTTTCACTGTGCCTGGCCTATCCGCTTGGCTGGCTTTCGGACCGATTTCATCCTCTCCGCATGGTCATGGTGGCGCTTGCCGGTTACATGCTGGGGATGGCGTGGGCATTCCTCTTTGTCTGCGATGCGGCGACTTTTGGCGTCGCCCTGATGATCCACTGCGTCATCGGCGGCAGCCTCTTCACTGTGCTGCTCTCCCTTCCGCAAAAACTTCTGCCCCGCGATCAGTTTGCGCAGATTTCATCGGCGGGAGGCACGCTCGGCTGCCTTGTCAGCATCGTTTTTGCCCCTGCTCTGGGGATGTTCCTGGACTTTACTGATCATGCGTATCGCTACACTTTTGCGGTAGCGTTTATCGTCACTGTACTGGCGCTGATGGCCAGTTTGATTCTGCACCGCAAATTCATGGTGCTCGGCGGCCCGGAGAATTATCAGGCACCGAAGTAGTAAGACCAATCGCAGGCGTTAATTGGAACAAAAACTGGGCGCGATTTAGGGAGTGCATGAGAGTAATGCATGACCGAAAGCGCAATGCTGCCATTGCCCAAAATCGAGCCCAGTTTTTATAGCAATTAACGCCTGCGAATGGTCTAATAGTCAGTTGGTCTGCATTCTGGCTGCGGTTAGCTTAACTGACCCGGCCACTGTAAGCGGGTAACACTTCGGCTTTATGTAATCTGCAAAACAAAAATCCCGCCCTTTGAGGGGCGGGATAAAGGATCAAGAGCTGCTCTGACCTGCAATACTTTTAGCATCAATCTCACTTCGAAGCCGGCAACAGATTCCCCTCAATCGGTTTACCGTTAAGGCTTACGCCGCTCTGGCTGTCCCAGGCTATGTCGTCGTTGCCGACTTTCAGCGCGGGCAGAGGGGATTCCACCGGGCCTGAACCTGTGAAGGTTGCTTTGCTCACGACGCTCTTGTCCACGCCGATGACCGTGAGAAGCCACGTGGATACGCTTGAGCCGGGCGGCTGGGCAACGAGCTCGAAGCCGCGGTCTTCCAGCTTGTTTTTGGGATGACCCAGCACGTTCAGCGGATGCGTGGCCAGGGAGGTGCCGACGGGACCGAAGACGATGCCGTGGGCGGGAGTTAACTCTGGAAGCGAGGAGAGAGCAGCCCATGTTTCTGTGAAAGGGGCCGCGCCGGTCGCATGAAACACTTTGGATCCGATCGCCGGGCCAGAAATGGCTGGCGCAGAGGGCCCGTCCGCAATCTCAATGGCACCAAAAGTATGCATATAAGATGCCCATGTTTTCGGTTCAGATGCCGTAAGACGGTCGTAAACAACGATGTACGGTTTGTCGCCTTTGACGAAGAGGAGATGCCGACGGAATTCCTTCAGTTTGCCTTCCGGCTCGTAGGCGGGCGCGGCTTCGCCAATGACGTAGTCCGCGGCGGGGCTGGTCGCGACACGCACGAGGTGCGCCTGCGCGATACCGGATGTAAAGTACGATGCGGGCTCAAACCACGTGCGGTCGCCGCCGCGCTGGCCTTTGCCGCCCACAGTCCACACGTTTTCGCTGTGCGTCTGCTTGTCGTGCGTATAGCCCGCGGGAGCGCCGACGCGCCATTGTCTGTCACTGAAAAAGAGGAAGCTGTTGGCGTCCGGGTGGGAGTGGCCGAAGGTTGGCGCTGCATTTGGGAAAGTGGCCCATTTATTGACGATATGATGTCCACCGGGAGGCCCGCACAGGAACGACACGACGGCCGCATCATCCTTCCAGGAACTGCGGAAGACGACCAGCCCGCGGTCCGGGTAAAGCCCGCACGCAGGGAGTTGAAGTTCCTCGGGTGCTTTGGGCCGTACTTCCGGGTCGAACCAGAGAAAGGCGAACGGTGAATCGACTGCTGGCGGACGGGCGAAACCGGCACGGCCTTTCTGCCGCTGCCACTCGGCCAGGCTTTCTTTGCGGCGGCTGGCCAGCCATGTGTAGATGCCGTCATCCAGCGGACACCAGGTCATGGCGTCGGTATCGCCGAAGTTGCCGATGTTGCGGCCATCGGGCATGGTCACGTCGACCAAGTGCCGAGCCAGATTCCTGAACATTGGCATATCGACAAGATCTTCCCCACTGACGGTGCGCAGGGATTCCATGTAGTAGAGCGCCCATATGGCGCCGTAGCCCAGATACGCAGGCCCTTCGTGGTAGCTGCTGTCTATGCCGAGATGGTGCCAGGTTGTCTCAAAGCGCGTACGGGTATAATTCAGCCAGCCCTGCATTTCGGCAGGATCGGTATCGTAAAGCGCGATGGCTGCCGTAGAGATGCCGGTGTGGTTGATCCAGCAATGGTTCTGGAAATACGCAGCGCCCCACCAGGCGTTCGGGTATCGCACGGACCGCTGGAGCAGCAGCCGCCCGTGGCGCAGAAGTTTGGTCTCCATCTGGGTGCGCTCATCGGCGGAAAGCGCGCTATAGAGCCAGTCGTAGCAAAGCGCCATGCCGAAAGAGGAGTGAGCGGCTCCCAGATCGATATCGGTGGCCCAGACCGGATAACTGAGGAAAGCGCGAATCCATTTGCGCGCGCCTTCCAGATACCTCGGTTCCTGGGTAATGAGGTATGCGAAGGCGATCCTCGGCAGCTTGTCCGCACAGCCTCGCACGTGATCTTCGCTGACAGGGCTGACGGGAGGCGTTTCAGCGGCGATCTGATCCGCGCGGCGCAAAAAACCGGTCCAGAGCTCGGCAACGCGTGGGTTAGAGAGCGATTTCCGGAATTTCTCCACGCCGGCCGCATCGACGAAGAGGCGCGGATGTTGGGAGCGCAGATCTTCCCTGAAGACAACCTTCTGCACGGGCTCCGGGAGTTTCAACGCGTCCGGCAGTGCTGCGGGAGCAGGAAACGGCGACGCAGACTGGCCGCGTGCGGTCATAGAGAACGAGAGCGAGGACAAGAGTCCGCCAGCAATGACAAGGAAGCCGGCCACCCTGGTAAGGGAACGGAAACGGAATTTCATATTCATGTTAAGTCGTGGCAAAAGCATGGAAGAGCAGCAGAGCGGATCGGTTAGGATCGGCTTAAGGAGCGAACTGATGATTGGCGACGACACGCCAGCGGTAGAACTTATCCAGGGCATTCATGCCAGAGATCGCAGTGGGATCGGCGGCGTAGTCGGGGATGTTGGGATTATTTGCGTCTATAAAGCGCTCTAAGGTTGTGGATCCGCGATATTCACCGGCCACCACGTCTTTGCCCTCTGTCCAGGTGCCAGGAGCGCTGGCGATGGCCTTCTTCAGAGACTGAACGCGGAAGTGCACGGTGTAGGTGTTGGACTTCGTGGTCAGCCTCGGGTAAAGCGTGGTGTAGATACGCTCGCGCATGTTGTCGCCGGTCAGCGCACAGCTCTTCCAGAATGCCGGCATTCCCGCAACGGTCTGGCTGGTTGGCACAATATGCAGATCACAAATCTCCGTGGCGGAGCGAAAGATCTTCAGAGAATCAAACCTGCTCTGAAACTGCGACAGGGTTTGATCCTGATCAATGGCCAGCCGGAAATCGCTGGCGTAAGAAGAGTCCGTCTTGGGCGGTGGTGTGGCTGCGGGACCGTATGCGCGGTAGCCTATGGTGTTGGTAGAATTACCGATGTCCGAGTTACGTATAGCTGCCACCTTCTCGCTCTTCAGAAGTGCGCGGAGGGCGGTGTTGCGGGTAATGTAGGTAAAGGGTATGATCTGGTAGTTCATGTTAACCTTGCCGGCAGTGGAGAAGCGGTCGCTGATGGCGTAAGGCTCCACGACGGGCATCCAGAACAGGTCCATCAGCAGGTGATCCGGGATGGTGGCGGACGAGCCAGGATGCCCCGACTGTGGCCGGAAGAGCAGCGTTTGCCAGGGGTTACCCGCCAGAACACCCGTGGGCAGAGATCCAAACATCCCCGGCGATGGCATAATCCGGTTAGGCGAGAAGAACTTGGGATCCGGCGTGCCCTGGTAGTTGGCGGCGCCGTAATAGGGCACTGCGGCTGCTATGTTGTTGGTGTTCCCCTCGTCCGGTTTGTTGATGAAGGGGCCGTCCATGCCGCGAGGCAGGGAGGTGTCATAGTCGCCGCTGGTTTCCGGAGTCTGTGGAGCCCCATACGCTATATCTGGCTGCAGCCCAGCAGGATAAGTGAGAGAACTGATGTACTTGCCGCGCGTGTCGTAACCCATGTAACCGTTCGCGCCTCCCGAATTCGTCAGGCTCGCCGCAATCATTCTGGTGCTGTCCGTATAGCGCGGATGCGGCTGGAAGACCGATGCGGGAACGTTGTTGCGGGCGGCCACCAGCCGATAATCGCCATGCGCGGGAAGCACGGTGCGCACAACATCGTAGCTGCCGTCGCCGCGGAAGAACGCGCCGTTTCCGATAAGTGTACCGCCAGAGTTGGCGAACTCCGCGTTGGAGGTATAATTGAGCCGCCCGGGAAAGCCGGTGACGCAGCCCGTTTTGGAATAGGCCCACCAGTTCTCCTTTGCCGTGGTGGTGATGGGTGCGTTATACGTATCGGCAATACCCGTGGTGACAAGATTCGGGACCGGGAAGGTGCCCGCAGGCAGACTGATATTCAGCGTCTGGATCAGGCTTGACGCAGCGGGTGACCCGAGCGGTGTCGCGCCTGCATATATCTTCACCACACAATCCGCGCTGCCGCCGGCGCCCTGTCCGCTGAACGCCATGGTTCCACCCACCGGAACCAATATCTTTACAGGTATGCCGATGAATGGATAGCTGGATGAAGCAGGCGTATCGGCCGCCAGATTTCCACGTGCAGGAGAGTTCTTTCCGAGATTAAAGTAGCGCCAGCCGATATTGCCGCCCCAGCCCCGCCCGCCGTTCTGGTTGGAGACATCAGCGATGTAAGCCACATAACTGTCGCCCGGAAGCCCCAGAGAGGTGCCGTTAACTTTCCACTGATCCATCCCCGTGATCTCCACCTGCATGTCGGGGCAAAGTCCGGTCCAGCCAAACATGGGAGAAAACAACTCCAGCACGATGATGGCCTGGATGTATTTCTGGTTGGTGCTCAGCTTCGTTTCGCCAATCGCAAAGACCTTGTTGGCGTTGGCTGGCAGCGTGGCACTGGCGGGAGGGATATTGCTGCCGTATGTCGTGTCATTGCCATCCGCATTGCAGATGAAACCGATGCCGAATTCCGACAGCGATGCGCCGCGTCCAAATCCCATAGTAACAGGACCGCCTGGCGCCTGGTAATGGATCGGCGCCACCCAGCCGTGCCCGGCCGCCATGGAACTGGTCGACGCGCTGACAAAAAGCTTGGTGAAGCGGTTATTGTTTGCCTCTGTGTAGGGCGAGGCGTTCGGGATAAGATCATCAAAGAGGTTGGTCGACCGGATATAGTCGAAGATTTCGGTGAGAATCTGATCCCTGTCATCGCCGTACTTGCTCTTGAAATCACCGCCAAAGCCAGGCACGGGCTGCGAGGTCAGGTAACGCAGGTAAGAGTAGAGCTGAATGTTCCGCGCAATGGAGATATCGTTAGTCGGGCTGCCTGCCAGCTCGCGCTGAAAGTAATAGGGTAAAAGCGGCGACGCAGGGGTTGCAGTTGGGTCTCCTGTTGAAGCGCAGAAGGCAATCAGCTTATCGAATGCCGTCACTTTCGCAGTCGCCAGGCCCCTGTACACGGGCCAGCAGGCGATACGCGGCAGATTGAACAGCGTTACTTCCGGCGCTCGACTGTGGGCAGTAAGGAAGAATCTGGCACGCTCCAGTTGCTCTTTATCCAAGCCGGCGGAATTGACGGTGCGGTTGGGGTTGAACACGAGTTCATCCACGCTCGAATACAGACGATCGGAATCCGGGATAGATGCGCCGGACGCTATGGCGGTGCCGGCTTTGGATGTCTTACCGACGTTGGTGCCGGTCTCGCCGACAACGCGCGGGCTCAGCTGGTAAATCTGCTCCGCCGTCAGCGAAGGGAAGACTGCGGAAAGGCTTGTCATGGCGGGGTGTCCCGGATAGCGCTGGTACTCGCGCTGCGCGGGCTGGAAGTTGGCCATGCTGCGCTCGGTGTAGGTGTTGCCTTTGGGCGTGTCCCAGTAGGTGCCTTCGGAGGCAGTGTTGATGTTGATCTTGCACGTCTCGTCATCCGTCCAGAAAGCAATGCGGCCCACAATTGGATTGTCCCCAGTTTCGCCCGGCACAGTGGCGGTGGTGCCGCTGGAGCTGGACGCCGCCGCCAGTGTTCCATCGCGCAGCAGATACAGCCAGCGTACTGGCATCGGCATGGTGTTGGCGCCACCGTAGGAGGCAACGTGCGTGCCGGCGCTATTGACGAAACCGGTCGCGTTGGCGTTGGGATCCAGAATCGGATAAATGCCGTTGGCCGGAGCGTTAAGATCGGTCCAAACCGCCGGACTGGCCGCCCAGCCGGCAGTAGCGGGCGTATCGTCGGTAAGACTAATTGAGTAGGAAATCATGTTGTCCGCCGAGTAAAGCTTGTAGGCGTTCAGCAGTTCGCCATCGGCGGTGAAGGTGCGCACCATGCCGGGCTGTGACGCCCATGCCACCAGTGAGCCCTGGTCGCTCTGGCTGGTTGCCACGTTGATCTGCCCCTGAACAACGCCCACCACAGTATCAGCCAGCTGACGCGTAGCACTCGCAGCCTGAAAGCTGGATGCGGCGGCCCGCTCTGTCATCGCGCTGGTGAGAAAACCTACAACCAGCGTGGCAAGCAGCAGCAGCACGGCCAGGACCACGACCAGCGCAAAGCCACTTCGCGAACCGCTTCTGGGCATTGCGCCTCGCTTACGCACCAAAGCACGGCGAAAGCTGAGGGCGAAGTTAAAGAGTTGCATAAGATGAGAGCGCATTCTTAATCCTCTCTACGGCTGGTAGTGGACCACTTTCCCGGTGATGGGGTTGATCTGCACCGTATAGTAATTGGCGCCAGGGCTGCCGGACGTGGTCCCATTCGCGTTCTGAAGTGTCAGGAAGTTGTTGGCAGCGGTGATCGAGTTTTCCGTGCCGCCATTGGAGCGTATGCGAATGCTGATGAAACTGACCGTACCGTAGGGCGGCAGACTCATCGTGCCGGTAGTTCCTGCGCTCAGCAGTGGCGAAAACTGGGGATCCGGGCTGACAACCACCCCGTCTGGCAGCGAAGTCATCCGCGCCACTGCATTGGTTACCGGGCCGGTGATGCTGTCATCCACCCGCCACAGCTGCACGCCGCGAACCGTGCCGCCTATTGTGATGAACCGGACCTGCACGTCGCGATTCTTCGTCACCGCCTCCTGTCGCGCCAGATAGAGCTGATCGGCCACAAGCTGGCCCGCGCGCGTCAGCCTGGATCCCACCGCCAGGGAGGTAAATGCGGGACCAGCAAAACTGGCCAGCACTATCATAATGGTCATCACCGCCATCAGCTCGATCAGAGTGAAAGCGGTACGCCTGCGGCAGCGGAATGAAGTGCGCCGGCAACTGCCTGTGAGTACTGTGTGGGGAACGAGATATTTCATCATTTGGTCCATTTGGATTCGCGGATGGGGACAACGCTGGTGAAGATGCGGTATGAAAGGGGCGGTAGGGAGGTGTTAAGCGCCTTCTCCAGTTCATCGATATCGGCGGCGTACTGGGCTGGATCCGTAAACTTGTCTGCCATGGCTGCCTTGATGGCAGTCGGTTCGGTGGTGCCGTTCTCCAGCCGTTTTGCGGACGACTCGTCCAGCACCACCATGGTAACGTGGACGAGGGGCGGAAGCTGATTCGACGTGGGCGGCTGGGTTCCGCTGAATGTGGCAGCGGAGTTATACGTGTAGTTTGCGGTGAGATTCGGAGGGGTGACACCCGAAAGCGCGGCCGGAGCGGTCGTCATTCCGGGATCCTGCGGGCGCAGAATGAGGGCGATGACGTTATCCGCCACGGGCAGTGCTTTGGAGCTGAAGCCGGTAAACCAGGTATTGTCCGTCACCGCGTAGATCCTGTTGTTCTCCGTGGGAACAATGAGCTGCATCAGGCGGTAGCGATACCGCGCAGGCGCTGTGACGAACGAAGGCTTGCTGGCGGCGTCGGAGCCAAACTCAACGTAGAAACCGCATGTGGTCAGCAGACCGTCCATCCCTCCATACGCTGCCGAGTCATCGGTACGATTCGCCGTGGCCTGAAAGAATACACCCTGGCCGGTCCCCTGACTGCCGGGGATTCCGCCCGCGCCCGCAGGAGTAACCAGGAAGCGAAGATCAGACTTGCGCAGATAGGTCGTCGGAGCGGTGATGTTGTCGTAGTCCAGATAAGTGTTCAGCGTCGCCTGACTCAGGCTGCGGGTAAGGAGATCAAACGCCGCACGGCCGTTCTGAAACGCCTCCATCTTGTCCGACGACCGCCGCCACACGGTGGAAGTCTGCTCAATCAGAGAAAACAGCACCAGCAGCGCAACCGACATAATCAGCATGGACACGAGTAACTCCACGATCGTGAAGCCGTTGCGGTTGTTGAAGTTGAATCGGGTATTCATGCAGATGTCCATTCACCTCATCGTTCGCTCGTGTAGGAGCCGAAGGTTTGTTCTGGTTCTTCCCAGTTCTGTCAGTTGCCGGAGTTCGCCACGCGGATGGTATAAGTATTGGTGCTTTTGAAAGCCGCCCCGCCTCCGGGTGTGGAGATCAGATCAAACCGCAGCGTCACCACACTGTTGGTAATCGCCGTAGGGATTGCGGAGCCGGGATAGCCTGCGTTGGTCAGCGAGGTTACCGCCCAGTAGCGGGTTCTCGAAGTCAGCGCCGATTCCCGCCTGCCTTCCGCGTCGTAGTAAGTCGTTTTGCCATCATACTTTGTAGCCAGGGTGCTGAATGGCGTCAGCGTGGCTTCGCTGCCAAGCTGTGTGGCGATCTGAGCTTCCACCGTGTGATCCATCGCCTGACGCATTGTGCTTAGCCCCAGCGGCAGGAGCGCCACCACCGCCAGTGCGCTGACAGAGATAATGCCTATTGCCAGCGTTACCTCTACCAGCGAGAAAGCCGCCCTGGCTGTGCGCCGGCCTGCCGGATGGATCATGGACGATGTTCGTTTCATGGACTTGATAATTGCAATAGTCGCTCCCGAGGCCGGGCGAAGCAATCCGCGCGTTACTCACACAGGAGAGTTGAGGCCAGATCGATGCAATTTCATCTGTGCTATGGAGTGCGGCCTTGCTTCGTTCCTCCACTACTCACACTCTCCCCTATCGGCTTTCAGGTGGACTGATCGTAAATCTCCAGCGTGACAACGCTCTCCATCATATCGCCTGACAGGTAACGGGCAATATTGGCGATCGCGAATTCTCCGCAGCGCGGGTACCAGTCATACGTCGGCCCGCCGATGTGCGGCGAGATGATCATGTTGCGTTGATTGCGCAAAGGAGAATCGTCAGGCAGGGGTTCAATCTGGAAAACGTCAGCCGCAACACGCAGTCTTCCCGCGGCAACGATTCTCTCGAGCGCGCGCTCATCTACGATGCGTCCTCTCGCCACGTTTACAAAGACCGCTTCGTCGGGAAGCATGTGCAGAAGCTCAGCGGTCACAGATCCTTCGGAGCGCGGCGTAAGCGCTTCACATTCAACCAGAATTTCGCTCCTTGAGAACAACTCCTTCAGGTCCCAGCAGGGCACGACACCGTGGCGCGTCATGAAATCGGCCGGCACATTCTCGGAGTACGCCGAGCATCGTGCCTCAAACGGCTTGAGCAGTTGAACCAACTCGCGCGCAATACTGCCGAAGCCGTGGATACCCACGCGCCTTCCCCTCAGCGACATTGTGCCGAAGACGGACGGATTGCCCCAGTTCTTTTCACCATTCACTGCGAAGGACGGAGTGGAATCCCACGAGCGCATGTTTCGCAGCGAAGCCAGGATAAGCAGGAGCGCGTGCTCGGCCACAGTATGGCTGATCAGGCTTCCCCAGTTGGTGACAAGGCCACCCTTTGCGATAAATTCGCGGGGCACAACGCCCTTTACGGACCCACCTGCATGGCAGATATAACGCAGGGGATGCGCATCGTCTGCAAGTATTGCCTGTGGGATGGCCGGCGTCGTCCACCAGGAGACCAGCATCGTCGGCTTATACTCGCGCAGAAGCAGCTCCCATTCCATTGCGGTTTGCATCGCGCCTGCGTCCACCCATGCGCACTGCGTTGTCGATAGCAGCCCGGCATCAAACGACGGAAACAGCCTGTCCCTCTCCGACTCGGAAAGCGCGAAGAGAATCCGCTGTTTCGATCTCTTCGAGGGTCGTGGAGCAGGCGGTGGCGATGCGGCTGCGAAAGAATGTGGCGAAGGCTGAGGCATGGGCGCGGATTGGAGGGCCATATACGACTATTTATCGCATCGTCGAGCACCTGAAACGATCGGTTTTACTCGCACAGGTGAGCAAGCGTGACCCTGGACCCTTTGGCTGACGGCGGTGCCGTCGCGGGGGATTGCAAAGATCAGCCTGTCGACGAAGCGCTACGCTGGCGCAGAGTCTGTCCTGCATGCCACACTCCTTCAATATGCGCGCGCTGCGGATGCTCCGGTATCCCGCGTTCGCCCCGGTGAATCATGCCAACCAGATAATCGGTCGCGGCTTCGCCGATGTGGAATGAATCCTCGTAAACGCCCGCAAGTGGGCTCGCTTTATGCGGCACCAGCGGACTTGCCACGCCCAGTTCGCCGGGGACGTCGATGCCCCAGTTCTCCAGTAACTCCAGGATATTCATGTGACCCGTCATCAACGCATCCGGGCGATGCTCCCGATACCAGCGCATGAACTGCCCGGCATCAACGCCTGAGGAGAATAGCGGCGGAATAACGCACGGTGCGGGATTAGCCGGCTCAAAGGTCTCCACCAGATAACCCGCCAGATAATTGTGGTCCGTCCGGTCATCGTGATGCGCGTTGAAATAGAAGCCGATGCGGTGATACCCCAGCCGCTTTAACTGCCGCATCGTCAGCATGGTGGCGCGAAACTGAGTCGCGGTGATGGTATGCAGACGCGGCCTGACAAGCGAATACCCGAACGTGACGGCGGAGAACTGCTCCCACGGCAACAGGATCTCCACATCCGCCCTCACCTGCGGGGCCAGCAGCAGTCCCTGGATGTTGCGCGCCCGCAAGATAGAGGCCAGCCGCGCTGGGGATACCGCCGTCTGTTGGATATCAAAGACTTCCAGATGAAACCCGTGCAGTTTCGCGCGGCTTAGGGCTCCCTCATAGTACGCCACGGAGCTGGTGACCGTGCGCCAGCTCATCTCCCCTGCGTAATCGTTAACCATCCATGCCAGCGTCCCCTGAAACGCGCGGGGCCGAATCCGCCCGCGATACGCCGCCAGTGAGGACAGCATGGGATCCGGCGAATACCCCAGCTCCTCCGCGCAGCGCATCACCTTCTGCTTCGTGGCTTCCGGAATAGAAGGGTGATTCTTGAACGTCAGCGAAACCGTCGTCCGGTGTACGCCGGCGGCCCTCGCAACATCAGCTTGAGTGGGGCGCCGATCCATCTACAGGTTTGTAAGCCGAGAGCCCGCTGTTGTCAACGCCTGGTGCCAGAGGCCTGAGTGGAGGTCAAATGGTGTTCGAGAAGCTGCTTTAAGGTTCTATAAATCCGGGCTGTGGGCGCATGGAGACTGGTTTACCTGACTGACCTGGATCTTTGCGACCTTTATTGGTCTCATGTTTGTCGGATGTGGGGACCGCAGCGGACGATGTTCTACCATTTATAGCGACTGCATCTTCAGCCGGGGCGACACGGGAGCCACATTTGTTTGCCCATACCTGAGTGAATTCTGCACCAAAGAATAAGATTTGTGCCGAGTAATATACCCAGACAAGCAGGACGATGAGTGAACCAGCAGGACCAAATGACGAACCTACACTGCTATAGCCAAGATAGATTCCCAGAGCGAATTTGCCGATGGAAAAGAGAATGGCGGTGAGGATTCCGCCGATCCATACGTCCTTCCAGGCAATATGAGCGTCCGGCAGAAACTTGAACATGAGTGCAAACAGGGACGATACGATGCTGAGGGTAAGGACGACGTCCAGCACACGGGTCAGGACTTCAATCCCGGAAGCGAAACCTCCCAGCCACGTTGCGACAAAGGTGATGGCGGAGGTAGCGAGAAGCGACACAAGAAGTAAGAATCCGACAATAAGCACGAAGCCAAACGACAGGAACCGGTCCTTGATTATCCCGGCAACACCGCGATCCGCGCTTGGTTCGACACCCCATATCTGATTCAGACTGGATTGAACCTGTCCAAAAACGCCCGATGCGCCGAGGAGCAGGGTAATAATGCCCATGACCGTGGCAGTAATGCCCGTGGCCGGCTTGGAATTGGCATTTTGCACCAGGTCCTGCATCGCTTTGCCACCCTCATCCCCGATAAGACCGCGGAGCTGATCAAAAATCTGACCGCGTGCGGCTTCCTCGCCAAAAACAAATCCGGCAATGGCAATGGTAATGATGAGAAGTGGCGCCAGAGAAAACACGGTATAGTAGGCAAGCGCAGCACCCAGCACGGGTACTTTGTCGGTATTCCATTCCATTGCTGTTTGCTTAAGTACTTCAATAAAAGCCTTCATGTTCATTGTGTTAGTTCTCCTGATCTTTATTCCTGAAAGCCTGTGGATCGGGAGTTGTCGAGAATAGCTGGAGAAAGACCTAATCCATCGACCGGGCCAAAAAGTTCAGGTCTCTCTAGCCTCTCCGCGAGTCGCCCGGATACCACTCATCTTCGTGCATACATTTCACCGGCAATGTCTATGCCATATATTGCACTAATCCTGACCTTGCTCTCAAGATACGAAGATCGTTTTCAAAACCGACATACTCCGCTGATCGCAGAATGTGCGAATTCTTACTCCAAACCCTGCATGTTGCACGCTCCCGCAACTTGTCCCTGGGACAGAAATCAAGCGACATCCTGAATCCCATGCGGCGTATTTTCCCCGAAGGCGAGTGGGAAAAGACAGGAACCGAAGTTATCGGCTGAGTTAACACAGACAAATATATCCCGACTTATTACATCGGCGATGAAAGTACGTAGCGACGTTAGTAATTTCGAGCCGGGCCCCAGGATGCCGACCAGTTCGAGCTTCCCGGTGACTTCACATTTGGCAGATAGCTGCTCAGGCCTTCGGCTTAACGCCAAACCAGATGGCGAAAAGCGCAGGCAGAAACAGGAGCGTGAGGACTGTACCTGCGGCTGTACCACCGATAAGCGTGTAGGCAAGCGGTCCCCAGAAGGAGGACTGCGTGAGCGGGATGAAGGCAAGCACAGCCGCCATGGCCGTAAGTATAACGGGGCGAGCGCGTTGCACGGTGGCTTCTACCACGGCGTGGTAAGAGTCCATGCCGTGATGATTCTGGTTGTCATCTATCTGGCCTACCAGAATAAGCGTGTTACGCATCAGGATACCGGCCAGACCGATGAGGCCTACGATAGCGTTGAAGCCGAAGGGTACGTTGAACAGCAACAGGATAGGCACGGTGCCTGCCAGACCCAGCGGCGCGGTGAGGAACACCATCATCATTCCCGCAAATGAGCGCACCTGCAGCATAATCACGACGAGCATCAGCAGAATCATGATGGGGAAAACGGCGGCCAGTGCCACATTCGCCTTGCCGCTCTCCTCTACAATACCGCTTGTCTCAATGCGATACCCGGCGGGCAGCGAACCGATGAGCGGCTTAAGTGCTTCCTGCACCTGGACGGTAACCTCGGGAGGCTGCATGCGCTCGTCGATGTCACCGCGAACGGTAATGGTTGGCGTCCGATCGCGGCGTGTCAGGATCGGCTCTTCCGTGCGAATCTCCACGCGGCCGATCTGATCCAGCGGAATGGGGCGACCATCCTTGCCTCCGAGCGTAAGATCGGACAGGCGCGAGGGATCCATACGGTTCCACCCTGCGGCACGCGCCATAACATCCACGGTGCGGATATCCTCGCGCACCTGGGTCACGGCAACGCCGTTTAGCAGAAACTGCAATTGTTCGGCTGCGTTCTGGGGCGAGAGGCCAATGAGCTTGAGCCGGTCCTGATCCAGCACAAAGTGCGCTGTAGGAACGCGGTCGCCGGAGTCATGGTTCACGTCGCGCATATGGGGATTGGCGCGCATGATTGTCTCCACTTTATCCGCGATTTCGCGCAGTTTGGTGAGATCCGAATTCGGCCCCATAACGCGAAACATAACGGGGAATGGCACAAAGGGGCCGAAGACAAGCTGCGTAACGCGTACGCGTGCTTCGGGCACAAGACCCTGCGCGATGCGCTCGCGAAGGCGCAGTTTAAGCTGCTCGCGTGCCTGGGCATCAGGTGTCAGAATGATGATCTTGGCGAACGAGGGATCTGGCAGTTCGGGATTAAGCGACAGGAAGAAGCGAGGCGCGCCACGGCCCACATAGCTTGTCACGATCAGAGCATCCGGTTGCTCTCGCAGCCATTTCTCAATCTTCTCCGTGGCCGCCTTGGTTGTTTCAATGCTGGTACCGGAGGGCAGGCGCACCTCCACAAGAACCTCGGAGCGATCCGACGAAGGGAAGAACTGCTGCTTTACGGCACCCATGCCCAGCACGGAAGCGAAGAAAATGGCGGCCGTAGCACCGGCAACAGCAAACTTGTGCCGCACACACCACTCCACCAGGGCGCGCAGGCGCTGGTAATTCGGCGTGGCGTAGAGGGCGGTATGTCCGCCGGCCACGGGCCTGATGTCCGGCAGCAGCTTTACGCCCATGTACGGGGTAAAAATCACCGCCACTAACCAGCTGGCTATCAGGGAGAAACAGACGATCCAGAAGATGTTGCCCGCATACTCCCCGGCACCGGACTTGGCAAAGCCCACTGGCATCAGGCCTATCACAGTAAGCAGCGTGCCGGCCAGCATAGGCGCAGCGGTTACTGTCCAGGCGAAGGCGGCTGCATCCACACGCGCCATGCCTTCTTCCATCTTCACCACCATCATTTCAATAGCGATGATGGCGTCATCCACCAGCAGCCCGAGCGACAGAATAAGCGCGCCCAGTGTAATTCGGTCGAAGACGCGGTCCGTGGCCAGCATGACGACAAATACCGCAGCCAGTGTCAGCGGAACAGCCGCGGCCACCACAACGCCCACGCGCCAGCCCAGGCTTATCAGGCTCACCACAAGCACTACGGTGAGGGCCACAAAGAACTTGAGCATGAACTCATCAATGGATTCCGTAATATTCTCCGCCTGATCGGATATCTTGGCAAATATGATGCCCAGCGGCAGCTCGTTCGCCACCTTCTGCTCCTCAGCCCGTAGCGATTTACCCAGATCCAGTCCGTTCCAGCCTTCGCGCATCACCACGCTGAGCACCAGGCTCGGCTCCCCGTTGTGGCTGATGAGATATGTTGGCGGATCCTCATAACCGCGCCGCACTTCCGCCACGTCGGAAAGCTTCAGCACGCGTGCGGGATCGGACGAAACGGGCGTGCCGGTGGCGGCGATCGGCATATCGCGCAGCTTCTGCAGATCGGTAAACGCTCCATCCAGACGGACAAACACCTGCGGTCCCCTGGTTTCCACCGAGCCCGCGGGTGTCACGGCATTCTGCTGATTCAGCGCTGTAAAGATATCGCGCGGGCTGACGCCAAGCGTGGCCAGCTTGGCATACGTAAACTCCACAAAGATCTTCTCCGGGCGCTCGCCCAGGATATCCACCTTCTTCACGCCCGGCACATGCAGCAGCCGCTGACGCAGCGCCTCGGCGTGACGCACCAGCTCACGAGGGGGCATTCCGTGGGCCTTCACGGCATAGAGCGCAAAGCTGACATCAGAGTACTCGTCATTGATAAACGGCCCCAGCGCGCCTTTCGGCAGATTTGCTGTTTCATCGCCCAGCTTCTTGCGCGCCTGGTAAAACTGCTCCTGCACCGCACTGGGCGGCGTGGAGTCACGCAGGTTCAGCGTCATATACACCAGCCCCTGGCGGGTAAAAGTCTCCACACGATCGTACCAGCGGAGCTCCTGCAACCTCTTCTCCATGGGCTCCGCGACAAGATCCTGCATTTCCTGGGCCGTGGCACCAGGCCAGACCGCTGTCACCGTCATCGCTTTAACGGTAAAGACGGGATCCTCCGCACGGCCCAGCTGAAAGAAGGCGAACGTGCCTGCGACCGCTACCGCAATGATGAAGAACAACGTGACCGCTCCTTCGCGAACCGCGAGTGCGGAGAGATTGAAGGCGGAGTGCGACGTAGCAGGCGCAGAAGTATGCGTGGCAGCAGATTCAGCCGAAACCGCCGGCTCAGACGCAGTTACAGACGAAGGCGCCGCGGGAGCCTGTGCCTCTGGTGCAGATACTGCAACTGGCGCGTCGGAGGATTGTTCGTTCATGGCTGTAGACAGATCAATGGTTCACTGCGAATCCCTGACATAGAGCCTAACTAACTGACAAACTGACACACTGCGAAACAAGCGTTACTTAACATCTGCTAAGCATGGTTGTTAACGCAGCGCTATTTCCTGCTTTTCTGCCGTGCGTACGTGCTGACCCTCGCGCAGCAGATGTGCGCCAAGAGATACGACACGTTCGCCCGGAGCAAGGCCCTGGACCAGCACTGCGGTATCTTCACCCAGGCGACCAATGCG
This sequence comes from Methylacidiphilales bacterium, assembly GCA_041287705.1. GTDB lineage: Bacteria > Verrucomicrobiota > Verrucomicrobiia > Methylacidiphilales > UBA1321 > LW23. The sequence continues at coordinate 19,456 of JBGGNE010000213.1, read as the reverse complement.
GACGCGGCGAAACGATACGGTAGAAGTCTGCGCGTCCAGAACCCATACACCGGGGCCGTTGCCTGCATCATGCACAGCCGCGAGGGGAACTTCAACAGGAGACGCAGCAGTCGCGCTTTCTTCAGAAGATTCACTTTCTTTGGAAGCAGGCCCGTTTTTGTCACTGATGCGCTGAAAGAGGGGGGTAACAGCGTGCTCAGGAGAAGAAACCGGGCGCGTCGAAGGCGATTTACCAGACAGGGCGGCCGATCCCAGTCGCACGGTGACCGTCGAACCCAGAGGCGCATCGGCCATATCACCCTCCAGAACGTACCGCGCTTCAAATGTACGCGTTACAGGATCCGCAGAATCCGAAAGCTGACGCAGCGTGGCTGACGACGGGGAACTTTCATTTGCGGCGCCGTACAGGCTGGTCTCAGCGGAGGAACCGATCTGAGGCCGCAACGATTCAGGCAGGTTCACCGAAGCTTCGCGAGGGCCGGCCTGCGCCAGACGAATCACCACCTGGCCTGCCTGCACTACCTGGCCTGGCTCTGTAAGGATGCTCACCACCGTGCCATCCGCATCGGCTACCAGTACCGAGTACTGGCTGTAATTTTGAGCCACTCGAACCTGAGCTTCGGCGGCGGTCAGTTGCGCCACGGCACTGTCGGCTGACGCTTTCGCGAGATCATAACTTTGCGCAGAAACCACGCCGCTTTTCACCAGCGAACGAAGCCGGGCTTCATCGGCCGATGCCTGTATGGAGCGCGCCTTCGCCGACTCCACATCTGCCGCTCGCGCCGCCACTGTCAGCTCCAGCTCGGCGGAATCGATGCGCATGAGAATCTGTCCGCGCTTCACCGTCTGCCCCACATCCACCAGGCGCTGCACAATCTTGCCCGGCACGCGGAAACCGAGATCGCTCTGAACGCGCGCCACGACCACACCCGTGAAGGAACGGCCCGCCGCCGATTCCCGCTGGGCCGAGGCAATGCGAACAAGCGGCGTTTCAATCCGCGGATCATGCGTGGCGGTGTGCTTCGTTTCGCAGCCGGTAAGGATAAGCGCCGCACTAACGGCGGAAAACGCGAAGGCAAAAGAGGAGATGCGTTGCATGACCTCAATTTATGACAAGTAACAAATATGTCAACTCGTTACTTGTAACTTCGCGAAAGATTTTTTATCGGCTCCGGAGCGTCATGGTGACAGGCTTCTCAGGACCAGGTTTGCGACAGCTACCGAGTTCGCCTCCAGTTCTTCCGGCTCCACCTGCTCCAGCAAAATCGGGTGCGCAAACGCCACCAGTGTCTGTGCAATAGCCCGGCACGTTTCATCCAGAGGGGTCTTACGTTCAAACTCTCCAGTCTCACGACCGGCAATAACCACTTTGGTAACAATCGCCAGCAGTGCCTTCTTATAGTTGTGGCCGGATTCCCATTTCTCTTCGATAGAGCTCGTCACTATATCATGCAGACGACGTTCCTTAAAGAAGAGTTCCAGACCCTTAGCCACAAGGCACTTGTATATACGGCGCATTTTCTCTGTCGCGGCAATATCGTCTGCTACAATAGCATTAAGCTCCACTTGAATCTTTCCCAGTACCATCGTACATATCGCTTCGCCAATAGCCTGTTTGGATTCAAAAAATCGGTAGATATACGCGCTGGAGACCCCTATGGCCCGGCCCAGATCCGATACAGTTGTTTTGCGATACCCGTACAAACGAAAATGATCATCCGCCGCATGCAAAATCTGTTCGCGACGCTCATGGCTTGCCGGACCGCGTTGACCGGTACCGGACGCCGGGACTTCGGATTCCAGTTCTCGTGATTGCTTCATTCGTATACGTTACAAAACATTCCAACTGTTCGCAACTGATAACAGAATCCTTAGTTTAAACCCTGCAAGTCGGCCTGATTCCCCTGTTACAGGGGAATGCGCAGGGGCTTTGCCGCAGTAACCGTCGTATCCACTGAAATATCCCTCTCCTCTCCCTTCCACATGGTCAGTTTCAGGGTGCATATATCGAGCTCCCCTTCTGCTACCGCGACCGTGATGCTGTTGCGACCAAGCCCGATGGTGCTAAAGGCCGTGGCAGTGGAGAAGAAAGTGCGGAAAGGAACCAGATCCGTTTTGGGGGCAAACCACAGCGTTCGGTCTATGCGGGAATACCGGAAGCCAGAGTAAGCGCCCAGCAGAGCGTAGCTTGCCATTGCCCGCGCATAGTAATTGCCGCACTCGTACTCGTTCCATGGATTGCGCGTGCCGTTGTTGTGGCGGCTTCGCGTGGCAGTCACGATGGCGAGCCCCTCCTCCACCATACCCTCGGCGATCATATGGGAAGCCACCTGATACTCAATGCCCGTGAAAACCTCGTCGCAGTAGACAAAGGGAAGCATCGGCTTTTTGCCGTGCGGCCAGGTGCAGACCATGAGTCCCGGCTCATCACCCATCGCATACCCCGGGCGCTGAAGTATGGCATGCTCGAAGAGGCTTGTGCGGAAGTTATGCCGGAAAATAGCCGCGAGATTCTGCCGTATTTTCTCCGATGCCAGTGGTGTTTCTATACCGTAGATGCGAGCCATCCAGGCGCCGATTACACCATCCGAGAGGCAGCCTTCGCCGTACTGATACTTTGGACCTTCGGCACGGAGCAACCGCATCGTTCCCACGCTCTCGTTCATTTTGCCCATGGACGTGCCATATTGCCAGGCGCTGCCGCCGGGCGCGCTTTCGTCCTGAGACGTACCAGCCATCAAGTCCGCAAAGGAGGTGTCGCGAAGACCTTTGTACATGACCTTCTGGGCAAAGTACTCGCCATTAAAGAGCTCCTTCTCCATATAGCGCGCTCCCTTACGGGCAAGATCCAGATACGTCTTGCTGTCCGCCGCTTCTCCCAGCGCTTCTGCCATGGCGCTCATCGCGCACAGAGCGCCAATGTAGATGCTGCCGCACATGCCGTCCGGCCCCCAGAACTCGATATCATACGTGTTGTGATGAGGCTCAAACAGAGCACCCTTTCGGTCGGGATCCCACGCCCCTATGCAGTACTCCAGGCTGCGTCTGGCCAGCGGATAGAGATCTCGCAGCCACGGAGTATCGCCGCTGATATGCCAGTCGCGATACAGCTTCATGATGCCACCCAGTTGTCCATCCGCCGCCGCATGCCAGCCATGACTTACAGGTCCGGTGGGCAACGCAGCGCGGAAATTAACATGGCCCCTCTCATCCATCGAGTGCCGCAGCTCCGTCTCGCGAAGAGTGCGCTCCAGCTGTGGAAAGAGGTGAGGCAGCGATTGCGCGTAGTTCCATACATGCGTGCAGGTTCCATGACACGACCCGTGATCCGTAAAGCAACCCTCCCAGCCCCACAGATTGCCGTTGTCCTGTCGTAGCACGGTGGGTGATTTCAGAATCGCCAGATTGGCCGATACGGCATCCAGAACGGGCCGGGGCAGCGTGGATCCCAGCAACGCCCGCTGGAACGCCACCGTGCGCGCCCTCAACGCGGCGAAGTTGCGGTGAATATATCCCGCCACATCGGCGGCGTCTTTCCACTGGCGGGAGTAAAATGTCTTCCATCGTGGCTCGATGCGTGGCGCCCGCTTTGCATCGCCACCCTGGTCCTCCGGCTGCCCGCCATGGGCCTGATTACTATTGGGGAAATACCATGTGATTGCGACCGGTACAGTCAGGGAAGCGCCAGGTTCCAAAGACGCTTTAACCAGCACCGACCCTCCATTACGACCATCGCGACCTTCATCCTCTACCCCATCGTTCGGCTCCATGCGGCCGGCTTCCAGCTCTCGCCACAGTACAGAAATCGAGTCAAACCACCCCGCGCGAAGCCACATCGCCTTCACCACGGGCCGCTGCCCGATCATCGTAACACTGGCGCTGCCAAAGGACTCCGATCCGCTCGGCTCCGTATTGGTGAATAAGACGCCCTTGCCCGGAATAATGCGATTGCGGCCCGCCGTGCCGCCCCACGTGCTGGAAGCAAGGTGGGAGAGATGGTACGAGAACTGAAATTCCACCTTCTCGGCGCTTGTATTCTGGAAAGTATACTCCAGCAGCGCACACGGAATGCCGGACGCGATGTCATCGAGCGGGATAAACGGATTCCAGCCGGTAATCGCTACCTCCAGAGGAACCAGAGGATCGCTAAGCGCGACTCGTCCAAAAGGATATCCACTGCTAAACCTGCTGTTGCGAAAGCGCGGAAGTCCCTCGTGAGCCCCGTGGCGAAAGCCCTGTCCCTGAAGGCCCTGGTCATAGATCTTTCCCGCCGGCAATGGTCCTTCCAGCAGTCGCGTAACAGAGGCCTTCGGAGAACCCGTGCCCTTGTGCTTCACTCTGGGCCTGGTATTGCCTCCGTTGCTTCCAACAACATGCAGGACACCAAACGCCGCCTCGGTAAACCTGTGCCCATCCGGCAATGCGGTTGTTGCGGGGCGGTTATAAAGGGCAAAATCCTGAAGTCCGCCATATCCGTTAAAGCAGATACTGCCCGCGCCAAGGCCGCCCAGCGGCATGGCGGTCTGTAAGATCTCCCGGTGCTGAAAGGGAAAGATAGGCTCCTGTCTTTTCATGTAGTATATGATGGTGAAATGATCGAAACGGCTGTTTGAAGTCTCTCCAATAAAGGTCACGAAGCCGGCATGCCGTTCCTTTTATTCTAATGAGCTCTCAAGAAGAGAGCGAAGGCGCACAGGATTTTTTGTCAAAAGCAAGGAGCGAGGAGAGCGCCTATCAGCATAACAGGCAACCGACGAGCAATGCAGCTATTGACAAAAAAGACAAGGGCATTCGCCTCATTTTGAAAGCTCATTAGAAATAAATCCCTGAACACGAAAGCAAGAATGCTCGCATAGGATAAAAGTAGCAATGGAGTCTATTATGAATAACATGTGTTATCTTATGCACCAGAGCTAAATCGCCCGACTTAAAACCAGGAAATGCGCTATGGAACATCGTGAGAATTACTTCCAGTCCACGCCCGGCATTCGGCATTTTTTTCAACCCCATGCAGTGGATCTGCCCGGGCTGAGTATTCGCGGCATAGGCGTGAGGGAGCGAATGCCTGCATGCCGTATCGAGCGTCCTCACGGCACTCCGGATTACCTCTTCATGCTCTTTCATGATGCGGCGGAAACAGACACCAGGGAGAAGCCGCTGGAACCACTGAGGCCCGATATGATGATGATCTGGCCGCCCTGTACCGCGCAATATTACGGCAACGAGGCCGGTCCGTTCTCCCACAGCTGGATCCACTGCGAGGGCGAACGGGTCCGCACCATGCTCCACGAGTCGCGCATTCCCGTGGCGCGAGCCTTTCACCTTGCGGACACCTCTCGCTTTCAGCAATGCCTGCTGGAGATGCACGGTGAGCTCGTCTCCTACACACAGCCCAGCGCCGTCATTGTCGGCAATCTTCTGGAGAACTGTGTCCACGAAATCGCGCGCGCGGTGTGCCGGCAGGCGGCAGCCAGCGTGCGCGTTCCAGAAAACCTGCTTGCAGTACGCAAACTCATAGGCACAGCCCCTGCCCGCTCGCTTACGCTGCAGGATCTGGCCGCAATTGCAGGGATGTCCGTACCGCACTTCTCCGCGCGCTTCCGCAAAACGTTCGGACTTTCGCCGATCGAGTGCCTGATCCAGCACCGCATGCACCACGCCATGCACCTGCTGACGGACCGCAACCTGTCCGTTGCGCAAGTCGCTACCCAAGTCGGTTACGACGATGTTTTCCACTTTTCGAAGATGTTCAAGAAACACTTCGGTGCCAGCCCGCGAGACATGCGGAACAGGATAGAGACGAGGCATCTCAGGCAGTAATGGAGAAGCACTGGACGGCGAAACAGGCATTTGCTCTTAACATTGCCGCACACTTGTGTGTGAACTAACTCCTAAACTCATCACCATGCCTTAACCTTTGACACACAACTAATACATAGAGCTTGCCATGAATGACAATAGTCTGAAGCATAGCAAGAGCAAGCAACCTATCTCGCTGCGCATCAAACGCTTTTGAGAATATTATACACACTGTCGCACCAATCGACATTGGGTGGGGTTTCTTGAAAATATTTGGAAATAACCATGCAATTCAGGGCATTGCCAAGCGTATAAGCAATTCCTGAATCAGGCTGTTTCCTTATCTCTTACTACTGCCTTATGCTGTACGGCTATTTCTCCTCGCGATGCCTGAAGACACACATTCTTACCGGGTGGTGCATTGCATGGATAATGATTCCGGCGAATCTGCCGTTGCTGGCGAATCCATCGGGCGGAACCGTGGCTGGCGGCACGGCAAACATTACTACGGGGCCAGGCAATGTTACGGTGAATCAGAGCAGCCAGCGTGCGGTGGTGAACTGGCAGCAGTTCTCGATCAACCACGGGGAGACGACGACGTTTGCGCAGCCCAACAGCCAGGCTGCCACGCTGAACCGCGTGACGGGCGGGCAGATGTCTCAGATCAATGGCAGGTTGAACGCTAACGGCCAGGTCTATCTGATTAATCCGCACGGTATCGTGGTGGGGAAGACGGGTCGCGTTAATACCAGCGGCGGTTTTACGGCGAGTACGCTGGATGCCAGCGACGCGGAATTTCTGACTGGCAAGGGCATGACGTTTAAGGGCAGTTCCAGCGCTTCTGTCGTTAACCAGGGTAAGATAAAGGCGGCGAACGGCGATGTGATGCTGATCGCGCGGCAGGTGAACAATCAGGGCAAGATTTCCGCGAAAAAGGGCGAAGTGCATCTGGCAGGCGGCCAGGAGGTTCTGGTGCAGCCCAGTGGCACGACCGGGCAGCGCGTGTTTATCAAGAGCGCCTCAGGATCCGGCACGGTGTCGAACAGCGGCAGCATTCGCGCCACGGCAGCGGAACTGCGCGCTGCGGGTGGCAACGAGTACGCTCTGGCCGTCAATAACTCCGGCATCATCCGCGCTACGGGCGTCGATCGCAGTGGCGGGCGCATTGTGCTCAAAGCGGAATCGCGTGGCGGCGACGGCTCGGCCAGCCGCGTACAGAACTCCGGCAGGCTAATCGCCAAAGCGAAAGCTCCTGGCAAGGACGGCGGCAAGATTGCCGTTACAGGCGATATTGTGCACCTCACGTCCACAAGCGTGGTCGATGCAAGCGGCGCTCCTGCGGGTCCCCCATCGCCCGGAGGCAAGGGTGGCACGGTTAAAGTAGGCGGCGGTTTTCAGGGCAGCGACACGGAAATAACCAACGCACGGCTCACGGTGGTGGATCAGGGCTCGCTGATTCGTGTCGATGGTGGTACGAAGGGCGGCACGGTCATCATCTGGAGCGACGGGGCCACAGGCTTTTACGGTGATGTATCCGCAAAGGGTCCGGGCCAGATTACGCTGAACGGACAGAACCCGGCGCTGCGACCGGAGGATAATACGGGAACCGGCGGCTTTGTGGAAGTCAGCAGCCACAACTATCTGGATTTTCGCGGAGGTGTAGATACTGCGGGTGGCGTGCTGCTATTGGATCCGTCCAACATTACGATCTCAACTTCGGCCAGTTCCAACATGACGTTGACTGCAAATTCTGCAGTTTCGAGCAACGCCGACTCAAACCTTAACATTACTGATCTGACGAGCCGCCTGATCACTAACAATGTTGTGGTACAGACAAGCAGCAGCTTCAATTTTAATACTGGCAGAGCTACTGGAACAACAAATGATACCGCCAGCGGTGATATTCTGATTTCGAACAACATTTCGTATACGTCTGCTCGAAATCTGACGTTGCTGGCGCATGATGACATTATCTTCAATGCTTCACTAACGAATCTCGGGAGCGGCGGCATTTATCTGGTGGCAGGCTGGAACGGCACCGCGTCGACCAACTATGCCACCATTGTGGGCAACGGAAACTATGGCTATATCGGAAACTTAGCCAACTCCGGTGGCAACGTTAGCAATAACGGCGGTTCTGTCTTCATTGTCAGTAGTACCGCACCTGTGTCGGTGGGAAGTTACTTCGGTACTACGCAAGTAGCGGCCTACAATCTTGCTATCCGGAGCGGCGCCTCCAATAACGCCCAGGCGCAATTGGGCATTGATGCTGCAACATCTTTATCCGGTTCGCTGGGGGTAACATTAAAAAACAGGCTTACCCTTACTGGAGGATCCGGCACCAATACATATGCTAAGATCGGGCATGGCGGTTCCGCCACAAATACGACCCAGGCGCTCTCGGGTGCGATTACGATTATAGCTCCTGGAGGACTCATTCTTACAGGCGGAAGCAATACAGCCAGCTTTGCCCAGATCGGCCATGGCGGCCAGTCCTTCTCGAGTCTGTCACTCGGCTCCGATATCTCCATTACGGGCACAGGCACCATATCCCTTCAGTCGCAGGGGGCATCAGCGCAGGCCCAGATCGGCCACGGAGGGCGCGGCTATACTGGCGGAGCCATCACGGGCGATATTACGATAGCGGCGACCTCCGTTATTTTGGGGGATTCGACATATGCTCCTACACCACGCGGCTACGCACAGATTGGCCATGGTGGCGGTCAGACCACTCCTGGCAACGTGAATACGGCAGCGGGGTTTTCAGGTAATATTTCGCTGACGCTTTCGGCTGCGAACAACACGCTTGTCATGGTCAACAACAGCTCGTCGGGCGGTTTTAATCAGATAGGCCATGGTGGCTCATATGCCTACACAGGTAATCTCTCCGGTTCGATTTCCATTTCAGCAGCAACAATCAATGTTACAGGCAACGCTCCATCGGGCGGGTATGCGCAGATAGGCCACGGCGGGTATGGCGCCCACGGGGGAACGGCCTCTGGTGCGATAACGATAACCAATGTAGCGACTCTTGATGTGCTTGGAAACGGCGGCTACGCGCAGATCGGGCACGGCGGCAGTACTACCATCTACACGGGTGCACTTGATTCCACTATCGGCATCACAATGACGGGGGCAGGCATTCTTAACGTGAAGGGCGGCAGCGCCACAACCACGTACGGGCATATAGGCAACGGGGGATACAATTCGCAGTCCAATACGCTAACGGGAAACCTTGGCCTGGATAACGTAAAGCTGCTCAGTCTCTTTGGCGATAACCTCTCGGGTGCTGGAGTCGCTTCCCGATACGGGCAGATTGGCCACGGAGGTTCCCTTGCGCGCGTTACGACAGATATCACCGGCAATATTACTATCGGCGGCATCGGGATGTTTACTGACATGCGGGGCGGTGTTGGAAACAATGACTATGCTGAAATTGGCCATGGCGGCTACCTGATAGCCGGCGTTCGGGATATTACGGGCAACATTCAGATAAACGGCATGGGAAATTCCGCATTCCTGGCTGGCTCCGGCCTAAGGTCCTATGTTGTCGTTGGACATGGAGTTTATGACCTTTCGGCTCGTAATGTCACGGGCTCGATAACGTTGAATATCGACTCTGCGGCCCGCACGCTGACAATGGGGGGAGGCACGGGAACGGAAGCGTTTGTCCAGATCGGACATAGTTTCGTCCTGGCGAATTACAACTCGATCAACGGCGCAATCTCAATCAACGGCGTTGGGATCCTGAACATTGCTGCAAATACCAGCAGTGCATCCGTTCAGATTGGCCATGGCGGCCGTTTTTCCACCGGAGGCTCAACCTCTAATACCATCCAGGGCGACGTCACGATTAATAGCTTATCGAGTGCCACCGGCGGCACCTATACCATTACGGCAGGTACGGGAAGCTACTCCTATGCCCAGATTGGCCATGGCGGGGATTCGTCCGAGGCGTCGACAATCAGCAGCGCTATCCTCCTGGATGGTGTCAACAGCCTGACCCTTGCGGGAAACACAAGCACCGCCTATGCAATGGTAGGACACGGTGGCCAGGGCTTTGACGCTCTGGCTCCAGGCAACGCAGCCGCGGGTGGAAATATCACCATCAATGGGTTTAATGGAACGGGTGCACAGGTTACGCTGGCCAGCGGCGGCAGTACCAGCGCCTACACACAGATAGGCCATGGCGGCGGCACGGCAGGCCCGGGCTTTGGTATCGATCTGGTGCTTACCGGCAACATCCTGATGCAGGCACGCTCGGTATCGCTCACGGGCGGGGCCGGCACTTTTGCTTACTCCATGATAGGCCATGGCGGCGATAACTCCTACATACGGGCCACGGGAAACATTACCGTTAATAATGCCAATACAGTTACCCTGACGGGCGGCACGGGTGCCAACGGGACGTCGATTGGCCATGGCGGCTACCTTATTGATGCATCGACTGGCACCACCGTACTCAACAGCGCTATATCGCTCAACTTCAATGGTGCGGGCACCGCACTTAACCTGCAAGGCAGAGGGGGATATGTGCAGGTGGGCCATGGTGGAATCGGATCATCCGGTTTTATTTTCCGGGGCGCCACCGGGGATATCTCCATTGGCAACGTCGCTGCGGTCAATGTCCTTGGCTCCAATAATGGCAGCACTGGCTACGCGCAGATCGGTCACGGCGGGTATAACCTCAGGAATAATGGATTGCTGGCCGGCAACATTACAATTGGCACGGTGGACGGCGTAGTAACTCTGACAGGCGGCACGGGAGTCACCGCTTACGCGCAGATCGGTCATGGCGGCGCCCAGGCCAGAGGAAGCGCCATCAACGACAGCGACCTTTACACGATCTCGCTCACTGACGCCGCTTCCGTAACGCTTACCGGAGGTAGCGGCAATACGGCGTATGCACAGATAGGGCACGGAGGAGCCGGCTCCGGCATCACTGGCCTGATCCGCTCGGGCATTCTCATCCGCCAGGCCGACAACAGTGCGGACGTTATTCTGCAGGGTGGCTCCAACACGAACTCCTATGCACAAATCGGGCATGGCGGCTTTAGCGTCACTGCATCCGGTCTCGGCGGCAACATCTGGCTGAACGGCATTGATCGGCTGGACGTACTCGGTGCCAACAGTGGCGGCGGCACGGCCTATGGCATGCTGGGCCATGGCGGCTCCGGCACGTACACCGGCAACGTAAACGGCAACGTTACGGTGGATGGCTCCGCCATTGCAGCCAACGTGCACGGCGGTACGGCTATGCTCAGCTTCGCCCGTATCGGCAACGGTGGCGCTACTCTTACGGTTGCTAATCTTGGTGGCGATATCAGCCTTTCCAACATCAGCAGCCTTGTGGTGGATGATGGCGGGCAGGGCTCGTATGCACAGGTAGGCCATGGCGGCCTTGTAACCGTTACCGGCGCGGGTACTACCGGCGGCATCGCGATGCACTTTCAGGGTGCCACAGGCAGCCTGGACGTTCTGGGCGGCCAGGCATATGCCCAGGTGGGCCATGGTGGCTTTAACTTTGCGGCAGGTAATTCGGACATTTCGGGCAACATCACTATCGATGGCCTTGTGACGGCAAACGTGCTCTCCGGCGATTCATTCCAGTACGCGCAGATCGGGCATGGCGGGTATAACATCAACAGCACCACCACACCGACAGTCGGCAGCACAGGTACGGATATTTCCGGCAACATTAACATCACCGGCGTAAGCACGGGCGCGGTGCTCAACCTGCGCGGCCCGTCCACCCTGGGCAACAGCTTTGCCATGATCGGCCACGGTGGCTTCGCCGATTACCTGGGCAGCGGACGCTATATGCGGGTCAACTCTCTCAGCGGCAATATCGCCCTGACGGATATACGGGAAGTGCAGATGAATCCCTTCTTCGGCAACAGCTTTGCCAAAATAGGCCATGGCGGTCAGGGTGTCTATGTGATCGGCGGCATATCCGGCAACATAATCGTGGATGGAACCGGCGCGGATAATCTCAACCTAAGCATGCCCTCCAACAATCAGACGAACCGGTATGCCCAGATCGGACACGGTGGTCGTGATGTGCGGGTGAGTTCTATCTCAGGCGACATCACCATTAACGACTACACTCGAGTGGATCTGACACCGGGACGAGGGATAAACTCCTTCTCCATGATAGGTCACGGCGGTGCCTATATCACAGGATCACCGAGCGTCACCAGCGCGGATATCACCCTGACGGATATCGGCCAGTTGAATCTCAGTGCCTTGTCGGCAGGCGGTTTTGCGCAGATAGGGCACGGGGGCAACTTCTCCTCTTTTGGCAACATTGCCGGCGGTATTTCCATAGCCGGACTGGGTGCGGGCACGTTTTACGGCGTGAATGGTGGGTACGGCCAGGGCGCTTATGGCCAGATAGGACATGGTGGCGGCGACACTACTGCGACGGGTGACATCACCGGAAATATTACTGTCAGGGAATTCTCTGACCTTACCGTCCAGAGCCAGACGAATGTCAGTGGCGCTAACGCGTACGCACAGATCGGCCATCGTGCCACCACTGCGGGCGTTATCAGTAGCGATATCCTTGTACAGGCAATCACCTCCGGCGGTACTCTCAACGTCCGGGGCAGCACTGCCGGCGCGGCCTACGCGCAGGTCGGCCATGGCGGCAACAACATCGCAGCCCAGTCCACAGCCGGAGATATCACTCTTCGCAATATATTCGGCCTTGCCCTTACCGCAGGTACGGGTGAGAGCTACGTACAGGTGGGCCATGGTGGCTATGCCTACCGCAGTGCGCTGCTTGTCGGCCAGATCAGCGTGGGGCTGACTCCTGGCGCCACAGTTAGTCTGCAGGGCGGCACCAATGCCTACAGCTACGCCATGCTGGGCCATGGCGGAAGCGCGATCACGGTTGCCGTAGTTCCTCAGGTGAGCGGCAGCATCACGGTTACAGGGCAGGCTGCCGGCCCCGCGACAGTAAATGTTCTGGCTGGAAATGGGCAGTCCAGCTACGCGCAGGTGGGAAATGGCGGCTCCGATTCCAACTTCACGATTATCGATGGCAATATATCTCTTACGGATGTCACCACGCTGAACATCACCGCCGCCAACGGAACCAACACCAATTACGCGCGAATAGGCCATGGTGGCAGCCGCTTCAGTGCCACCCTGATGCTGGGCAGTATCACCATTTCGGGTATCAACAGCATGTCAATGACAGGGGGCGGCACTTCATTTGGCTACGCAAATCTCGGTCATGGCGGCGATAACTTTACGCTAAGTGCGGGTATCTCCGGCAATATTCTGATTCAGGGGAATGGCACCACCGGCAGTCTTTCGCTCGTTGGCGGTACCAGTACAGTCACCGGGTCCACCATCGGTCACGGCGGTGCCGAATCCATTCTGCCGTCCGGAAACATCCTCGGAGATATCACCATTGAGGGGGCAAACCTCAGCGTTTCCCTGACTGGTACCATCAATAAGGCACAGATAGGCCATGGCGGCCAAAACTCAGAAAACGGAGGCATTACCGGAAACATCCGAGTCAATATAGTGGGAGGAGTACTCTCGCTCCTTGGCAGCCCAGGCAACGTCGGCTTCGCGCAGATTGGGCATGGCTCCCTTGTCTCCACCCGAAATACCGACGGCATTACGGGCAATATCTGGATTACTGCCGACACGCTCAATATGCAGACACGGAGCAATACCAACGCCTATGTCATGATAGGCCACGGCGGCATGAACCTCCCCGTCCCTGGCGGCATTTCCGGGCAGATCTCCATCGACATCAGCGGCGAAACTTCGCTGGAAGCCTTTGCTGGAGCCACCACCGCGTGGTCCCGCCCCATCATCGGCAACCGCGGACTCCCCGGCCAGGTAATCCCCGGTCGCTCCAGCATCCTTATCCGGACTGGCACGCTGGACAGCGACATCGCCACCACCTCCTCCAGCAGCGAGGTAGGCACCCTGATGTCAAATCTGATTACCCAGGCCCTGCCCTATGGTGGGTTCACGCTGGTTACCTCGTCAGATCTCACCGTCAGCGCGGCCATCAGCAACCCAGCTTCCCCCTTTACGCTAAGCCTCCTCTCCAGGGGCAATCTCACTCTGGTGCAGAACATCCAGAACACCGGTACGGGCGGCTTCGCCTTCATCGCGGGGTTTGATGGAACCTCCGGCATCCTGGGCGACCCCGCCTGGCCGCTTGTCGATGACAGCCTCTTCAACGCGCCCTCTGCCGCGGCCAGAGACATCACGACCAGCGCCAGTGTGCAATCCGGCGGCGACGTACTCTACATCGCAGGACGCTCTATCACCTACCAGGCTGGCTCCGTAGTCAGCCTCACCGGCGACGCGGACTTCGTGGCTATTGCCGATAACCTGAACTCTATCAAGCCCGCCTACGGCACCAATGCACGCTTCACCAACAACGGCACCATCACGTCCACGGGGAATCTCTCCGTCTACGCTGTATCCGATGAGCTTTCCACTCTTGGAAACCTGAGCGGCCTGCCGCAAAGAGGCGGCATCTGGTATGGCTACCCCGGCGGACTTTCCCGGGGCATTAATTACAAGCTGGCACTCCTTCCCCCCACGCCGCCGGTGCCTCCCGTAGATCCCGTGGACCCTATTGATCCAGTAGATCCCGTCATCCCTCCCCTTCCCCCAACAGATCCGGGCACACCTGGCACCATCACCGCCGACTTCTCGGAGATCAACAGCGCTATTGATCAAACCGAAGAAATTCTGCGCCGCCGCGGCAAAGCGTATCGCAACTTCCTTATCTCGTACGCCAATGCCGCGCCCCAGGCCCCGGCCCAAAGCATGTTCTACATGTCGACCTACAACCTCCATCCCGTGGTTGAGGTGAATCAGGTCGAAGAGGAAAGATAAGCGGAACACGCTATCACCGCTGCTTTGTGCTCGAAGCAGGTGTTCTGGCCTGGGCAGGTTACTACCCCGTTCTTTACCTCCAACCTCTACACCCCCGCTGCCAAAACCACCGCTTCCATATCGGGCTGGATGGCGGTTGCTACTTTCTCCAGAATGACCTTCAGCTTATCTTCCAGTCGCTGAATGACCTCCATAAGGTCGACGAGAAGCCCCGTTATTTCACGGTCATGCGAGGCGCGAGCGCAGGAGACGGCGCTCTGCACCACGTAACTGAACTCCACGAGTTCGTAGCACAGGCTGTCGAGTCGCATGACTTTGGCCCCGCGTGGGGCTGACACCTCGGCCGTGTGCGAGCCAAGCATCACGCTCCGTCGCAGCGCAGCGCGGGAGAAGAGATCCAGGCATTCGCCAATTTCGTCCGAAAGCAGCTCGCACATTGCCCTGGAGGTCCGAGGCACGCGGTCGCTCATCTCACCTCGCACGCGACTTGCGTAACGGAGCAGCATCATGCCTTCCCCGTACACTCTATGCATTGCATCAGCAAGCTTGAGTGAAGAAATGTTTGCTCTCGTTAAACCGTTACGTGGATGATTGAAAGTTAAGTGGTACATGTTGTGGCCTCGTCTGCAAGTAAGACGAATGGCTCTCAGCCTTCGGGACATCCCGACATCTTTTTTTAACTATATCTGATATGGATACGGGGGATCTCAGACCAATTCGCATCGTTATTTGGGAGAAAATCCGGGTTGCTTTTGGGCGCATGCATCGTTGCGCTTTCGGTCATGCCTTATTCTCTTGACTCCCTAGATATGCTGTAGGTCTGCCGCCGTGGGAAAGCCTTCAGTTTTCACTTTCCATTTTGCGAAATCGGCGTTGTATGGATTTCCATGCAGGCTACCTCCGCCAATACGCTTTCCTGTTCAAGATTGTGGGGCAGCTCGGGTGAACTCTGGACTCCGGAAGACCGGCTTCCCGATTTCTCATGGGCTGGCTACCATAGCGGCAACGACCCGCTCCCGGATCTTCCCAAAGGAGTGAACATCAAAGATTTTGGCGCCGTCGGAGATGGCAATCACGATGATACGGATGCTTTCCTGAAAGCGATTTCGGAGGTTCAGGGCGCGATCGAAATACCTACGGGGCGCTACGTTATCTCCAAAATCCTTGAGATTAATCGCTCCAACGTCGTACTGCGTGGCGAAAGTCCGGATAAATCCGTGCTGGTATGCCCTGTTCATCTCAGCGATATCCGACCTGACTGGGGTGCAACCACCACCGGGGAACGCACCTCCAACTACTCCTGGTCGGGCGGAATCCTGTGGTTTAAGGGAGAGCGCCAGACTACGGCTCTTAGTTCCGTGCAGGGCTCGCACAAGCGCGGTTCTCGGTTTATCAAGGTTTCCACAGCCGATAGTCTCTCAATCAAGCAGAGGATTCTGATCCGCCAGACCGACACTCCTGATAATAGCCTGGCGGCTCATCTCTACTCCAACGATCCCGGCGAGACGCGCGAGCTTAAAGGTTCAACTACCGCCCGACTTGTCTGCCAAATAGTTTCGATATCAGGCAACCAGGTGGAGATCGACCGACCGCTGCGGTTCGGTATAAAGCCGGAGTGGAAGCCCGAACTTCTCGCGTTTAATCCCGACGTTACGGAAAGCGGCGCCGAAAACCTCGGCTTCGAGTTTCCGCAGACCGATTATCCGGGACACTTCAAGGAACTTGGCCACAACGCCATCGCGCTGGAAAACGTTGTGGACTGCTGGATCAAAAACATCCGCATTCACAACGCCGACAGCGGAATCTTCGGCTTTGGCTCATTATGCAGCGTGGTGGATGTAAAGTTCACCTGTTCGCGCCAGCCCGATGTCGTAAGTGGCTGTACCGGGCATCACGGCGTCTACTTCCAGGGTGATGACAATCTCTTCACCCGGTTCACCTACGAAAATACGTTTATCCACGATATCTCGATCAGTATCGGCTCAGGAAATGTGTTCTCGGACGGAAAAGGCGCGGATCTGTGCTTCGATCACCACATACGGCTCCCTACGAAAACCTCTTCACGAATATACATATGGGCTGCGGCAGCCGCCCATGGATGTGCGGCGGTGGCCGGTGTCTCGAAGCATCTGCCCAATGGCAAAGAGCCTGATCAGCTTGTCTGCTCCACCTACCAGGGTGATTTTCCACAATACGTACCTGGCGGGGTCGCCGATCCCTCCAGCAACAATTCTCCAGGCTGGATGCTGCTCAATTTTGCCGATGAAGGAAGCACCGCGATTGGCACAGATTCCGAAGGCGAAGTATATCGCTACACGCTGGAGGTTTCCGCTGACGGCAAGGCATGGCGTCGCTGCGTGGATCGCCAAGACAACATCCGGGATGCCCTGCACGAGTACATCCAGCTCGATAGTCCCGTCACCGCACGGTATGCGCGCCTCACCAACATCCGGAATGTCGGGTTTGGCACTTCTCACTCTTGTAACGCGTTGATAATGAAGAACTTAATTTTTAGCGCCAAATTGTCTCACTCTTGATCATCAACGACTTACGCTGTAAACCCGACAGACTCCTAGAGCTGCTTTTCGGTGGCAACCCAGTGACCGGAAAGGGCATCCATGGCGGCGTAAAGATCGTTCTCGTCAAAGGCTTCTGCGGGATCAAGCCCACAGGCCTGGGCCAGAACGGTGCCTTCCGCCAGCTGGCGCAGCGCCCGTTTGGAGCTGGGAAACAGGACGCGGGAGAAGGTCATGGCCTGAATGAGCCCGCGAGTGCGGGCGGGGTTAAGTTGCACCGTTTATTTTCCGGAGACTCCTTTATTTGGCGGAGACTCTTCACGCACAATATCCTCAAAACCGCTGCCAGTTACATCGCCGACTCTGTCCACCACCTTTTCAAGGCAGGAGCCCGGGCTCTGCAGGCGGTTGTTCTCCATCGTGACGTGGCGGGTGTGGGCTATCCAGATCAGCGCGGCGTAGTTGATTTCTATTGTGCCGGCTTTGCGCGCGGGGACGTGCATGGGGCGGATGAAACGGTTGCGGCGGATTTGCACATCTGTGGAGGAGGACAGGAGCAGGTTGATGCCGTCGTTGTTTTCGAAGGTATTGTCCTCGATGATAACGCCTTCGTGGCCGTGGGGTGAGGTGACATAGGCGCCGTGCTCGTAGGCGGCCACGGTTACGGCACCGGCGAAGGGTTGGTTGGCCAGACCTGCGCCGCGTATGGTGTTGCGGCGCAGCGTCAGGTTGCGGACGTAGTCCGATTCATTCCACCAGAGCACCTCGGGCATGACCAGGATGGCGGCGTTGAGCGTGCCTTCTATAGTGCAGTCCTCGACCACGCCGTTGTGCGCACGTAGGAACATGGCACGCGCACGCTGGTTCTTCATGGAGCAGTTGCGGATGACAAAGTCGCTGCCCAGGGCGTTGGTGTTGGCGACAAACCAGCCGGGTTTGAGGTCTGCGGGCTGCTCCAGCTCTACCTCCCAGTACAGGGCGCCGGCGCGCGATTTGAAGAAGCGGGACGACGTGATGATCTCCGCCGACGGCGTGTAGCCCGCGAGTTGCTTGACGGACCGGACGGTCGCCTCCGTCACGCGGGCGGCGGTTGTATCGTACACCCGGAGGCGGTCGCCGGGGGCGCAGAAGGGGTGATTGCCGCTGCGCTGCGCCATGACAGTGCGGGAGTCGAGGATCACTGTGTTTCCCCGGGACTCGGTGACCATGGCGTAGGCTCCGTGAATCGCAACCGCGTCATCGTCCAGGCCCTCGGTGTGGCAGTCTTCCAGCGTAAAGCCGGTGCGCATGGAGCTGCTGTGGAAGCCGTCCGCATTGCTCGCCAGCAGCGGATTGATGGTGGCGCCGGAAGGTCGCTCTCCGTAGGTGATAAGGCAGCGCGCAAAGCGGTTGCCGCCGTGGCCGCACGTCTCCTGAAACACCATGCCCGCGGCGCCTTTTATGGTCATGTCTTCCACCACCGTAGTGCGGCAAAAGCGGAGCGCAACATCGGTGGCCACGTAGCCGCGCCAGGCGGCGTAGTCGCCGGGCTGAAGAGGGGAATCGGCGGGCAGGATCTCCCGCAGGTGAAAGCGAAACTCGGTCGGGCCGGTGCGCTCCACGCGGGTGATGTAGATATCCGGCACGCCCGGTTTGAAGCGGCGCGACTCGGGATCGACCACGTTGAAGATGGGGATGCGTGGAAAGAAGGTCGTGTTGTCGATGTCGGCCGGATATCCCTCGCAGATCTGTATCTTCACGGACTTGCGGTCTTCACCGATCGACTCGATTCGCCCCTGCGAACCGGCCGGCACCGCCCGCGTAACCGTGCCGCCTTTGAGCTTGATGCCGTCGCAGTCCTCAAGGAGGAGGAACCGGTTCTCCCGCGGCACTACGAACGTGCTTCCGGTGAAATCCAGGGTGAAGTTTTTCATGTCGCGCAGCGGCAGACACGAGACTTCCCCGGCGGGCGGCTTCAGCCGGTAGGTTCCCGGCGCAAGGCGATAGACCCCGGTTCCGTCCGCGTATGCTTTGGAAATTGCGCGCCAGATATCGTCCGTGGCGGCATTCGCAGCGTCGACTGGAGTAGCGTTAGCAGATGGGGCGGAGGTGTCGGAGGTATCGGTGACTGGCAGAGCACCGACGGACTTCTTTTGTTCATCCGTGCAGCCTCCTGCAAAGGCGAGGGCGGGCAGAACGGCCAGGAATAGGAAGACGCGATGCATGGGATGGTGGGACGGATGGATGGAAGCGGGACGGGCAAGCGTTGGAGCAATTCTGGTATT
>JBGGNE010000212.1:0-4516 GCA_041287705.1 Methylacidiphilales bacterium | reverse complement strand
CAGCTTGTGGCGGATGAGCAGGCCGATATCGTCCAGCAGTTCGGGCGCGTGGATCAGCTCCTTGGTGGGCTCCGAGGAGCGCGCGAAGTTCAGTACCTGATCCACAATGCGGTTTAGATGCTTCATCTTCTGGGAAATGATATCCGCGTCGCGCCGTGAGACGGGATCCATCGGCACAGCCTCGGCCAGCGCGTGAAAGAGCATTTGCATGACGCACAGGGGATTGCGGATCTCGTGCGCAATTTCCGCCGCCAGAAGACCCAGGGCCGAGAGCCGCTCGCTGGCGCGCAGTTTCTCTTCCGTCTCCACCACATGCGTAATGGCCGAGCCTTTCTCGATCGCAACGGCGGAAAGATCTGCCAGAGCCTGCAGCAGCTTGATCTCGTCGTTGGAGAATCGGTGCACGTTGCGTGTGTACACGGCAATCACGCCCAGAATCTTCTCGTTAAAGATGAGCGGCACGGCCAGCAGGGAAGTGAGCCCTTCCATGCGCGCCACTTCCAGATGCTGGTAGCTCTGATTATCCTGCACGTTGGCGACGGCCAGCGGTTTGCGGCGCGTCACGACAACACCCAGCAGCGATTCCGACAGCTTCAGATTGGGCTTGTTGAGGTAGCTGACGCTCGCCCCGTGCGATGCGCGCAGAATCAGCTCCTTCTCGTCCTGACTCAGGAGCATGAGAGAGCAGATGCGCGTCTTCATCAGCCTGTTGGCCTGCAGGGTGATTGCTTCCAGCGTCTCCGTCAGATTCGTCTGGGAGGCGATCATGCGGCCTGTCTCCACCAGCGAGGTGAGCTGCAGGGACTGGCCTTTCAACTGCTCGATCTCCCACGCCTGACGAAGCCATTCGGACGCTTCGTTGGCCAGAGTAATGAGCAGGCGTTCGTGGTCGGCGGTGAAGGCGTTAAGGCTGATGTGATCGACATTCAGCACCGCGACAACCTGCCCCTTGATTTCGATCGGCACCGCCATTTCCGACAACACGCGCGAGCTGACCGACACGTACTTGGCTTCAGTGCGGACATCGCCGATACGGAACGGCTTGGCGGTCTGGGCCACCCAGCCGGTGACGCCTTCACCCATGCGCAGCAACACCTTGCGCACGCGGCGGTTGAGGCCATAGCTGTCTTCTATTTCCAGCAGACCCGTGTTGGGATTCACCACCACAAAGGAGCCGCTTCGCGCCTGGGTAAGGCGGACGGCCGTGCGCAGGATGTGGCGAATCGCGCGCTGGGGATCGAGAAGCGACCTAAGTTCGCCCACGGACAGACCGGGGAAGAGAACACCTGACGGCCGTGAGTTGACGAGGGGAAGCTTGCCGCGTCGCTGAAAGCTGGGGGATCCGGCTCGCTCCTGATAGCGCTGGGCCGCAAGGTTGCGTGCCGTACGCTCAGGGGAGGAAGAAGCTGCTGAATCGGTCGGCGCGGCAGCCGTAGAGGCGGTCGCGCCAGAGCTGGACTGGAGGGTGTTCTTGCCGTTGGTGAAATCCGCGGAGACGATGACCTTCTTTTTGCGGTAGCGCGGAAGCGTCGGCGGTGATGGTGTTACGCTGATCGTAGCGGGCTCAGGCAGTTTCCCTCGTCTGGCCCCTTTCTTTGGTGCGGCGGGTAAGGCGGTCGATTCCGAGGCGTTGGCTGATGCTGGTTTGCGGGGCATGGAGGCAAGCGGAAGTGGGGGGCGCGTCCTCCTTTATATGCTGAATCTCACCAATATTCAATGAGGATATAAGACCAGCCTTGCGTTGTTTCGGAGCAATAACGCAAGGCTGCAGCCGCAGGCGATTGGTCTTACAGTCCGGAGGGCGTCGTTTTCAGCCAGTCCATAAACTTGCCAGGCCAGTCGCGAGCGCTCATGTGGGGGAAGCTGAACGCTTCGTGGCCGCCTTTCTCATACGGGATAAGAAGGACGGGGGCGCCGGCTGCCTTCCATGCGGATTCAATCTGCTCCGCAAATGCAAAAGGAGCTGTCTTGTCGTCCCTGGCGTGTAAGATCAGCGCGGGCGGCGCATCTTTGGCGACCGGGTAGTTCTCAATCTTTTTGCCGCCGGCCCATGGGCAGGCCATCACGGAAAAATCGGGGCGGCAGCTCAGCTTTTCCAGGGGATCCGTGGCGGCGGGGTTTCCGGCATCAAAGTGAGTGCTGAGGTTGAGCACCAGGTTGGCGCCTGCGGAAAAACCCATGATGCCGATGTGCTTCAGGCCCCACTCGGCGGCGCGGCTGCGGACGAGGCGCACGGCGCGCTTGCCGTCTTCCAGAGCGTCGCGGTGCACGTCGGTGGACGGCGGCCGCAGGCGATACTTCAGCGACAGTACCGTGTAGCCCATCGGGACAAAGACCGCCGCAGCGCCCGACCCGCGCGGTCCGGAGGCAATCTGTGCATACCCTCCGCCGGAGCACACGATGATGGCAATGCCATTAGACTTTTCTTTAGCGGGCAGATAGACATCCAGGCTGGGCACGGAGACATTGCTGACGCGCCCGCCAACGCCGGGCTTTTCTTCGCCGGGGTTGTCGATCAGACCGGGCGCGGGACCGTCCCAAAGTCGGATAACGGAGCCGGGTTTGGGGCCATCAGGAGCTTTCGCGGCGGCTTTGGAATCAGCGGCGGTCGTTGGCTCGGGAGCCGGGGCTGGGGCTGGTGCCGCTGCCGTCGCGGGAGCATCCTGGGCCGTGGTGGACACCGGAGATGAAGCGGCGGCGGTTGTCATAAGTATTGCGGCGATAAAGCGCAGGAGCCGGTGGGAGAGCATAGTGCAATGCTTCATAGGACAGGAATAGGGCGATACATGGGCAAAGACCGACGCGGGAATCGGTTAATTCGGATTGATGAAATCTCTATAATAGATAAATAGCAGGCATTCCAGGGTAAAGCGCGGGCGCTATTATTGCAAGGCTTGCGTTGCCCATGGCCGAGGTGCGACTGAAAGTGGAGCAGAGGAGTGAGAATATCAGCAATAACAATCCGATGTTCCGGCTCTTCTTGATCTCCCTTGGTATCCTCAGTGAATATCCTGAGGTCAGGAGAGAGAGAGAATCTGTTGCTTGGCCCTCTGGCTAAAACGCCCCAGCCTAAATAGTCGGCAGGCGATGCGAGACGGCTTTTAGCTGATCGGCAGGGATGACGGGGAGCGGAGGGAGTCCGTGCTGGGCCAGTGGGGCGAGTTCGGCACGGCACAGGCTCTGAAGCTGTTGCCAGCGAGGCACTTCCGGGAAGGACTGGCCGTGGGCTATCTGGCGCATAAGCGACCGCCACTCGATAAGAAGGCGATCTATGTCGCCGCGACGAATCTGCTCGTCGAGCACGGCTTCGGGGATGTGGCGGCGGATTGCACCGGCCGGGGCTCGCATGGTGCGGATGATCTCGGCGCCGCCGGAGCCGTAGTTGATAGGCACGCCATCCTGCAGGAAACCTTCGCAGGAGAAGCGCTTATAGGCTTTCTGGCACGCCATGGGCAGGTGGCCCGCCCAGCGCGATTCGGTGCCGGCAAAGCGGTCTCCGGCTGCCAGATTGGCAAAGTCGAGAATGAGTTCGTCCAGCGGGTAAGCCTCGTCCTCGATGGCGGCGGCCACGGCCAGCCCTTCCGGCCCGACGAACTGCGCCGCGATACGCCCTCGAGGGGTGATGAGCAGGTCGCGATCGAGAAGACCAAGGCGGTTCCAGAGCCAGATCAGCGTCGGCCTGGGATCCAGGGCCAGGCAGTCGGCGCGGTGCGGGCAGGGAATACAGAACGGTGCGGGATTGCGGTCGCGGCGGACGAGACGGGCGCGGGCGGTGTCGGTTAAGAGTTTGCAGGGCAGCGGTTTGGGAAGTGGCGTTGTGGCTTCGATGCCAAGCGGGATAAAGTCCGCGGTAAACAGGCGGCGCTGATAGTCCGCGCACGCTTCGTCGATGGGGACACCCTGGGCGAGCCGGCGCAGAAGCGGGCGCCAGGGGAGTGGCGTTGCGCGGCGCAGAGTGGCGGGGCGGCCCTGGCCAAGACGCGGAGAGCTGTCGGTAACCAGCACGTAACCCTGATCGTCCAGTCCGCGGCGTCCCGCTCGACCAAACATCTGAAGGAGATCCGCCGGCGCGACTTCGCGGGGCAGTCCGCCGGCGGTAAAGCTGGTGCCGGTGACGAGCACAGAGCGCAGCGAGAAATTGACTCCCGCCGAGAGTCCAAGAGTGGCGACGACAATGCGCAGCTGTCCGGCCTTGGCCAGCGGCTCAATAAGACCGGCACGCTGGGCGTAGCTGAGGCCGCTGTGGTGGTAGGCGACGCGCGCGGCCAGAAGTTTGCTGAGCTGCGGCCCCGCGGCAAGCTGCTGCTCAGGTGTCAGCCGCAGGGGATGGGGACACGGAATGTCTCTGGCGGCACCCGTCGCGAGGTTTTCGGCGGCTTTACGGTGCGGCGCAAAGACGAGGATGGGGCCCAGATCTTCGCGCAAAGCGGCGGCGAGGCGGCGCGTCCAGTGGGCGGTGATGCGCGGCGGGATGCGGCGGCTGGGGCCGTCAATGTCGGTTTCTTCGAGAGGAACG
>JBGGNE010000211.1:0-6179 GCA_041287705.1 Methylacidiphilales bacterium | reverse complement strand
AACGCCGGCACGGCCCCGCAACTGCTGGAGCTGGAAGGCGGCGAGCAAATGGTGGAACATCTGGCCTGGAGCCGCCCGGAGAACTCCAATCCGCTTTACCCACGCCTCGCTTCCGCCGCTGGACGCACTCTGCGGCTGTGGGACAGCACCGGCAAACTGGTACGCGAGCACGCGCGATATCCCAAAGCTATTTCCGGCCTGAAGTGGCTGGGCAGTAAGCAGATGGTAAGTACAGCCTCATTCGGCGGCGTCGCTGTGTGGGGAACCAGCGATGGCCAGCTGAAACGCACTCTGGAGTACAAGAACCCGCTGATTTCCCTGAGCTGGAGCCCCGACCTTCGCTGGGCTGCAGCCGGCACGCAGGATCAGGGCATCCATATCTGGCGCACCACTCATCAGCCCGACGAAATGCAGATGAGCGGCTTCGCCACCAAAGTGCGCGAAATGTCATGGCACAAAGGCAGCCGCTGGTTCGCGACAGGCGGCGCACCCGAAGTCGCGGTGTGGGACTGCGGCGGCCCCGGCCCAGCGGGTCGCGAACCGCGCCAACTGGTTTGGCACGAGGCCAATGTCTCCGCGCTCGCCTGCCAGCATCGCGGCCCTCTGGCCGTCAGTGGCGCCCGCGATGGCGGGCTGGCTGTGTGGAATATCGAAGTGCCGCAGATGGCGGAAAACAGTCAGGTCGAGTCGCCGCTTAGCACCATGAACTTTGCGTCTGAAATCGTTCAGGCCGCGTGGTCGTTCGATGACCGTCTTGTGGCGATCGGCGATTCCGATGGCGAAGTGCGCTTGTTCCGGGTCGGCACGTAATCTTCCGCTTCGCTGTACTCCGAAATACGGCTGGGGGTGCCCGAGCTCTGGCTGTCGGGCACATTCAGGCGTGCAGCGCGCTCAAAGATGTTATTACGCTGGGATGGAAACCAGTCCTTGAGGGCCATGATACTGGAATCTTTGTAATAAAAGATAGCGCCCAGCATGCCGCCCGACAGTA
Source organism: Methylacidiphilales bacterium (assembly GCA_041287705.1). GTDB lineage: Bacteria > Verrucomicrobiota > Verrucomicrobiia > Methylacidiphilales > UBA1321 > LW23. The sequence goes on along the minus strand of JBGGNE010000211.1, from coordinate 5,188 downwards.
TCAGAAAGGTAACGAAAGCGAAACGGTGCTGCACGTCGTTAATCTGGGGTGCGATATCCATGCCATAAAAAAGCACAAGAAAGGGCGTGGGAAAGGTGAATCCCCCCAGGACGATGCATTTAATCAAGAGAAAGTTATTTCTCACATTCGTAAAGTAATGAATTCGCGATCCCACATCAATCGAGATTTTGTACTTTCTTGCACAATAGTTGATGTTAGCCGCGAAAGTAGTCAAACTTACTCTGGCTTTCACTTTTATCTAGTGGAAAAAGTGCGCTCTTATTTCACCTGCTCAACGGCGTGTATTCTGGCGTAAATTTCATGTTTTGTCAATGAATGATCGTTACGTGCCACGTTTGTGACCAAATAATTGCACATGTAGTCGGTGACAGTAACGGTAGCCATACTCTTTACATAACTCCACCAGCGGCAGTTGCCGGCCGCTGAGCGTTTCCATGCTGGTGCCCTCGGGCATGAGATGCACGCGCCAGGGCGGCACCGGCATTTGCAGGGAGTCCAGCAGGTCGCGCACTTCCTGGAGATCAGACGAATCGCGCACGACAAATTTCAACTGATAGTCGGACACCGTGGCGATCCACTCGCGAAGCGCGGGCAGATTCAGCCGCGTGGCATCATGGCGATCATGCCACGCCTGCCCCGCCGCCTCAACCGAAGGCGTCGAGTGCGCGAGCTTGGGACTGATGGAGGCGAGATCGCAGGCAATGCGTCGCGGCGGCAGCGTCCCGGCCGTCTCGATCGTGATATGGAAGCCGTTCTGTTTCAGCAGGCTAGCCAGCGCGGGCATGGAAGGCGCCAGCATAGGTTCACCGCCCGTCAGCACCGCGTGCCGCGCGGGCGAATGCAGCATGGCAATGCGCACAATTTCTTCCACCGACATGCGCGTGCCTTCAGGTTGCCAGCTCGTATATGGCGTGTCACACCATGTGCAGCGCAAATTACAGCCCGCCGTGCGGATAAATACCGACGGCACGCCCGTCAGCGCGCCTTCCCCCTGCACGGAGTAAAAGATTTCAGAGATAAGCATGGGCGAAGGGAAGCAGGCAAAGGATCAGAGCAACCTACCATCAATCTACTGCGCCGGGCCGGAAGTCAAGCGCCGTCGCGCGGCTCTGAAACGGATCGTCCGGAAGTATGTACCTCCTTTTATAATCGCTGCAATTCTCCCAAAAGCTTTCCAAGCTTTACGCAAAAAACATCTTCTTTATATGGATATTTCGCAAAAAAGCCGGGGCCATACTCTTCATAAATAATCTGGGTACTATCGTCTTTAGCCCAGCATAGATTATTACTTATGGCAGGCCTTTCCTGCCTGCGTTGGCGAACGCCCCTCAACAGTATGGGTAGTCCATGGCAAAACTGCGCAATTTCTGATGCGGCTAATCGTCTTTTGCAATCTCGTGTAATCAGTTCCCAGGAACTAAGTCCATACGTAAGTTTAGTCAGAGCACGAACTTCACCCATGCATAGCCATATGATGCGCAGGACTAATTCTTCATCCTTATCCCAGTGGATTGCGATATTTTCTGGAGACATGTCCGAATCATAGTACGGACGGAGTTCATCGGGTAGCTTCCTCGGCCCTTCGAAATGATGGTAGTCATGGGGATAGTTCTGAAGAAATTGTAAACAGGCAACTGTACAAAAACGATGGATCGATTCCTTCAGCGAGCCAGACTGCACAGATTTTGCGTCCAGTTCGAGTAGAAGCTCACAGATTTGAAAAGCAAACTCAGAAAGCTCCACATTAGCTATGAACCGTTTACGAAGCTCTTTTCCTCCCCATATCAATCTTAAGATGTTGATCTCACTAGTTGCATATGTCTGAGATCGAAGAAAAATCGTACAAAAATACAGATTTTCAAGCAATCCTGTCTTCTCAATGGGAGATGCCATTATTGTTCGTAGATGGAATATCCATTTTATGCATCACCTTAATGCTAAAATTGGCATGCGCCATTCTTTTTCGTGCGGCTGAAATGTGATGTGACCCTAACTTTACGCATTGCTTCCTTGCCTGGCATGGTGCAGCATCATCGACATGCGCTCACGGCGTCACAGCAGCCTGACAGCAGCGGCGATCCTTCGGACGCTGGTGCTATCCATTTGTATGGGGACGGTTGTGTGCTGCGTGCTGGGAATCATGGGGGCCGGCGGCCGGGCAAACGCGCAGGATTTCTTTGGTAATCGCGGAGATCCCATCCCGCCGGAGCTGGAAGATATTTACAGCCGCGGCCTGGAGTACCTGGCACGTACGCAGTCTCCGGACGGAAGCTGGACGCAGAACATGGGGCAGGAGCCCGCCGTGGTCGGCTTTGCGGTGCTCTCCTTTCTGGCCCACGGCGATGACCCCAATACCGGCCCTTACGCGCCCGTTATCAAGCGCGGGGTGGAGTATATTTTAAGCAAGCAGAACGAAAAGACCGGCTACATCGGCACCAGCATGTACAACCACGGGTTCTCCACCCTGGTGCTGGCCGAAGCGTACGGCGTGGTGGAGGACCCGCGTATCGGTCAGGCGCTGAAGAAGGCCGTCGATCTTATCCTGTACGCTCAGTCGATCAACCCGCAGGGCGGCTGGCGATACTCGCCGGAGAGCCGTGACGCGGACAGCACCGTCAGCGGTGCGCAGATGGTCGCGCTGTTTGCCGCGCGCAACGCCGGCCTGCCCGTGCCGGAGGACGCCATTCAGAAGGGAATCGCCTATCTCAAAAGCTGTCAGGCTGCGGACGGAGGCATTGGCTACACCGGCAGGGATGGCGGCAACGGTCCGCGCACGGCCATTGCGGCTCTCGTGTTCGCCCTGGATAAGAAGCAAAAGGGCAAGGAAGCCATCGCCGCCACCGCCTTCCTGCGCACGCGTCCGGAGAACGATACGAGCTACCTGCAGTATTACCTCTACTACGCCGCTCAGGCGCTGTATCAGAACAGCCGCGAAGGCTGGAAAGAATGGAACGCGGCGAACATCAAGTCGTTACAGGCATCGCAGGGTAAGGATGGCAGCTGGGATGGCAGCTTCGGGCCGATCTTCGGCACGGCAGGTTCGCTGCTCTCGCTGGCGCTGAATTACGGGTTCCTGCCGATTTACGAGCGGTAAGGGCTGGTCGCCAGACAGCGCTGCATCACACAACCGGACACAAAACAGATCATCCACTTGCACTGGTTCGGATAAAACGCTACCTTTCCCGCCAAAAGCGACAACGCTCGCATTTCATTTTAAACGCATTGCTTTGCCAAGCCAGCGCCGCCGTGCGCCGCACCCCCATTTCTATGCATTCACGCCCCGCCCGTATGCCCGCCGGTACCCGTGCCACCGCCGCGCGCCTCTTTTCCCCAGGCTCCGGCCGCTTCGCCTTCGGGACGGCCACCGCCGCGCTGGTCCTGTTTGGCACCGTTTGCACGGCACCGCTCTTTGCAGAGCTGGTGGTGCCGATCGATACCCCACCCCCGGCAGGCAAGCCCAATACGATTGCGGTGCCCAACGCCGCAGGCGCCCCGGGCGGTGACCCCGCCGCTACCACCAAACCGGCCGGCGATCAGGAATCCCCGGATCTGCTCTACTTCCTGAACGGCGACAAGATGCGCGGCAAGCTGCTGCAGGCCGACGCGGACAAGAACACGATGAAGTGGAAGACTGCCCAGGCGCAACAGGATATCATGTTCAACCTGCCCGGCCTGAAGGAAGTGGTGCTGGGCGAACGCACCGGCCTCCCTTCACCGCCACTGGCAGAGGGCTCCTTTATTGTCTCGCTGAAAAACGGCGACGAAATACCTGGCACCATCATCAGCATGGATGACAAGAACCTGGTGCTGGAGACTCCCTATGCCGGTACGCTGACCATCGACCGCAAAGCCCTCGCCGGACTGGTCCCGATACGCGGGTCCACCAATATCCTGTACGATGGCCCGAAGGACATGGAAGGCTGGGAAACGCAGCAGGGCCAGCGTAACACATGGCGCTATAAAGACGGCGCCATGATCAGCACGCGCAATGGTTTTACCGGCAAGGATTTCAAGCTGCCCGATCTCTCCTCCATCGAGTTTGATCTCTCCTGGTCCGGCAATTTCTCGCTCGGTCTCTCCATCTACACCGATGAACTGAAAGGCTATGGCGGTAACGCGTACATGCTGCAGATCGGCAATGGCTACCTGTACATGAACCGTATGAGCCGTAACGGCGGCCAGAACCAGATGGGCCAGGCCCAGGTGGAAAGCATGCAGCGCAAAAACAGCGCCCGCTTCCGCCTCTGCACCAATAAAGAGCAGAAAAGCATCGCCCTCTTTGTGGACGATGCGCTGGTGAAAACGTGGAAGGACACGGGCAACTTCGCCGGCGGCGGCACCGGTATCTCGTTCTACAACCAGGGACAGGGGCTCATCCGCCTGCGCCGCATCCGCATCAGCAAGTGGGATGGTCGCATAGCCGAGGAAGCGACCACAGGCAAGGCAGCGGCATCTGCCGACGACAGCATTCTTCTGGCCAATCAGGACAAAGTCACCGGCAAGATCACCGCGATCAAAGGCGGCAGCGCCACTCTGGAGAGCCCATACGCCACGCTTCAGGTTCCTCTGCCCCGCATTGATGTCATTACCTTTGCAGCGCCTGAAGCCATACCAAAGAAGCCCGAAGAGGAGAAGAAAGACAAGGAGGACAAGGACGACAAAAAGCCCGCCGGCAATGTGCCCGCCAATCAGCCTGAAGTCATTGAGCAGCCCGAAGCCTCTGGCGAAAACAATCCCAATGCCCCCAAGCCTCCCACAGCGCCGGTTGTTGAGGCGCCCAAGCGTGTGCCCGGTGAAGTTGGCATCCACCTTAATGGTCGCGGCCGCCTGACGCTGAAGCTGGAGAAGTGGGACGCGGATAAACTCATCGGGACAAGCGCCAGTGCCGGCAAGATTCAGATTCTGCCCCAGGCCGTCAAGATCCTGCGCTTCGGCCCCGAGCCCAACCCGAACGGCCCCGCACCGTCAGGCCCCGGCAGTGATGAAGCGGGTGAAGGCGATGGTGCCGCGGAAGATGAAGATCTGGCCGCTTTGGCCGAAGATGCCCCGGTTCCTCAGCAGGCTTTGCGCCGGGCCATTCGGCACTAGGCCAGGGACGGCGAATAAAGGGCGATGACATTCAGGAAACCCGCAATGCGTTTAAAAGGAACGAACGGAAGATGGTATA
>JBGGNE010000210.1:0-20720 GCA_041287705.1 Methylacidiphilales bacterium | reverse complement strand
TCAGGCACGTCGGACTCTTTCTGGCGATAAAGGAAGGATGCGCCTGCATCCCAGAAGGTGAGGAGCGCCGTATTGGCGATCATGTAATCGTGGCGATTGTACGTATCGCCCGGCGCGTGAAAGGAAGTCCACGTGTCACCCAGATAGTCCGAAAGAGGCAGCATCTGCCATGCCGGGGCGACGCCCCTGGCGGGGCGCGGCCCCATAATGGCGCGAATGGGCATGTTGTTGGGGCTGTCGTTCATGTCGCCCATGGCCAGCACAAGCTCGGTCTCACCAGGACCGGCGGCCTCCAGCATTGCGCGGCGCAGCACGGCGGCTTCCCCGCGACGCATCACTTCGTCACCCTTCAGACCAGTGGCGGGATCATCGTAAACAGGCGCGGCACGGCGGCTCTTCAGATGCGCCACCAGCATATGCACTTTATGGCCGGGCGCGGGCTCCACCACCGCATGCAACAGGGCGCGATTCAGAAGCAGTATGGCCGTGGTAGTGCTGACACCGCCCGCGCTACCGGCAGGGGCCGGGGACGCTGGGTTTCCCAAGCCTGCAGTGGAACGATTCAGCGGCACCGTAGGCGCGCGTGCGTCTTTGGCGGGTGTCAGGATCTCGGTATCTGCGCCTGCATTGTTGTTATTAGCCAGGGGAGCATCCTGCGGAAAGGAACTGCGGCGCAAAACTTCATACGTATCATCCGGCCGATGCGCCACACTGAGAAAAGGGAGCCGGGAAAGTAAGGCGCTCTGGATACGCGAATCTCCGCCACGCGCCGTGGTAACATGGGGGAAATCGACTCCGGCTTCTTTCAGGCGCTGTTGCAGCAGAAGCAGATAGATATCGTTATCGGCGCTGATGATCTCCTGTACGGCAAGCACATCGGGCTTCAGCTTCTGAACAAGAGCGCAGATAGCCTGCACCTCTTCCTCCGGTTTCATTCCCTTGAACCGGCGGCCTTTATAAAGCTGATCCGTCACCCCAAAGTTCTTCAGATTCCAGCAACAAACCCGAAGTGTGGGGACTGCCGGTGAAGGGGCATGAGCCGGAGGCGGTGGAGGCAGTGCAGCCGCAGGGACAACTGATGTCTCTGGAGAAGACGCGGGAGATGTGGCAGGAGCCGGCTTTGCGTCCTGAGTCTGCGCGCGGAGACTCAGACCAGGGCCGGGCGCCAGTTGCAGACCCGGCACGAGCGCCAGGTGTAGCGCAAGCACCAGCACACGGGGGAGCAGATGGGTACGCATAGGGGGTAGATCGATCAGAACGGACTTGCGCAACCCGCGGCAGACCGCCGGGTTGCGTCTTCCCCTGTTTGGATATGGCAATGCCTCAACATCCGTGTCACCACACCCTGGCGCTCTGCCATTGCCGCCTGAAGGCTGAAAGCAGGCTTACAGCGCGGGAGAATGCGTATCGGCGTGACCGGAAGTGCGCAGACGCTGAGCCAGAATGGAGCTGGTCGCCAGAAGAAGCACCGCGCCGGCGCCGGGATTGTCGTTGATGAAGCTCAGCAACTCATCGCGGTTAATGCGCCAAAGCTGGGAGAACTCCGTGGGCACCACAGTGGCAGAAGCCGGGCCCGGATCAAACATGCAGACTTCACCCATAGCTTCGCCGGGTGAAATGTACGCCACCACCTGCTCGCCCAGCGCGCCGCCGCGGCGTACTTCCAGCTTGCCAGAGACTACAAAGTAGAAGTTATCCTGCTCCGTACCCTCACGGATGACGGCCTGACCGGCATAGGCGGGGATAAATTCACCGTAAGAGCTAAGGAGATCGCGGTCGTCCTGGCGCAGCGCACCCATCCAGTGGGAGGCGGGTAAGCTGGGGATGCTGGAGTCTTCGGACATGGTGGTGGTAATTGGGATAGTAAAAAGAGGGAAAGGCCCGCAGCGTCACACCCTTAACGCCGAAGTGTACGCTGGTTAAACCTGTTTTTAAGAGAAAGGCTTGTGCGGCGTCAATGGGAAAGGAGCCTGTTATAATTTAATCCTGAAGATAAGGAGTCTTCGGAGGCCCCGGTATTTGTGTATCAGACCATTTCGCATCACTAGTTGGGAGGAAATCCGGGTTGCTTTTGGTCGCATGCTTCGTTGCGATTTCCGTCACGCATTATTCTCATGCACTCCCTCAATCGCGCTTTGCCTGCACCTCAAAATCGATCCCGGATTTCCTCCCAAATAACGATGCGAATTGGTCTCAGATGCGGCGGAAGCACTCGATGGCAAAAATGATGGCCTGGCTGGCCGCGGTACGGGGAAAGTGCAGGGTGAGTATTTCCGTGTCGATCTCGACGTCGTAGTTCTTGATCAATACGCGGTGATGGCCGCTCGACTCAGCCCAGACATCCAGGTCTGTATCCACTCTCTTACCGTTAACCGCGACATCGAAGAGCCGCCATCCGGTGCAGTCCACACCGCCGCCTATGCCGTACCATGGCTCGGCATAGTGGCAGACAACGCGGAAAAGGCCCGGGCCTGTGCGCAAATGGTAGCGGAGAAACTGGCGTCCAAATCGATAGTGCTGGTAGATCTGGGGAAAATGCGGCTCAATGAGAGTGGCGGTGACCGGCATTGTCGTGATTCCGCGGCTGGCGAGATCTTCGGGTATGTTCTCAAACTGCCTTCCCCAGCTTTCAGATCCGGATGTGGAGCCTTCCTGCCAGAGAGTGTCCGCTGACCAGTGGCGCCCGTCGCTGTCGATTAGTTTCTCCGTGGCGCCGCAGTTGATGCGGAAAAGAGCGGGGTGGCCGATGCCGGCCTCGTCCGCCTTCAGAATGTGGCGGGATTGATGGGCCCGCAAGTTGCGCGTATCCGGCTCATCCGGCAGATAGTCGAACTGAATGATGTCTTCTGCGACATCTGAGAGCTGGCTGTTGCGAGCTACTGCCCGAAGACGATTTGTCCGTAACTCGACACCCTGCCACTGAAAGTGCCGCCCGCGGCCCGGATTCTTACGGATACCCAGGGAGACGCTGCCGTTGAAGAGCTCAACTTCCGCACAGTTGCTGTAGACGCGGATCGTGCGCTTTCCAGGCGTCTTCCAACGCTCCGGCCATGTATGAGAAACGATGTAGACCATCGGGTTGCGTGCGGGATCGGCATAGTTGGCGCGATAAAGATAGTACAGATCGCTCGGTTGATCCCAGGCGGTTACCAGGCCTTTGTTGTTAATGGCGCCGATCTGAGCATTTCCCGGGCCTTCGAAATTATTGGCTGCGCGTCCGGGATTGGGAAAGCTGTTGAAAAGCCAGTGGAAATGGCCGATGGCACAATCCCTGGAGGCTTCTCCGAGGCGGATCTTGGTCTCCATAGCCTGACATGCCCAGGATTCGCTGCGATCGTTTTCGTCGCCCATGTATTCTTCCGTCTCGGTGTGGGTACCAAAAGCACGCCACGCGCCATACTCGCCTACAAGCTGGAGGCTCTTCAGATTGTAATTGTTGAAATTTCCGCCATAGGTGCCGCTCCACTCCTGAGGAACATTCCAGTCGGAGCCTTTGCCGCCGTTGCACGTTGTCGTCAGGCGCCACCGGGGGCTCGTCGGGTCGAGCTCGCGGATTATCTCACGGATCTCCATGGCGAAATCCTCGGGCAGGGCTGACTCATTTTGCAGCCCCCACAGGATGATGCAGGGATGATTGCGCCTCTCCCTCACCCATTCGCGGGTGAGTTGCCGATAGTTATCGCGAAACTGCTGTGAATCGAACCAGATGTTGGAACCCATCTGCGTCCAACAGACAATGCCGGCCTTGTCCCAGTGATCGTAATATCGCAGGTTGTGGGGATGATGCGCGTCCCGAAAGGCGTTGAATCCGGCGGAGCGCATCATAGATACACGGGCAGCGATCTGCTCATCTGAAAAGGCATGATCCCCGCCCAAAAGGGTTTCGTACTCGCACGTGCCGTTGAGGAACAAGGGGCGGCCATTGAGACGGAGAATGCGGTTCTCTGAATCGTGCGCCGGCGTCCGGGTGTCTGGTGCAGGTAAGGGACGCTCCAGGTTTAGTGTATCGCCGGCGCTGGTGCACTCTCGTATGCCAAACAAAGTTTCACTCCGCTCCCACAAGTCGCCGTTGGCGCCGCGCAGTTCGACAATAAGGCGGTGCAGACAGGGATCTGATTCGGTCCACAACCTGGGACGGGAGATCTGTGGGACCTTCCAGTGGTAATGGGTTGATCCGCACGGAAGGTCCAGATCCTCGCGTAGCTGCTGAAGGAATATAGTGCCTCCTTCATTCTGAATCTCACACCACAGCCGCGCATTAGTGGCAGCACTGCTCTGGAACGCAATCCCCACTTCGAGAGATGCCACCTCGGGCAGCGAATTGATGGCCTGGCGCGGATCCTGATCATGAACTTGCTGCAGATCGGATAATCTAATGGCCACGCCCATAGGCGCGACTCTCGCTGGTGCCGCATTCCTGACGGTGACATTCGTAAGTCCGTTGTTTTCTGCGGAACGTTCCGCGATTCCGCTGGAGATCGTGTTTCCGCGGCGGTCGGGAGAGGTCACGTTTAAATCTACGTGCGGCTGCAGAATATCCGGCCAGTCCAGCCAGCGGAGGCCGAAGGTGGTTTCTGTCGTATGCGAAACGCCTTGGGAGGTCGAGAGGATGGCCCGGGCACGGTAAAGTGCGGGATTCTCCGGCTCCCAAAGCCTGGGATACGCAAGTTGCGGGAATATCTGTTGGACGACGCGCAATTCTTTGGGCATCAGATGAAGCCGCTGCGTCCTGGTGAAGATGCGGTGCGATTGCGGGTCGAAGATGGCTGTTTCTAATAAAACCTCTTGTATCTGGGCAGTCGCGTTCCGAATCTCTGTCCGCACTTCGATGACAGCATGCTGGCTGCTGATTTCCGGTGTTAATACATGCTGACCGAAGGGCTCCACTCGGACGGGGCCTGTTCGTTCCAGCCACGCCGGGCGAAAAATACCTAAGGGCTGTGAGCCTTCCGTATTGGGCGATCCCCAGCAGCCGCCGCATACAAACGGAAGATCATCAATCATGGAAGGATGATGCGCGCGGACGGTGAGCATATTGCTTCCCGGACACAGGGCAGCCGTAAGGTCCACCGTAAACGTGGTACGTCCCCCGGCGTGCTCGCCAACAGGATGCCCATTGCAATACACCGTGGCGTAACTCCCCACGCCTTCAAAGAACGCATAGATCCTCTCGGACTCATCGCCGCGCTCAAATGAAGTGCGATACCAGGCCGTGCCATGCAGGTTGCCATGGGAAACCTCATGGTATCCATGGTAATGCTCCCAGTTATGAGGCACACGGACGTCCTCCCAGGCATCGGCCAGCGCCAGCGTGGATCCGGTTATGGGATCTGGAGCTGCGTCTTTATGGTCATGATCGTGTTCCTGGCAAAAGATGGACTTCCATTCCACGAGTCGTATTTTCTGCGACGGCGATGACGGATAGCCCGCGGCGGAGTCAGCTTCCAAGGAAACCGGGGCTAACTCACAGATTCCCCATGCATTAGTCATATACAGCGTTTCAATAATCTAAGATCTTTGCTTCCTATCTCCTATCCCTCACCGTACAGGGTCCAGCGTCACGCTGGCGCTGCTTACCAGGGGTTGAAGCGGTAGGGATCGTCATCGGGTTGAAGGGGCCGGACGTAGAACACTTCCTTAGGATTGGGATCAGGCTCATCAAGGAGCCGGGCTGTTTTGGACTCCGGTACATCCCTGGGAACTCCGAGGGCCGCGCGGAACTCCGCGTCGCCCGGATCGCTCAGCGTACACCAGAAGCCGAAGCCGCTGCTGCCCGAGGCAACCTTGGCTTCAAGGCGATTCCATCCCTGTTTAAGCGGAGCTGTAAAGCGAAACTCCCCCGCAAACGGCGTATTGCCCGGCCGTTTGTCCTTGCTGTAATCCACAAATGCCTCGCCATTGACACGGAAGACCATCCAGTAATCACCACCCACCGCAAAAGTGGCCTGGCGTGGCCTGCTGCTATAGACATAGGTGCGGGCGTATCCGATCTTGCCTACCTCGGCAGAGGATATCCAGTCCAGGTACACAAAGCCGTTACTGCCTTTGGGGCCGTACGTGCGCCAACCGGCTTTGGAAGCCTCCAGTCCAGGTGTCTTGATCTCACCTTCGCCGATAGTGGCGACAACATCAGGGCTCGTATCTTTGTCCTTCTCCGCCGCGGCTATGGCCTGGGGAGAGTCCTTCTCGACTGGCAGCGGCTCCTTGAGCGCGGGAAAGGTGCCGCCAAGGGAAGCTGTCTTCGTTTTTGCAACAGTGTTCCAGATCTTCCACAGAGGGACGTTAACCAGTGGGGCCACAATCTTTGGACTGACGATGCGGGATGCCAGAGTATCTGAGTTGCATGCGCCCATGTTGGTAAGCAACTGACGATAGAACTTCAGGACATTCCAACGCGATTTCTCCAGATTCCAACTGTGGTCTTCCAGCGGCGTCCAATCCAGTTGGGAGAAGACCCATTCACCCTTACCCTGGGGGAGGCCGAGCACCAGACCGTCGAGCAATACGGCGGCACCCTCCGGCACGCCATCCCTGGCGAAACGCTCTTGCTCCAGAAAGGTCCTCCAATGCAGCATCTGCGGGCCAACGCCGCGCAGAATGGGAGCGGAGGCTGCTTTCTGCGACACGCTGGAGCTGCGAACACGGGTGGTCCTGAGGGCAACCAGGGAAGAGGCGGACGAAGTGGAGGCAGACGTGAATTCCGATGCCTTCTGGGGAAGGACAAACACCCGACCGCCTGCAGCAACGAAGGTCTTCAGTGGCCCGGCCTGGGCTTGCAGTCCGCTTAGCAATGACCATGAATCGGGGCCGATGACGAGAATGTCCTTCTCGGGGCGCAATGCAGCGAGGTTTTCCGCACGGTATTGCTCGGATGAAAAGCCGAGCTGGCGAATATAGTCCCAGCCGGCGGTGTTCCCGATATAGCGAATCTCCCGGTTTTGATCGCCAGGAAAGGGCTTGTCCAGAGTGCGGATGATGTTGCAGGCAATCTGTGTTGCGACAGGATCCATACCTACGCGGTCTGTCAGATCAAACTGCGAGAACAGAATGCCACCCTTGCCCTGTCTCCACTCCAGCAGTGCACTATAGGCGAGACCGAAATCCGCGTCGGCCAGGGAAGTAAAGGAGCCATACTGCGGCGTTTCGATAACCACGGAAGCAACGGCGCCATAGTTTCCCCAGTGCGGTGGGCGAGCGAGTGGCCACTTCTTCATGCCGGCGGAGGTCCTGGGCAACAAGGTAGCTTCGCCCCGCCAGTTGATCAGATCTCCTTCGTGGATGCCTTCCAGCAGAGGGGAGGCTTTGTCCCGCACATACACGTTACGGGTGACGATATCCTGGATTCGCAGGCCCAGGGATTCCAGCGCTATTGGCTTTTGCTCCAGTACCAGAACGCGCAGTCCGTCGGTGACATCCTGTACGGTAAACGGCAGCTCCGACTCCACCGCTTCCCGACCTATAACGAGCACCGTCGCACCGCTCTTGATAAAGGCTTCGCGATTCTCAACAGCAACGGCGTTGATTCCAAGCGACTTCATCCAGGGTGCGGACTTGCCCTGCGGGTCATAGATCGCCCAGCGCGACTGAGTTTCCGGTACATTCTTTGAAGGCCGGAAGGTCAGATCCAGACTATCCGTAATATCTGGAGCTCCGGTCTGGTGGACCGTTAGCGTCAGTCGGGCATCGGTGCGTTTAGTGACGTTTGGCCCCTGAATCGCGAGGGGTTTCTTGAGGATGTCTCCAGGTTTGAGGGTAAGCGTTTCCCCGCCTTTCTGCAGAACGTCGCTGCCGGAAGTCAGTGTCCAGGTATAGGAAATGGTCTTATCCTCATTGCCATCCCAGATGGCAACCAGCGATTTCTCAAAACGTTCCCCGGAAAAGAAGGCGTGATCTTTGGCGGTAAAGCGGTCCGGAGGGCCGCCCAGGAAGACAAGAAGGGGCTGCATCGTCTCGCGATAGGCGTGGTAGACCGGATTCACCCAGGACGGCGCAGCCTTCTGCGATGCTTCGGCGTCAGCCTCGGAAAGCTCGCTGTAGAAGAACTCGCCCTTCTTGTACTGTGGCGAAATGCCAAGACCGGTATCAAAATTCCAGGGTTTCCAGCCGCCTGCCACGCCAAAGGCGCGCCAGTAGCGGTTTGTCTCGCGGGTAAAGAGGCTTTCGAAATCATACTGGGCGGTTACTTCGCCAAGCCGGGCACGTTCCTGACCGGCAAAGGGAGCAGCATTTTCCTTGGAAGCTTTCTTCGCTTTTCGCTCCTGCACGCGGTCCAGTATCTCGACATAAGCAGGTGCTTCTTTTTCAAACGCCTTGTCGCCAAAATAGATGGAGTGCCATTCCGCATACTGGGGCACGCCATGCCATTTCGAGAAGTTGGCGGAGTAAGGCGTGCCATGCTCAATGGCTCCCCACGGGCGATCGCCCTTCTCCGCCCATTGGGAGGGGAACTCAATGCGCTCCTGCAATGGCATGAAGTTAAGGTACTGGTTCGGGTAATCTACGGTTCCCACCATGCCGCAGTGATGCGTTACGATACGTGTAGGATCTTCCGCGGACAGAATGGCATCCGTGATGCCGTACCACCCGGGCACGATGTTCTTTTTATCCGGATTAGTGCCAATGAGCTCAGGCTTCTCCCGGGTAAAGCTGCCCGCGTTCATGGAAGACATCCACATGATGATAGAGGGATTGTTGCGCAGCCGTTTGAACCAGAGAGCAGTTTCTCGCTTATATGCCCGCGCTGCGTCCGGATTCGTCAGTCCTGCACGCAGCATATTGACCACAGGTGCCGGCATGATCAGAGCCACGCCTTGTTCATTCGCTTTCTCGATTACGTCCGGGCTTATAGAGCGCATGCCGGGATCATCCTGTTTCCCAATAATCAGAGAGCGCCGTCCTTTGGAGGAAAACCAGGAGTTGGGACTGGGGTGCCACTGCATCGCGTTGAAGCCAATGCCCTTCCAGAAAAGAAGGCTGGGATATTGCGGGAAGATAACCGGTGCAAGACGCAGACGGACAGGCCGGCCATTCATCATGATGTCGCGGCCCGCAACCCAGATTTCCCGGTACCCGAAGGAAACCGGCTCCGCGGCATGGACAACCTTCCCGGCTTTGTCCAGCAGCGAAACTTTGAGCTGATACTGATAACCATCATCAAGCTGCCAGAGCCTTGGATTCTTCCACGGAATGGCCACTGTCTGGGTGCCGCAATCCTTGATAGTGAGAGGGACTTCCAATGGCGAAGGAACGGACCTGCCCTGTCCGGCCTGTGCGCTGGGATCCAGGATTTCGACACGTATCCTGCCGCCTTCCAGATCCTTGGTGACCAATGCGTCCACGTGAGTAAACAAGGTCTCTTTGCGGAACGATGGCTCGGCAAAAATCCCTTCCACTTCGCCAGCCAGCGGGCGGACTTCGAAGTGAACATGGTCGGATATTCCCGCCGGAATGGTGGTGCGGACCGCATCCAGACCTCTGCCCTTGCCCCCCGCCCAATCCTCCAGAGCCAGGCGGCGGAGGGGATCATCAGCCATGGTTTTTGGCGTTCCCTGCCACCAGCGGGTGACCCAGACGCGAAGCGTTGTTTCCGTGCCAGGCTTAAGCAGGGAGGTCAGGTCCACGCGCGCTTCAGGTCCTTCAATGTAGAGTGGCTTGCTGGTGTCGCCAACCCAGAGCATGGCGTCGCAATCAACCTGATCAAACTTAAGCCATATGCGCTGCCCGGACCAGTTCTGGGGTACGGCAATACGTCGCTCAAACCAGCCATTGTCGTAGGAGGAGAGCGTCTTGGCGGTGGCGTCTTTCAGCCACGCTGCCGGCGCACGGCCCGGAGTTGTCGGTGCGGTTGCTGACTTAATCACGCGGCTCGTTCCGCTGGTCCACAGAAAGGGCGTCTTTACCGGCTCCCATGCAGCAGGGTCGGGCGGCTGACTTATGTCTGTGGCAGGCTGAAAAAGCCATTCCCGGATGCGATCCCCTTGTTCAGAAGTCCAGACAGGAAGCGATGGCGCTGCCTCCTGAGACACTGCTGACGTTGTGGGGATGAACGAGCAAAGTGCCGCGAACGCGAGCACTCTGAGGCTGAAACTCAATGAATCTATCTCTTGCACAATTCTCGCAATAGAGATTTGGGGGCAGGCCAGTTTCATTGATTCAAATTAAACCGACCGCTCCATGAAGCGAGAGGGGTTTGATCTATATCGATAAATAAGATCATTTCGGGACCTCCTGAATAGGTTCTGCTTCCCGGCTGCGGAGGGAGTTTCCATCAACCCAGGTTCCCTCAAGAAGGACAAGCTTGGGGTGTTTGACAAAGCCACGCTCGTTGCTTTGTATCTGCTGGATAAGGAGATCCGCGGCAGCCGCGCCCACCGCTTCGTGATTTTCCTCCACGCCGCTGTAGGGAGAAGCCTGCGGACGATTGACGCAGGCGAGGCCGATATCCTCCGGAACGCGAAAGTTCAACGCGTCCAGCCATCTCTTTTCCTCGTTGCCACCAAGTGAAAGGATGGCATCCGGGCGATGCTTTTCCAGCCAGACAGCAAATTCACCCACGTCCGAATCATTTGTTTTGCTGACAAACAGAGGTATCCGATCCTCAACGCGGAGCTTCCATTGCCAGTACAGGTAGCCGGCCAGCCAATTGGCATCCACGCCTTCAACCGCGTCTGCAGGCAGGCTGAGACCGATGCGGCGATACCCATGGGCCAGCACGTTCCGGAACGCCATGTCCATATTATGGCGATGATGCGTGGCTGAACGGTGCACGCGCAAGTCCTTCCAACTGTATGCAATAGCGGCATAGGCATAGTTCTCCCACGTTAGCCGCACTGGAGACTCCGGCAAGTTTTGCGGAGGCGCGAGCAGCACACCGGCAATGCCGCGCGCATAGAACACGCGGTCGAGGCGTGTGGAACTGGGGGACTTTCCATACCGCTCCGCAAAGAAGCATTCTACGCGGTAGCCAAGCTGCTCCGCTCTCTCCTGCGCGCCACGGAGCTGTTCTCCATAGACGTTGCTCGTTATCCATTCATCGGAGGCATTTAACCTGGCATGGTTGACCAGCACGGCCAGCGTGCCCTGATCGCGCACATGGCGGCCGGAGCGGATGTGCGTCATCAGGGATGACACGAGGGGATTAGGGCGATAATCCAGCTCTTTGGCCACTCGGTGCACCAGCTCCAGTGTCTCTTTGCTGACCGCGGGATGGTTACGCAGCGCCATGGAGACAGTGGCCTGAGTTACGCCGGCACGGCGGGCAATTTCGTTTTGGGTTGCCATAACTTTATCGATATAAATATCGCAGCAGTTTGCGAGTGCAATAAAATAGTTATGGTTGTGATCATAACTTAAAGGGAAACTTTCATGAGAATTCCAGCCTCCACCTTACGCCATACCCGCAGAGCATGCTCTCCTTCAGCTAATCGCGCCTTTTCCCTTATCGAACTGGTAATGGTGATGGCCATGATTGGACTAATGGCCTCCTTTTCTGTTCCAGCCCTCAGCTCTATTGCCGGAGCCAGGGGAGTGGGACAAGGCAGCTACGATGTAGTGGCACTACTGGAGCTGGCACGTAATGAGGCAGTTGCGCGACATACATACGTCTGGGTCGGCGCTCAGAACGTATCAGGGCACAGTGGCACCGAACTGCAGCTTGCAGCGGTCTGCTCGCTGGACGGAAGCAACTCCAACACCAATGCGGCCAATCTCAAAAGCCTCACCCAGGTCATTCGGGTCCGGAACGTGGCAATGACTCCCTGGCAATCGCTTAAGTCTTCCACCCGCGCGCTTTACACAAAATCCACTCCCTCAAGCATTGCTGATAATCAAGCCGGGCTTACGTTTACCTCGGGAACCTCTCCATTTAACGGCAAGACGGTTACTTTTACGCCCCGCGGTCAGGCTATTCTTAACGCTGTACCGGGACGCGACAGCGGATACGATCCGGTGATCGACATCAGCTTTCGCCAAAGTCAGGGAGGCAGTGTTCAGCCGGAAGCGGATGATGCGGCGGTACTTATTGATGGATCCACGGGCATGTCCCGTATCCTGAGGTTTTGATGAAGACAAACAAGCTCACCTCAACGTCCGGCTTTAAATGGAGCGGGGTGGGCGGCAGGCGCGCTTTCTCCCTCGTAGAGGTTGCGATTGCGATCGGCGTCGTCGTCTTCTGCATATTTGCGCTGGTGGCACTGCTTCCGGTGGGGCTGGACACGATGAAATCAACTCGGGAGGAATCGGGCGCTGCCGTATGCCTGGAGCAGATCTCCACGGCGTTCCGTCATGCCAGAGTCAATGGCACCAGCCAGTATCAGGCCCGAAGCCCGTACTCCGGACTGTCCTGGACAAGCCCCAACACGATGACCAACATCTCTCTTGGAGGCTTGCCTTCAGCTCATCCTATGGACCAAAGGCTGTGTGCGTACGTGGAAGTGAAGGCGATGCCATCCGCCACTTCACCAGGTGTCGTCTTTGTCAGTGTGGCATGGCCGAATCGCGCGCAGTGGAACAGCGCTGAGACTAATTGGACAAATGCAAGCGGTTCCGTAAGCACATGGTTGTATTTTATCCCACGCAAATGAGTGCTGATGCTCTTCATTTTACGCTCCGGCCCAGGCGCGCCGCTTCTGCCTTTAGCCTTGTGGAAGTACTTGTCTCGATGGCTGTTGTCGCTTTGCTGCTTGTACTTCTGTTGCAGACCCTGGAAAGCACGACCCGTGTTACCCGCATCTCCAACCAGCGTATGGATGCAGTTCAGCAGGCGCGCATCATCATGGATTCCTTCCATACGGACTTCGCCAACATCGTGACAAAGAATGGACTTACGGCCTTTGTCTCTGCGGATGCCAACGGCAACTCACGGCTGGCGTTTATTGCTCGCGGTCGCGGACCTAACGTGTCTGGTTCCGACGAATCGCGCTTCCTGGCAGTAAGCTACGAACTGGATGGCCATACGTTAAAGAGAAAGGTATCCCCGGTAGCATGGAACAGCCTGGATCTTGTGGGTGCCGCCATTCAAAACGCCGTGTCCTCGACGGACGTCGCGGAACTGGCTGCCGGAGTCTTGCGCTTTGAGATTGTGGCGGTTCTGGATGACGGAACGATTACCGCGCTTTCCCAGACAGGTGCCTGGAAGACGAATTCCCTCAACGGAGTTGCGATTGCCGGCCTTTACAGTGCGCTGGTGCTGGACAGCCCAAAGAATGTACGCCACGTGCAGTCCCTTCATATTGCCGTCGCTACAGTAGGGGTGCCGCTGCTCAGCCAGACGGGAACCAGCACGCTTTCCACTTTGTTGGGGCCGGCTACAGATGGCACGACACCGTATGAGGTGTGGAGCAACATTATTTCGTCCGGCGGCATTTCCTCTGTTCCTGTTCCCGCCCGGTCATCGTTGTTTATCGATCAGCGTTGTTACAACTTCAAATAGAGACTGTGGATAATGAACATAGCTTACTCTCTTCGCGCTGAAAAAAACGCAAGGACACGGTCGCATGGCATGGCGCTCGTGCTGACACTTGCGATTGTCGCACTGCTTACCATCGCCGTGCTGGCTTTCTTTAGCCGTGTAACTTCGACCCGCCTCATTGAGGCCAGCCGCATCCATCGGGTGCGATCCAACATACTGGCGCAGTCGGCGGCGGATTATACAGCCAGTATGCTGCTTCAGGAAATAGGGGATCCGGCCAACTCCACTGTGCTGATGTCGGGTGATGTGCCTCTCTATGTCCCGGTCTCTGGCACCCGTTCGGTACCCAGGCGGCAGATGGCCGGCGGCATATCCGTGACGGATGCGAAGTTCTTCAACCTCATTCGCCAAAGTGTTCCCTCGGCAGATGCAAATGCGTCCGATGATTCCACCACGCTGGTCTCCCGCAATAGCCGCTCCATACGCATGGAGCGCTGGAATCTCCCCGTGCTGCTCGGCGGCAACGGATTCTCTAACGCGGATGAGCTCCCCAACTGGATCTATATTGATGCTGGGGGAGCGACGAAAACAAGGTCCGCAAAGGTGTTTGGACGCTTCGCCTTTAATGTCTACGACATTGGCGGACTACTCGATATTAACACGGCGGGCTACCCTTCCTCGCTGAGCGCGGGTGATATATCACGTATAAAGGGCCTGCAGGCCGGGGCTGACCTTACTCAGCTTTCGCTGGCACAAACCAATATCGACAAGCTCCTGAGCTTTCGAAACCCTGGCTCTGCTGTCAATGCGGCGACCTTTAAAGATTCCGTCACAACACTGGCGCAGTCAGGATACCTTGCGCCGACGGCTACCAGCCTGGCAACGTCTGAGGTTTTTACCAACAACGTGTTTATTGGACGGCAAGATCTGCTGCGCTACGCACAAACCCAAAACCCCGCAATCGCCGGCGGGTTGGCGTACCTCACGCATTATTCGCGATCGGTAAACGCACCTTCCTGGAGTCCTCAGTATAATGCGGCGACATTTGGAAGCACCAACCTTGCAGCGGCTTACAAATACAGGGACAACGCGGATATCACCACGGCGAGTCCCTTTACGGTTTCCAGCCCGAACCCGAATGCCGGCGTTCTCAGCATTCGTTCGCAGGGCGCCACAATCGTTCATTATCGGGATGATGGGACGGCTGAATCCTATAATCTGGATGCGAATGAGCCTGCGGTGCAGCGCCGTTTTTCCCTGGCCAGACTACCGTGGCTGACGCCAACCGGGCCCGCTGCCGGGATTTCGCCGGCTGCCATACAATCATGCTTCGGGCTATTGTGGGATTCCAGCAACGATCGCTGGAACTATGTGGGCCATTCCGGCACTGCCCCGCAGTCTTCCATTAAAACGCTGACCACTGTGGCCGCAGAAGGACGCGAGCCTAACTTCTTTGAGCTGCTGAAGGCAGGCATCCTCTCGGGCTCTCTGGGACTCTGCGAGGAAGCGACGAGTCTGACGAATCCTATGTACCGGGGCACTCCCGCAGCACCGGGGCTGGAGCGTAACGCGGATCTCCACGTACTGCGGATCGGGGCTAACATCATCGACTGCGCAGATACGGATAATTATCCGACAGTTATCGCCGTCGCCGTCAACTCGCTGGCTCTGGAGGTGGCTGGGGTGGAAGATCTTCCTTATTTTCACAGCATGTGGATGAACCTTTTCCAGAAATGGGACTCCACCACGGCTCCCACCAGGTACACGAAAGCGGATCTCATTTGGATTCCAATCCTTTTCAATCCACACCGGGCCTCTGTATCAACAGCCGGCCCGTCGCTTGTCACCATGGACTTTGCCGATGGAGTGCTGACACGCATTACGGACAACAACAACGGGTTGGGGCAAAATATGACCAAATCCTTTGCCGCCATGGATACGATTACCGTTCCCGCAGTGCGCTTCGACAGCTTCCGTAGCGGACCACAGCCGGTGCGGGACGCTGCGGCGGTAAACACCATGACTAACCTGATACCTTACGTCACCGGCACTTACACCGATGCCCTGGGGTACCGGCTCTTCTCTTATCAGAATGAATACACGGGTACATGGCCTGCAGTGCCCAGCACCGGTTCTCATTCGTCCAGTCAGCGCTGCCTGACATATATGCAGAACGTCATGCCGCGGCTTCAATACAAGTCACCCAGCGGGCGTATGAAGACTTATGGAACGCTTTCCGGTATCGAAGGGACGTCTCTGACAACGGGGATACACAGAACTTCAACCGCCCTTTATTGCGGCGGATTTACTGCCGGCGATGACACCACCATCACAGCTACGACCAGCGGCATGCGTGCCGTGCTGTGGGATCCCCGCACCAGTCGGCTGGGACCGGCCACCTCCGGCGGTGCCACCCTGACTGATCTGCCTCCGGTGGGAACTCCCGTGACCAAGGACCGCGTTGTCACCGAGGCGCCCTTTGTCTGGAATAACAATAAGGACACTTTCCCCATCTACACGGGCCTCTGGCCGCAGGGAGGAAAGAACGTCCACTCTGCAGGCAACTACACCAACCTGAAGGACCCCGATGGCATCTTTCGTCCTGCGGATGGCTGGCTGGGAAATGCGGCGAATCCACTCCGCCCCACGGGTGCAACGCTGGACATCACCAGCAATGCTCGTCCGGTTATTCTGCAAAGGCCATACCAGTCGGTCGGCGAACTGGGCTATGTCTTTCGCGACGTGCCATGGAAAACGCTCAGCTTTTTTGATGAACGCAGCGCCGATTGCGCACTGCTCGATTTCTTCTCGGTTGTCGATGAGCCCGCTATCGTAGCCGGCAAGGTGAGACTGGATACCCGGCAGCCGCTGGTGCAGAAGGCATTGATTGCGAGCATCGGGCGGGCGGCGGATGGGACGGATCCTGTTTCAACAGGCATTGCTTCTGCGGTGCCCGCAGCCTGGCAATCTTACATTTACTCCGGCGGAGCGCCGACCGCCGACATGCCGGTGAACGTGGCGCAACTGGCCACCTTTCTTTCTTCTCCCGCGCTGGCGAGTGCCTGGCCGGCGTCTGCGGATGCCGTTAAATATCGCCGCGAAGCCATCGCAAGGGCGCTGGCGGGGAGTTCGCAGAACCGGACATGGAACGTCCTTATCGATGTGGTTGCGCAGAGCGGGCGCTTTGTAGGTGGTGGGACGAGTGCGTCGGATTTCAATGTCGATGGCGAGCAGCGCTTCTGGGTGTCTCTGGCCATTGATCGATACACGGGAAAAATCGTGGATGAACAATGGGAGCCGGTAAATGAATAGCACTCCCAGTACTCACTCTACTGGTACTTCTCGTACTCACACTCTTATGGAAACTCGCCTGCTGCTGCTCACCCTCTGCATCCTCTTCTTGCCATTCGCGAGTTTGGCACCTCAGGCAACAGCGCAGCAAGGGAATCCCACCGTAGTGCTTCCCAAAGGACGAATAGTGGCTGTCCCTCCCAACGGCAGTCGCTGGACAATGGAAATTTCTCCAGCAGCAAAGACAGCAGAGGAAGAACGCAGCGGCAAGG
The DNA here is from genome assembly GCA_041287705.1 of Methylacidiphilales bacterium. GTDB lineage: Bacteria > Verrucomicrobiota > Verrucomicrobiia > Methylacidiphilales > UBA1321 > LW23. The sequence goes on along the minus strand of JBGGNE010000210.1, from coordinate 3,749 downwards.
CGAGCGGAAAAAGGGCTTTACCAACACATGTTGAACGACTGGCGGGCCGCAACGCTATCCAGAAGCATACGATCACATATTCCGATGGCAGAACTGAGATTTTCTACCTGGTGGGAGATTACGTGCTTCAGAGGTACGATAACTCCAACAAGATAGCCGCTTTCCAGGCGAATTCGGGCGACGGTTCCGACATGACCTCCCTGCGCCAGAAGTCGTTTCCCGGGATTTCCTGGCTTTCGGCGAAGCACTTCGTGGATGTCAGGACGGTAGCCGGGCAGCAGTACTACTCCTTTGCGACGACTGGCTCCCCGCAATATCAGATTCCGACGGACGAGAAGCTGCTGGCGCTTATTCGTGTTTCCGATCGCTACCCGTTCACCGTCCAGCTGGGTGGAACCACCTACACATTTTCGACAATCGAACCTTATCCCCAGGATATTTCCCTGCCTCCTGAGTACGAAGAAGCTCTGGCAAATGTGCGCAGACAACTGGGCGATAAATATCCATCCCAAACCACCACGAATACGACGCCCCAGCCATGAAATGCATCAATTTTTGCCTGCTGACATTACAGCTTTCGTGCTTTTTTGCGATCCATTCGCTATCAGCACAGGATACCAACGTCCCGTCACCCATATTCGGGCAACTAAAAGAGCGCCTCATACGTGCGGAGACGGAACGGGTTGCCATCATCGGCATAGGAGATTCCAACCAGCGTTTTGGCGGCCAGGGATACTCCTTTCATATGGAGAAAGCGCTGGCCAAAAGACTGGGCTGCTATGCCGCAAGCCTGGTCTACTATAAGCATTACCAGGAGAGAGATGCCCCGGCGGCACCATCCGCACCCGAGGCTCTTGCAAAGCTGGCCTTCAGTTACTGGTATATCCCGGGCGGCAGTTCAGCTTCTGTCTCCTGGAAGAACGGCCTGCTTATCGTGCGTCAGGATCACCCACTGGGTATCCAGGGAAACCTCCGCTTTCATCTGACGTACGGAATACCGGAAAACGGAGCAGGAATCTTCACGCCAATGGTGCGGCGCGATGAAGCGCCATGGACAATTCTGGCCAGGGAGAAGCCTGCCGTACAAACCGGCCCCGCAGTTCCCGGACTGGTACATTACACTCTCGATCTTCGCGCGGATTCAACGCGCAATTATCCGCTGCAATTCTCTCCCACAAGCCTGACCGAAGCGATTCCGGGAGAGTTTTTCGCTACCGCGGCAGCCTGTGAAAACATGGATAAGCAGAGCGGCATTGCCTATCACACGCTCTATGCAGCCGGTGGCCAGTCGCTCTTTGATATGCTGACTCAATTTAAAGCGAAAGGACCGGTTCGTCTGGCCGAGTACTTCTCCCGCGTACGGGAACTCCTCAACGGCAAGAAGACGTGCGTTATCATGATAACTTCTGGATTAAACGACCGGAATGAAAAGGAACTCAGTATAGGGCCAAAGGCCGGCCTGGCGAGTTCCACACCCGAAGGCTTTGCTGATAATCTGCACGGTATAGTCACGACCTTACAGGAAGCCTGGGTATTGGCCGGCGGCACGGAGGACACGCTCCATTTTGCCTTTATGCCAAGCCATGTACTTGCCAGCCCGGATGACGTCAAGCTTGTCGGGTATCGCCAGGCTGCCCGGAGACTCGCCGGTCAGCTTCCGAATGCCTCCATGATCAATCTGGAAGAGTTGGTTCCCTATGAGGAGATGCTTCGAAATAAGTATTACGACAACAACGCGTCAACCTCCCCGCATCTGGACAACAAAGGCTATGAGGCCATCGCGGATGCCCTCATCAAATACATCTCCGCCAGGTAATTAAAAAGGTTTCCTTCTATGCGGGGAAATGTTTTCCCCTCCGCATCTATGTAGACCTACGGCGCTACCCATTCGAGTGGGCAAGCCTCCTGGGTTGCATCAATCGGGACTATTTTGCAGCCCCCTCCCCTCCTCTCTACCGGCGAGCACAGGAAAGGGTGAGGACATGATGCGGGCGACGGGAGCCCACAGGTCGCTGTAGGAGCAGGAGTCGTAGGACTTTGGCGGCCCCATGCCGACTTTATCGACCTCGTTAAAGGGGTTGCGCGGGTTATCCACCACTGTTTTCAGGGCCCATATCATCCAGCCTATATCATTTTTGGCGCAGAGGGCCAGCATGCCGGCCTGGAACTGGCGGCACACTGTTTCGCTTTTGTTCCAGTGGGTGGCGCCGAATTCCGTGCAGATGACCGGAACGTTGTGGGCTTCGCGAAAGGCTTTTACGTGCTTTTGCACGATCCACGGATGGTTATCTTCCGGGTAATCGTGGAAGGTGAACATGACGTTGTTGTGCGGGGCATCCACGGTGGCGGCGACTTCGCCCCAGGTCTTTTCCATGGCGCGCGCGTGACTCCAGTCGTTATTGGCCAGAAGCACAAGGTGGCGTTGATCGACTTTTCGGACTTCCTTCAGGCAGCGCGTAAGCTTTTCGCGAGCATCCGCGGCCGGGATATCATGTGGCTCGTTAACCAGCTCATAGCCCAGAATATAGGGCTCGTTCTTGAAGAACTCCGCAACTTTGACCCAGGCGGCTATCCACTCGGCAATATCATTTTCATTCCACCCACGTGACTTCTGTTTCTCCCGTGCAGTCGCTTCGTCAATCTCGGCGCTGAGATACCCGTGGTCGTCCAGAATGACGTACACCTTGTGGCGGCGCGCTGCGGCAACGACAGGTGCAATGAAGTTGCGAATGTGATCATCTATGTCGACAGGCTTATCCTTCTTGTTATTGAAAAACCGCGTATAGAAAGAAAGGCGTACTGTATTGAGGCTGTGCGATTTGCAGAACTTCATTACGTCATCGTCCTGCGCGCGGATAATGACATCCCGGCAATAGCCGATACCGCATGCGATAAACGGCTGCTCGCCACCCTGCGCCAGAGGCGAGGTGACAATATGCGAGCCTCTGGCACGCAGCCAGACATGCTCGTCACTGCCGGGCTGGGGCTGAACGTACGGATCTGGTACCGGCGAGGGTGCAGGCGTTGGTTTAGCTGAGGAAGCCGGAGGCTCCGCCACAGAAACTGACGGGGACGGCTGGCCTGAGGGGGCAGCAGGAGCAGTTCCTGCCGGCTGTACAGGTTGCTCCGGTTGAGACTGGGCCATGGCGCCAATGGTCTGCGGAGCCAGGACTGCGGCCATCGCTCCGAGTGCCCGTGAGGCGAAATGTCGCCTGGAAAGCAAAGACGAATGCAGTGAAAAATCCATAATAATGTCTTCGGCAGCAATGCTTCCGAGTGAGACTTTTGTATGCAGCTATTCAGAGCAAAGCGAGGAGAATAGAGCAAGAGACACGCTATGCACCCCGTTGCGTGCCGTGCCAGTGATTATGCAACGACGAGCCTAATTCTAATGAGCTTTCAAGATTATGGGTAAGCGCATCACGTCCGCACCTTTCCTGACTCGCAGAGGCAGACTATCAGTGCCAAATAAGCCGGGCGACGACGATTACTGGGTGTTAGCTCAGGCGAAGACCGGCATGCGCCAAGAGGGGCCACGGGTCCTACGATTCTCCTGCTTCCAGGGCACGATGCTGGCGGCGCACGGATTTGCCCATTCCCCATTCACGTTCAACGAGGATGGCGCGGGGGTAGGTGATACTGCCCCGCTGGTTAAGCATAAGCTGGTCAGCGACGATCTGGACCGCTGCGCGACCGACGTGCTCGGTGTGCTGGTGGATGCCGCACCACTCTTCCTCGCCATCGTGGCG
>JBGGNE010000209.1:0-22663 GCA_041287705.1 Methylacidiphilales bacterium | reverse complement strand
GATATCATGTACTCCAGCCGGCGCTTGAGTTCTCCTTCAGGATCATTGCCTGAAGCTATCATGGTAGACAGTGCTGACAGATAGTGTCCCGCAGTATGGCCATCGAGTCCCTGACTCTCCCAGTCTGCGTAGGATGGCTTGCGTGGTTCCAGGCCTGCTTCCCGCCGAAACGGGGCGAGAAGCCTGTCTGTGTCGAGTGCGAGAAGATATGTGGCGTTGGCCTTTACAGCATCGGAAAAGGGGCTATTAAGGAGACGAACCGAGGTAAGTGGGTACAGGCGCGCGGGTTCACTAGCGGCAACCGGAGCAACCTGACTTACCGGAACTTCGGCTCGCGTAATGATTTGAACCAGAGAACCCATAAGGGTAGAGACGACCACAGCCGTCAGAAATATTGTACGTAAATGCATGCTGGAAACCCGAGTGGAGATGCGCGGCCCTAAAAGCCGAAGGCCACGGTGCGCTTGAATGAAAGTGATTATTACTCGTTAGGCTGCGTATGCACACAACCTTTGGAAGTTACCCATAAAACGCAATACTCCTTTCTACTGCGTTTTTCGAACTCGCCGGCTCACGGAAGGCACGTCCGCGCGCTGTCGAAAAACACATTTTTCCGGGAAGGAGGGAAAGAGCAATCTCTGTGCTGCCGTAACGGAGTTTCGCGTCGGCGCCTCCCGTACCGGGTGATGCGGGCGGTGGCGAGGCAACCGTCTTCAGGAGCGGATTAACTGTGTAACCGAAGCTTGTTTCGCAAGACCGGCGAAGGATGCAATAGTTTCGTTTCAAATCAGTGACCGCAGAACCGATGGACCAGACATTCCTTTTCATACGTCCAGAGGAAGTACAGCCCATATACTATTTTTTACTTTGCTTTTACCCACATGAAGACTCGTTACCCAAGCGTCCTGACGCTCTGCGGGCTGTTCAGCCTTTCTATAGCAGGTTTCTGCCCGGCTTCCGCGATTGCGGCCCCTTTCAAAGTCACCAGCCCCGATGGCACCGTTGCTGCCGAAGTCTCCGATGTCGGCGGCGAACTTCGCTATACCATCAAGGTCGACGGCCGTGAAGTGCTCAGCGCCTCTCCCGTAGGATTGCGCGCTGATGGAGTCGAATACGGTTCCAACGCCACCCTCGGCGAGCCTGCCATCCGCACCATCAACGAGAAGTACCGGTACTGGGGCGGTCGCTCCCAGGCCGTCAACAACGCCCGCGTTGCCACGGCTGCTGTAACTGCCTCCGGTCAACCGTGCGAAATCGACGTCCATGTCGGTGACGACGGAGTGGCCGTGCGTCTTCGGCTGCCCGCAAAGAATGGCCGCCAGATCCAAGCCGATAACTCGGGATGGCGCCTGCCTGGCAACCCAGTCGTCTGGGCGGCAACCGGCCCAAATATCTACGAAAACACCTACTCCACCACCCAGCTCAGCAAGCTGGATGACAATAAAGATTACGAACTTCCGCTGACCGCCAAAGTCGGCGATACCTACATCGCTTTATCGCAGGCCTTGCTTAAAGACTACGGCGATATCGTGCTGCGTGCCAAAGGCGACGGTCTGCTCCAGAGCCGGCTTTATGCCGACAAGAACGGATGGACTACCAATGATCCCGTCATCCAGCCCTGGCGCGTGACCATCGTCGCGCGATCACTCGACGCTCTTGTCAACACTACCCTGGTGTCCAACCTCAACCCTCCAGCCCCCGAAAAGCTCGTCAACGCAGACTGGATTCGCCCGGGACGCTGTGCCTGGCAGTGGATGGCCGTGGGAGCACCTAAATCCGATGATCAGCAGCAGTGGGTGGACTGGACACGGGAACTGAGCTACGAGTACTACCTCGTGGATGAAGGTTGGTCCAAATGGCCGAACGCCTGGGAGACCCTCGCCGCTGTATGCGCGCACGCAAAAGAGCGAAACGTCAAAATATGGCTGTGGGTGCACAGCAGAGACGTGCGCACAGCCGAGGCCCGTCGCGCCTATTTTCAGAAAGCTATCGAAGCCGGAGTTGTAGGCGTCAAGATTGACTTTCCGCGAGCCACAGATCGATGGTGGTCCAACTGGTACTATGACACCGCCGCAGATGCGGCCGACCTGAAGCTGATGGTTGACTTCCATGGCTGCATGGTCGCTACAGGTCTTGAGCGCACCTGGCCCAATGTTCTTACCCGCGAAGCCGTCCGAGGCCACGAGTGGCACATTACCCGCTACAAGCGCGTGCTCGATCCCGGCCACGACACCATCATCCCGTTTACCCGCTACCTTGCCGGCCCGGCCGACTACACGCCAACGGTGTTTGAAGTCAAAGAGCTGCAAGGCAACACCTGGGCGCACGAACTCGCACAACTCTTCGCCTTCAACTCGCCATTCCTCTGCACCGGCGGCCATCCCCGCGATTACCTGGCAAATCCCGCAAAGGATTTCGTGATGGCAGCCCCCGCTGTATGGGACGAAACGCGCGTTCTTCCGGCCAGTGAACCCGGCAAACTCGCCGTCTTCGCCCGCCGCACCGGCAACACCTGGTTCATCGTAGCGCTCAACGGCGGCGAAGAGCAGACAGTCGACCTGCCGCTCGATTTCCTCAGCGAGGGCCAATGGAAATTCAGGCGTGCTGCCGATCAGCCAGGAAAGCCGGACGCTTTCGATCTCACGGAAGGCCTCCTTTCCAGCAACGACAGAGTCAAGGCGACACTCGCTCCGCGCGGCGGCCTGGTCATCTGGATTCGCAAATAAAAATCCCCGCCCCAAGGGGCGGGGTATTTGTAGCAGCGCAGCTCGAAGGATCGATCTGAAATGCGGACAGATCGCCGCAAGCAGCGGGGAATGTGACCTTTAGCGATTTAAATTGAAAATGCTATAGATTATTCTGCAGCGACTACTGGTCCCGCCGATGATCAGAACTCTCATGCTCAGGCTTCAGGGCTTGGCAGAACGAGACGGCAACTGCTGCTCGATCTGTTTGGCAATGGTGTCCGCCATGAAATTGCTGCCTTCCGGCGTAAAGTGAACATCGAAGGGGCGCTGGTACTTTTCCTGTACAGGGAGCATCAGCGTGTAGAGATCATCAACCGGAATGTTATTCTCCTTCATTACCTTAAGCGCCACCTCATTGTAGGGAGGGATCGGATCAAACTTGCGGGTATCGGGCTTTAGAATGGCTGGTACGGGCGTCGTGGTTGCAAAGATGATCTTGGCGCCGGTTGCCTTCAGAATTGCCACCATCGCGCGCAGGTTTTGCTCGTAGGCAGCAAGATCATTTGTCGGCTTGCCATTTTTGATCTTGGCATCATGAACTCCAAAGTTGAAGTGGATGACGTCCCACTTCTCGCTGCCTACCCAGCTTTTCGCCCTGCCGGGACCTGATGATGATCCCCCGTTCGTCGGGATGCGATGGACATTGGCTTTCCCATCCAGAAGTTTTCGCACGGGCACCGTATACGCAATGGAAATGGAGTCACCGATGAGCAGCACACGCGGCAGGCCCGGAACGTCTTTTATCTTGTCCATGGCCTTGTTTTCCTTCACCGCTGCGTCCGTGACCGTCTCCCCCTCGTTCATCTGTGCAATGGCGGCTGAGGGAATCCACATAGCGATCAGGAGAGTCAGGACGTAAAAAAGGCGAATAAAAGACATAGGAATATTACACCGACGATACCGTGAAGATTGTTGCCGCTCAAGAATCATCACTGTTCCGCTGACGACATTACGTTATCTTCTACGCATGACCATGAAGAGTCGCGACCAGGGGATGACCTGGATTATCAGGGGGATCTGAAAACGCGTTTCCCCGGCAATTCCTCCCAGCGTGAACCGCCGGGAGGAAACCTGTCAATTCAGTCAGCATTACGCTTAGCGCGGGGACGTGCAGAGGGCGATAAGGTCGTCCACGTGTACTGTGGCGAGGGCTTCTACGGTATCTGCGGCGCCGTAGTAGATCTTCACTTCGCCGCTGTCTTCCAGAATCATGCCGCCTGGGAAAATCACGTCGTTGCGGAAGCCGTTGCGCTCGTAGGGAGTCTCAGGCGTCAGCAATGGTTGTTTGCTCATACCCACGATCTTCGTGGGATCCTCCAGATCCAGCAGCATAATACCGGCGTCGTAACGCTTATGCCAGGTTTTTTCCCAGCCGCGCAGATTCACGCTCGTATCACGCCACACGGAATGGAATGTCGTCAGCCATCCGCGCGGAGTCTTTACGGGAGGCGCGCCTGGTCCGATCTTATCGTTGGCAAACGGTACATCCTCGACCCCCAGCACCAGCTCATGATCTCCCCAGAAACGCAGATCGGGCGACGCACCGGACCACAGGTCAAAGCGATCGCGACCGCGGCTGTAGACGGGGAAAGGACGCTCAAGGCGTATGTAATTGCCGCCGATCTTCTCGGGGAAGAGCACCATGTTGCGATTGTCAGGCACGCTGAGCGACAGAATATCGAACTTCGAGAAATCTTCCGTGCGAGCAACGCCGCCGCGTACACCGTGTCTGGTGTCCAGCGCAAAGCAGACATAGGCCACGCCATCGATAACGGTGATGCGAGGATCGTAAACGCGTGTGAACTCCTCGTTCTGCACCTTCCAGCAAGGCGTGGCCGCTACTTCCCATTTGATACCATCGGCACTGGTCGCCATGCCCATCGAGGTTTCAAACTTGGGCGGATGCTCGCAACGTCCTTCGCGAAAATCGATCCAGCCAGCTTCACTGCCCGGGCAGGCGTCATTGCGAAACAGCATTACGTACCGGCCCTGATACTTGGCGACACCGGCATTAAAGATGAGACTGGCATCATACGGAATATCTGAAGCCTGCAGCACAGGGTTAGCAGAATAGCGAGTAATCATGATGCCGAGATACTTACCACAGTGTCGCGTAAGCTTCTTTGCCTGCAATGATCTTTTTTGTCTGCTCGTGATATTTTAAGAGGGAGACCTCCTCGTAATTATTCATACAGAGCAGCAGCGCACCCCTGCCCTGGCTACTGAATCCGGTGCGACATCCTGTAGGCGCGGGGCGTAGTGCCGTGCCAGGCGCGAAACGCCTTGTAAAAGTGCGCCAGATCCTTAAAGCCGCAGTCCAGTGAGATCTCCACAATATCGCGCGTACTCATCTCCAGCCGGCGCGCCGCATATTCCATACGCGCACGCAGCACGCACTGGCTGGGCGTCATACCGAAGTGCCGGCGCAATGCACGCGACGCGTGCTCGCGGCTGCAACCTGCCAGCCGAAAGAAGGCACTCACACCCTCGCACAGATGTCGAGGCTGGCGGATATCGCGCCACGCTCTTATCAGCCAGTCAGGAGCCAGTGGCGGAATTTCCGGGCGCGAAGGTCCCCCATCCCGGGCCGCAACATCGGCCTGCTCCTGCACCAGCGTCAGCATATTCAGGACAAAACGGTCAATGGGCAGCACTCGGTCGCGGGAAGCAAAGAAGAGTTCGTCGGCCCACTTATTGGCATTGCGGCGCCTTGCTGCATCCAGTGTAAATGCTGCGTCTGTCGGCGAATCCGGCATCTCATCCCGAAAAGCGCGCCGCATTTCCTCCGGATACAGTCTTTGCAGCCCCTCGAAGACCACATATGGAAACGCCACATTGGTCAGCCCAAGTGTTTCACCATCAGCCGGCCACAGCCCATGGCAATCCTGCGCGCGAATAAAGAGCAGCGTGCCAGGCTCCACCCATGTTTCGCGTCCGTTAATCAGATGCCTCGCACGCCCGCGATCGATCCAGGTAATCTCGACGTAATCGTGCGAATGCAGTGGCAGTATCCTGCGCCGGGTGTACACATCGCGTACCGGCCGAAAGAGTTCTCCATTCGGCGCAATATCCAGCCATCGCTTTACCACTGCCATATCACCATCAAACAATTTTGTCAGGCGTCTGGCAACGATACAGTTTCGGCAAATCACACTAAACTGAGCGTCATAATTAATTGCGCATGTTTGAGGCTTATTCAGAGCAAAATCACTCGCACATATTTACGACGCTCCGTTTAGGAGTCTCCGGAAATAAACTGCGCAACTTGATCCGCCGCTTTTGAGCGAGAGCAGCGTTGGAATTCCGGTCAGCGCCTTAGTCTAATGCACTCCCTCCATTCCGCCTTGCTCTCATCTCAAAATCGACGACTTAAGTTGCACAGTTTATTTTCCGGAGACTCCTTAGTTCAATCACGCTTTGCCGTTAAACGTAATGTGATCATCCAGATCCAGTACGTCGAACCACGTCTTCAGATCTTCGCGCTCCTGGGCCAGCTCCTTTACTTTTCCCAGAAAGAATTCCAGCGTTTCGACATCACCGTCCGGGCCGCGCTCGTTAAAGTAGGCGCTCCACTGCTGGATTTCCCAGGGCTGGCGCTTATTGGTCGCATGAGCCTGCACCCAGGCCAGAATCTCGCCGTCACCTTTGCCGGTCGCCAGCTCAGACCTCAGAGCCTCGGCGTCTATTCCGGTGAACCGCAGCCAGTGCTGATCCATGCCGCTGTTGTATTTGTACTGGCCGAGAGTACCCGCCAAGGCGGCGCGGCCTTTATCCAGCATGCGCGGCAGGATGACGTAACCGCCAAGACGTACACGTACGCTCCGCGGCGGACGCTTGGTAAGATCAGGGGCATTGGTTAGTGTTGAAGACATAAGTTATGATGTAGTGGGGAGTCTGCGTATTGATAAGATAATGCGCTTCGGCAAAATACCTGCCTCCGCAGATTCGTCAAACTCCTGCAATCATCCACCTTGCAGGCAGCACCACTCAGGAGATTCCGTTGGCAGCCCGCAGAATCAGCACCGAATCGCCGAGTTCCTGCGGTGGCGTGAAGACATGGACAGGTTCGGCGGGTACCGGCTCTGTCGGAAGGAATTCACCTGTGATCGTGTTATACCAGGTTGCAGTGAAAGGCGCGCCCTCCAGCGCGGAGAGGTTCACCGTGCGCCCGCCGCGATCCGGGTAGTAGACGAGCGCGAGCTTCTTGTCCTTGCTGCGCAGGGCATGTACAGGCCCGTAGCCGGGGAGGCAGCTTACGATCGATGGTGTCGGTACGAGATCCAGAAACGGAAGCTGCTCCATCAGTGAGCGCACATGCCGCATCTGATTCGCACCGGGGAGATGAATGGCCTGCTTCCAGGGCGTGCGGGCGCGATTGACGGGCTCGCGAACGCCGTCATACATCTGCCAGATGTCATGGCACCCGTAGGTGTGTCCGCACGCACCCGCAAAGACGGACTGCCAGGCAGCGCGGCGCGCAATAAAGTCATCCAGAAACGGCGCCGGGCCGGTGCGACCGAAGCTGATGTCCGGGTGATCTTCATACGGAGGTTCGCTGTCCAGGGTCGGCTTGGCCGGAGTGAGGCCGTAATCCCTCGCAATGACCATGTGATTAGCCATGCGATTGCTTTCGTGGCCGCTCTGAATCGTGTTGAAGTCCAGCCAGGCATCGTGGTGAAACCAGGTCGAGGACGCCGCGCCGCCGCCCGGGTGATACGTCATGAGATGCGCCCCGCAATCCCCCTCCCTGACGCCTTCGCACATCGCGCGCACGATTGCAGCTTCCGAATCTTTGCGTATGCTGCGGTCGCCGCCCATGATCCAGATCAGCGGAACCTCTTTGTAGCGATTACCGATCCAGCGCCCGTAAACGCGCGCGTTCTCAGTATTGAATACCAGCGGCCCGTGTCCCCAGTGATCCGTCCACTTGTCGCCCCAGGTAGGCAGAAGTCCCCAGCGGAGGCCAAGCTCCGTTCCCTTGCGCATTACCCAGTCGATATGCTCAAAGTAGGCTTCATTGGGGCGCTCCGGATCTTCGTCCAGAAGTGGCAAATGACCGTAAAAGTTTGACGTACGCAATCCGTTGCACTCCGCCAGCACAACCGACTGGATGACGTTGAAATTCTGTGAAGCGCGGACGGTCAGGTAATGCTCAGCTTCCTCGCGGCTGAGGCGATGAAACAGGTCCCAGGCGGTATCTGCGAGATAGAAGAAGGGGGTTCCGTCTTCCTGAATGATGCGTCGTCCGTCGGAAGAAACCTGGAGGCGTGATGTAGGCATAGGCTGAGCCCGATCTTGTATCGTGCCAGAAGTAAAACGCAATAATTATATTGCACACGATGCAGCCTATTGCATTATGCGCAGCAATCTGTAAGGCCAATCCGGGCGCAATTTGCTCCCACCAGCTCATGCCAAACCCATCTGCCACCGAAGTACACGTCGCTGCCCGCATTGCTGCGTTGCGCAAGGAAGTTGGCCTGACGTTGCGGGAACTTGCCTCCAGAACAGGCCTTTCTGACGCCTACCTTTCCCGTGTCGAAAATGGCCAGACCGCCGTGACGCTCGCCAGTCTTGAGAAACTGGCTGCTATCTTCGCGACCCCCATCGCCACGTTTTTCGAAACGGAAGATGAACCCAGACGCGTGGTACTCTGCCGCTCAGGCCAGGGTCGCAATGCCCGTTTCCGAGGCAGCAAAGGCACGCCGGTGGAGCTGCTGGCCGAAGACAAACACGGCAAGCTGATGGAGCCGCTGATTGTCGATGTATCCTCGGCCGCAATGGAAGTGCCCGCCATGGGACACCCCGGCGAGGAGTTCAATTATGTGATCGAAGGAGAGTGCACCTTCTTTTTCGGCGACGAACAATACCTATTAAAAACCGGCGATTCCGTTTACTTCGATGCGTCCATACCACATGTGCTTCGTGCCACAGGCGGCCCGGAACGCTGCCGCATTCTGGCCGTGGTCACCTCCCGGGATTTCTCCATCCACCGCAACATCGCCAAAATTCTGGAGGAAAGAATCCAGGCTTAGGAGTCTCCGGAAAATAAACTGTGCAACTTAAGTCGTCGATTTTGAGATGAGAGCAAGGCGGAATGGAGGGAGTGCATTAGACTAAGGCGCTGACCGGAATTCCAACGCTGCTCTCGCTCAAAAGCGGAGGCTCAAGTTGTGCAGGTTATTTTCCGGAGACTCCTTAGCCGCAGAGTTTGATATCAGGGTATCTCAACGGGCTCGGGGGCGGCAGCGGGCGCAGGCGCTGGCACGGGCTCTGTTGTCGCAGACGGAACTGGGGCCGGTGACGCCGCCGGTGCCGGAACTGATGGCGCAGGTGCGGAAGGTTCAGTTGTGGGAGTTACAGGAGCCGGCGCAGGTAATGCGGGAGGGGTCGGGGCCGGCGTGGGAATGATGCGGAGCTCATCAAACGCCGCGCAAAAGATTTTACCGTCTGAGCTGGTGGAGTACTCAGCATCGGAAAACTTAAAGCGAAGGCGCTCCCCGCCATTCACCTTGCCCAGGCGAATCTTCGTATTAAGCCTGTCCTGATAATTTTTGAACTGATAACGATGTACTTCCTTGTCATTCAGGTAGATGACAACTTCGCACGTCTTCATCGGCTTGCCGTACATATCTACGGCAAGAGTGGCATCTTCCATAGGCTCGCGGCGCAGACTTACTTCGATACTCTGCCCGACACCCTGGAGACTGGGATTTTCATAAACAACTATATTTAGCGGGTTCTCCCAACCAGCAAATACCCGGTCCTCTGCAAGCTTGTTATTGCGATAAATAATGTAGCGGTTCCCGTTCAGCGAAGCAACAGTTCCAATGCGCTTCATATCGGATGCTTTATCAAAACTGGCAACCAGCTCTGGCCCAAGTTTATTGCTGGGATACCATGTATATGTACCTATGGTTACACCTTCAGCTGCTACGGTGTAATCGCTTTCGCGCGCAGCTTTCTCGAGTTCTGGCAGATCCATGATAGGATGCGCGCCTTTGATAGTGCTGATCGGCAGATTATCCCGATAAGACAGCCACTGCAGCGTATCATAATTGATGAAGCCGGTTGTCTGCAAGTAAATTGACTTGGCACCACTTTCCTTCGGGAAATCTGATGTAATTATGTTCAGCAAATCGCGGTTGATCTGCTTCTGTTTGGGTCCGTCGTTGGCGACCATCCAGGTGTTACTGTCGATGGGGCGGCTGGGTTTAAGCAACAGAATGGAGCTGGAGAGAGCTATACATCCAATGGGAAGCAATATCCATTGTGTCAGTTTATCTTTTGAATAACTCAGCAGATGGAGCGCCAGGATCGGAAGCATGAAAGAAAACAAGATAACCGGCATACCCAGATACATCGTCTTGGCACCGGCAATACTAAGAACAGAATAGTTGATTAAATACAAAACACCCCAGGCAGCCACAGCCAGACGCAGTTGATTCGAGAGAGAAATCAAGGCCCATGCAATACCGATAATACCCACGGCATAAGTAATATACGCATGAGAAGCAATGGAGGTGGCGCCGGGTCCGTTGATGTAATACAGAAGCATCTCCGTAAAGGTGCCTTCCACCTTCCACACCGAGGCTTCCTTACCAAGAATAGCATTCTTGAAATAATATAGCATCAGTTTCCAGCCATTAGTCAGCTGAGGAAAAGCAACCAGAATTGCCGTGCATACATAAAACGTAAAACAGAGAACAATATCCTTAAGCCGATTACAGGGCTCTGCAATAAAACGCAGTGTAAGTCCCAGACCCAGAGTAGCAACGCCCACTACGCCGATAAGCGGAAATATGGTCGACTTTGCCATGTAGCTTGCACCGAGTAAGGCACCCGCGTAAGCAAAATCACGTCTTCTGGGTACGGAGTTGTTCGCAAAAAACAAGTACGTTGGCGTTGAACAGAGCAACAATCCAGCAAGGATATCCGGCCTGCATTCGATAATAGCCAGAATGGAGAGCGGACTGGCAAACACGTACAGGATTGCCGATGTCTGAACCCACCAGGGAGAATCTTTAACGAGATAGTATGCAGCAAGAACAAGAGCGACAATAATGACGATATTAATCGCCATCGGAGCCCAGTCCGTGACACCAAATACAGAAAAGCCAAGCGCTGCGGCAAAAGCAGAATAAAATGCCCTGGGTGTAGTCGCTATGAACGTTTGAAGCAGACCTGTCAGCCCATTCTGGAAAAAGCCTTTATACAGATGCAGGCCATACACATAGTAATTAACATCATCATACGTAACGTCATGACGAAGCTTTCCGAAAGCCAGGCAATATTGAATACAGACAAAGGTAAACGGAATGCAACAAAGAAGTGCTATTAGCAGCACCACGTTACTTTTCTTTTTGGGCTGCACCACGAGATTGGGATTGGCAGGTGTGGTATCAGGTTGCATGACAGAAGTATAAAGAATCGCGCACTCTATGGACGCTGGAATATCAGCGCAAGTAAAATACGCCTGATCCCTGCAATTGATCGTAGATCGGTTATCAGACTGGCTAAGGCTCCAAACCATATACAGCCCGAAGGCATCTTTACAGGGCTCACCGCGGTACTCTTACCATCAGGGACAGAATTCATTACCCTCGTACCGACCACAATCTCAACCGATGAAGCAGATTCCACGGACAGGTCCCCCTGTCTTCGGCCACAAACTACTCTCCAAGGGCTTATTCCACGCCAGGGATCGGTGCTGAAGAAGTAGTTATTGTTTCAATCCACGCCCGAGGATTGCTCCTCAGGCGACAGGCGCGTGCAAGGGCTCTGCAGCGGGGTTTCCGGGTTTCAATCCACGCCTGAGGATTACTCCTCAGGCGACCACGCTGTTACCGCAAAGCCGGACCTGCGCTTCCTGTTTCAATCCACGCCTGAGGATTACTCCTCAGGCGACTCATCAACACCAGCCAGGCACACCACAACCGAACGTTTCAATCCACGCCTGAGGATTACTCCTCAGGCGACGGCCTTCGGCGGTGGCGCTGGGCAGTGAGCAGGCGAAGTTTCAATCCACGCCTGAGGATTACTCCTCAGGCGACTCACGCGCACCGAATGAAGCAGAGCTTACGCTTGCTTCAATCCACGCCTGAGGATTACTCCTCAGGCGACTGCTCTGCGGCGTTACCATGGCTTCAGCCAGGTAGTTTCAATCCACGCCTGAGGATTACTCCTCAGGCGACTGGTCCCTGCCATGGAAGCAGTGGGAGTGCGTTCGTTTCAATCCACGCCTGAGGATTACTCCTCAGGCGACATCGGGATCTGCAGCTCGTGTGCCCTGGCTGCAAGGTTTCAATCAACGCCTGAGGATTACTCCTCAGGCGACTATTTAGGCTGCTGCAGCGTGGCAATTCCTAAGCGTTTCAATCCACGCCTGAGGATTACTCCTCAGGCGACGGAAGATTTCAAACTTCCAACCATGGATCAACTGGGTTTCAATCCACGCCTGAGGATTACTCCTCAGGCGACAGCTTTTCAGTGTTAGCTGCTAGACCGCTATTAAGTTTCAATCCACGCCTGAGGATTACTCCTCAGGCGACAGTAACTATAAGCCGACAGAGACTTACGACGAGAGTTTCAATCCACGCCTGAGGATTACTCCTCAGGCGACTGCGGAGCTTGTATGCCATTGCTGAACAACGTTTTACAAGCTCCAAATCCTGAACGTCCCGAAATTTGCCTTAATCTGAATACGGATTTTCAAAGAACGGTTGGTAACGCATTAGTCCTGCGCAGGTTAGCGTGATCGCGAAACCAGGCCGAAGAGCCCGGCGCTGGGGGTTCGCGCATAATGATGATGCCAAAATGGCTTCCGTGCAATGTATCTGTCATAACGGACAGTGTATAAGACCGATTCTCAAGGCTATTTGGTCCAGATCCTGGGCCGCTCTCAGACGATAGCGGCGTTGCGGTGTCGGTCAGACATATTCCAGGGCACTCGCTCTGTCGCCCTTTACTCACGGGCAGTTTCCCATTCTGAGAGTTTCTGAACTCGCCAAACAAGAAACCAAGCCTGTTAAGTTATTGAAGCATGTGACCCCGGACTTGTCCGTTCCCGTGCCTGCGAGTGTGGTTCAGGTCTGGGGCGAAGGCCTTCAACGATCTGGCGGACGGAGCGCGTGACAGACACGCTCAAGGGCTCACCGAGGATCAGCCCATTGCTGGACATGGCGGCCAGACCGAGCAGCGTGGCGAAGATGAGCACCTTTACACCGTCGGGATCCTCCGCAACGACCTCGCCGGAGGCTTGTCCGTCGCGGATTGCCGCGAGCACCGGGGCGAATGCGAGGCCGCTTGCCTCTACCAGATGGGGCGCGTTGCCCGAATGTTTGGTGGTCAGCATGAGCTCCATCAGGGCCGGATGACGCTGCACAAAATCGACATAAGCCAGGGCAAGACGCGTTAGTCGCTCCGTGAAGTCCGCCGGGGGATTGGCCGCTGCCTCCGCCAGAGCGATGCGAACCTGCTCGTAGCCGTCCTGAGCCAGGGCGTCCAGCAGTTGCTGTTTGTCCGCGAAGTGCCGGCGCGGCGCGGTGTGGCTCACGCCCAGCTCCCGGCTCAGCTCGCGCAACGACAAATCGCGCGGCCCCACGGCCTCCAGAGACACGGCGGCGGCGCGCAGCAGAGACCGGCGCAGATTGCCGTGGTGATAGGGTTTGGGCGTATTGGTCATGGCAGGCAGAGAGGGGCTGATGGAGGAAATCTGAAGTGTTACATCGGATTTAAGAAAACAGAAGCAGGAAGCCGGATCAAAAACGAGCGAATGTTGTCATTGACAACATTGTGCCCATCGGTAACATTACTCCATCGTCAGGTCGTATCCCTTCTATTCCTATGAAATATAACACTCTTGGCCACACAGGTCTTTTTGTCTCCGCGCTCTGCTTCGGCACGATGACGTTTAGCGGTGGCAGCGGTTTCTGGAAGTCAATCGGCACAGTGGACCAGTCCGGGGCGGATGAACTCGTTAAAGCTTCGCTGGAGGCAGGCATCAATTTCTTTGATACCGCCGATGTTTACTCGGAGGGTCATAGCGAGAAAACGTTTGGGCAATCGCTGAAAAACCTTGGTGTCGCCCGCAAGGATGTGGTTATCGCCACCAAAGTCTTTGGCAGAGTAGGCACCGGCCGCAATGACGCGGGGGCGTCACGCGGGCATATTATGGATTCCGTGGAAGGCAGCCTGAGCCGTCTTCAGACGGATCACATCGATCTGTACCAGATCCATGGCGAAGATCAGATTACGCCGCTGGAGGAAACCCTGCGCGCGCTCGACACGCTGGTGACGCAGGGCAAAGTACGCTATGTAGGCTGCTCCAACTGGCGCGCGTGGAAGCTGGCCCGGGCTCTCGGCCTCAGCGAGTGGAAGAATCTGGCCAAAATGGAGACGATCCAGTCCTATTACTCCATAGCAGGCCGCGATATCGAGCGGGAACTGATTCCTCTGCTTGAGACGGAGAAGACCGGTCTGCTGGTGTGGAGTCCCCTGGCCGGCGGCTTTCTTACAGGCAAGTACACTCGCGAGAATCAAAAGCCTGAAGGTTCCCGCCGCTCGGAATTCGACTTCCCGCCTATCAACAAAGACCGCATCTGGGACATTCTGGACGTGCTTGGGAATGTGGCGAAGGCCCATGACACCAGCATTGCACGGGTTGCCCTGGCGTGGCTGCTCTCCAAGCCGGTCGTCACTTCGATCATCATAGGAGCCAAGCGACTGGATCAGTTGCAGGATAATCTGGCAGCGGCCGATCTGGTGCTGTCTGCCGGGGAGCTGAAGCAGCTCGACGACGTGAGTGTGCTGCCATCTGAATATCCGGGCTGGATGGTAGAGCGTCAGTCCGGCCAGCGCGTCGCGGCTGCACGTTAGAATCTTCCGATAAACCGACAGGTACTCAGTTACGCCGGGCTCTGCTTTCAGCAGATGCCCGGCCTTTGTTTTAGTGAGCCGGCAAGTGCAATGAAGCGAGGGTTATGTGCTGTTTATTTTCGACAATGGCCAGAATATGTGTGCTTTCGCGACTCGAAATACCTATCATACCTGACATTGAGTTGGTCCCGGTTACGGTTTGAGATACTTTGCCATGAGTACTTTACTGCGATTTCTCCTCGGTTTCGTGCTGGCTGTTGCACTCATTGCCGCACTGGATAGCAGCGTCTGGGCAGGTCCCGACGCAACGGTTTTTGACAGCAAGCCTGCCACCTTCGCCCCGGATATTTTCGGCGACCGGCAAAAGACAGGCGGCACCCTCCGCATCCTGACGGTGGATGAGCGCATGGGGTATGCACGCCGTCGGGAAATCGTTCGGGTGCCGGTATTCTTTCATGCCGCCGAAGCGAAGGAGGATGCGAACAGCTATGAAATCGTGCCCGTGGGTGGAGGCGCGGCGGTTCCCTATCAGGCGGATGACATCCGGCGCTATGCGTCGGGCAAGATTGCGCGCATGCATCTGTATGTTGTGCTGGATGACTTGCCTGCCTGGGGCAGAAAACAGTATGAACTGAGAGCCGGCACAAACCCTGCCGCCACTCCTCTGCCAGGCACCGAGAAAGACGGCAAAGTGACGCTGGGCGGAGACGATCTGAAGCTCACTTTCCACACCACCGGGCCAGTGGCAGGCTCGATCGCGGAGCTGGTGACATCCGCGGGCAAAGTGACGCTTCCAGATCAGAATCTGGGGCCAACCGCCACTATTGGCCGGCAGTTGACACCCGCCGCGCCCCTCAGTCACCCGAACGAATTCAGGTACTCGCAGCCCGATTCCTTCACGGTTAAAAGCATGCGCTGGGCGAGCGGAGCCGTCTTCGCGAAAGTGGTTGTGCAGATCACACCACGCTCCGCGCCACAGGACATAGCGGAATACGTCTACATGATCCCTCGGTACGGGAGTGAATTCACGCAGACCCAGATCTTTTATCCCGAAGGCCCCGATACGCTGGAAACTGTCGGGACCAAAGGCAATGCGTATCTCTCCAGCAGGATAGTGCTCGGCGACTCCGAGAAGGACCAGCAGATCATTGCGATACCCGCCGGTCTGCGTCGGGAACTGCGTTCCGTGTTCAAATACGAGAACGAAGTGCTGGTAAACCCGAAATCCGGCATAAGCATGGCCATGGTGCCGTACTCACAGATGGGGGCGCGCGATGTGGGCGTTGACGAAGCCGGAAGGACGTTCTTCTGCGGATCTTACCGTTTCCGAACGACCAGCGGCAGCAATAGCCAGAGCCTGCGCGCCTTCTGGGGTCAGGTACGGTTCGTGTTTTCCAGGGCAGTGGATACAGAATCTCTGTGGCAGCAGCAATGCCGCTGCTTTCAGCCGCTGACCGCAGTAGTCGACGAACCCTGGGCGGCACCCAGCGACCTGGTGACGTTTGCCAGGGAGATCTGCAAGGAGTACTGGAACATCAAATACTGGGGCCGCTCCTTTGAGGCTACTCTCATCATGGACTATCTGTCGGGCAAGGATATCTCAGAACGCATCGCTGGAGATGAGCGGGGCATACCCGATATCCGCCCGCTCATTCCCACACGGGAGGAGATTGCGGCATCATACAGAAACGGGCAGAAAGGCGCCGGCTCGCTGGATCCCTATAACATTACGTACAGCACCAGCGCGGTAGCTCCGTTTTCCGCGTTCGTTCAGCCGGGGCGCAAGCTGGACGAAATTGCGTACCGAATCGGTCAGGCCGGGAGACTCATCAATGACGCCACTACACCAGAGGGCTGGCCAAACGTCCGCACCTTCGCCAACACAGCCAACATGAAGATCGGAACGATGCTGTGCGGGCTGTGGGGAGGCCGCCAGTGCGGTGACAAGGATCTGGTTCAGTGGAGCCGCGATGCTGCAACAAGTCAGAACCTCCTGGCCAACTATGGCCATGCGCAACGCCCGTATAACTCAAGCGTGGGCATCATGGAGGACAGCGATCTGCTCTACATCTCTGTTACCGATTACTGGCTGAGGGCGACAGAGCTGGTCTGCAATGAGGATTTGAGCATTCACCCCGCTGTCTATGGTCGCTATTTCGATACCGTGGACGTCAATGCGGATATCTACCAGCGATCCTCCGTAACAGATCCCGCCACGAGACAGGTGACCGGCTTTACACCCAGTTCGTGGCGAGCCCTGTTCTTTCGCGGGCAATCGCATGATCACCGCTGGGAAGCCTGGGCCTGCGATCCCTTCCTCGGCGTCCTGGGCAAAGCCAGTGACAAGGGCCGCGTGGGCATAACGGAGGCCTGCTATTACATGCAGAAGGACGTGGGCAAACCGCAGAACTGGAACAACCTGATGACGAACGTATTTTTCCCGTCCGTGCTCACCATGCAGGGCCTCGTACATTACCAGCCTGCGCAACGTCCCGCCCTGCCCGCCAATCTTAAGGTGGACCGTGGCGGCACGCAGAATGTTCTGACGTGGGCTCCGGTTCCGGGTGCAGCGGGCTATCGGATCTACCGCGCTAAATCGGATGGAGGTCCATGGAAGTGGATCAACTCACCGTGGCTCTCGATCGCGAAATATCAGCCGCCTGCCAATGCCGAGCGCGCTACATGGCAGGCGGCTGCCGATGCCGAAAATGAGCAGAAAGCGGCGGCTCTCGGTATCCCTGCAAAGAAGCTGAAGCAGGCCGATCGCGTCACCGCCGCGCAGAAAATGCCGCCCGCCGCTGCCGGACACGCTTATTAAGGAGACTAAATTTACGGATACGGAAGGAGCTCCGGACAGCGTGTATTTTGTGACGGCTCAGGACAAAGAAGGCCGTGAAAGCCGCTGGTTCCCCAATGAGCCACTGCCCGCGCCCTCCAGTCCATAGGTTAACACTGGCAGAAGTGCGCGGTAGCAGCGGCAAGCAAATGCTCTGCGCGTCTGCGAAAGGGGGAATTTTACCACGAAGGTTCAAAGAGGATACCAAGAAGAGGCGGAACATTGGATCGTTTTTGCCGATATTCTCGCTCCTTTGCTCCACTTTGAATTGCACCCGCTTTTGCAGGTTGTGATTAAAAGTGGTGCGTTTGAAGATCAACTGACAACAAGAACCTGAGAAATCCGCGTCCGAAACTTGGTGCCTTTAAAAAGTTGACCATCTGCACCACTTTCAATCGCATCCCACCCTCACCTGTGCCGCCCGATTCAGTTGACACTCTCCGCGGTAAGATGCTTTGATTCCGCCCGTTATTGCGGCAGGAAGCAACGGAAACTCGTCAGAGTGAAAATTCTCATCATCGGCACAGGAAGCATAGGTTTGCGACACGGGCGAATACTCCGTGAGGCGGGGTATGGCGTAGCGCTCTGCCCCATGCGCCCGGAGCGGAGCGAAGAGCTGGCCGCCGCTGGTTGGACATGCCTCCCTCCTTCGTCCACTTCAATGCATTCGCTGAAGGAACTTGCCCGGTATGGTGTTACGCACGCGGTTGTGGCTTCGAATACCTCGCTGCATGTTCAGCAGACTTTAAGCCTGGCATCGCAGGGAATCCATACTCTTGTGGAGAAGCCTCTCTCGCTTTCCATGGAGGACGGCAGGAAGCTGCTCGGATCCGCAGAGCCGGGACAACCTATGTCCCCGGGACATACCGCGTCCCTCTATTGCGGGCTCACTCTTCGCTTCTCGCAAAGCCTGCGCGCGTTTCGTGATATGGTACCACGCGCCGGGCGGCTTCATGCGGTGGACATTGAGTGCCGCTCGTGGTTACCGGGCTGGCGTCCTGGCAGCGACTATCGCGCCAGCTACAGTGCCTCCGCACGGGAAGGCGGAGTTCTTCGTGATCTGGTGCATGAGATTGATTATGCAGGCTGGATCTTTGGCTGGCCCCGGCAGGTTTTTGCGCAGCTCAGCGTTACCGATCGCCTGGGCATAGCGGCGGATGAGCAGGCGCACCTGCATTACGTGATGGCGGATGGCCTGTGCGTTCGTCTTGGCCTGGATTACCTGACACGCACTCCGCGCCGCCGTTGTATCGCCTATGGAAGCGACGGCACACTGACCTGGGATGGCATAGCATCTTCAGTGACCTGGGAAGCGCCCGGCAAAACGTCAGAAGTGACTACGTTCACCCAGACGCGTGACGAAATGTTGCTGGCTCAGGACATCGCCTTTCTGCAGGATAAAACAGACGAACTGGTGGGGCTGTCGGAAGCTTTGCGATCTATTGTGGTGTGCGACGCAGCCCGTCTTTCCAGCAACAGCCAGCGCATGGAGAATGTAGCTACAACATGAGTACGAGTATCAAGAAGAGCACGAGGCGCACGTTCGCGTTCATCTTTGCACGCGGCGGTTCCAAGGGCATTCCGCGAAAGAATCTGCAGGATCTCGGCGGGCTGCCGCTAATAGCTCATGCGATCCGGTGCGGGCAGGCGCTAAGCGACGTGGAAAAAGTCATCCTCTCGACAGATGACGAAGAGATAGCGGAAACCGCACGGCAATACGGGGCTGAAGTCCCCTTCATGCGCCCCGCGGAGCTCGCTGGTGATAAAGCGCCGGAGCGTCTCGCATGGCAGCACGCCGTTACGCAATCTCGTCAATTATACGGAGATTTCGACGTTTTTCTTAGTCTTCCGTTCACGGCTCCCCTGCGCTCCGTGGAAGACGTGCAACGCGTTTTGGCGGAGTTTCAGCCTGGAGTAACGGATGTGATCATCACGGTCAGCCCCGGTCGAAGAAGCCCTTACTTCAACATGGTAACCCAGGATGCCGATGGATGGGCGCGCCTGATATGTGACAGCACCGGCATAACCCGCCGTCAGGATGCCCCGGAAGTCTTTGACATGACCACGGTTGCTTATGCAGCTTCTCCCGATTTTGTGATGACTGAGACGCCGATGATGAAGGGACGCATCCGCATGGTAGTGGTTCCTTCGGAGCGTGCACTGGACATTGATGAACCTGTGGATCTGGATATCGCCCGCTTCCTTTACGATCGCAGCCGCGCCCGCTCCGCCTGATCTCACCCTGTTTGCTCTTTTTCCTCCTTCTATGTTTGCAGAACTTACACAACTTACTGGTCAAACCGCGGTCATCACCGGTGCTGCGGGAAGGCTGGGCAGCGTCTTTTGCAAGATTCTGGCCGAGCTCGGCGCGGATGTTATCCTGCTGGACCAGGACATTGCCCGCGCAGAAGCTCTCGCAGAATCACTCCGCACTGAATTTGGTCACGCCGCTCATGTAGTGCCCGTTGATCTGGAGAAGGAATCGGAAGTCCGGGCGGCAGCGAATGCCATCCTGCGCATTACCCCGAAGCTGGAGATTCTGATCAACAGCGCAGCACTTGTAGGTACAACGCCGCTTATCGGATGGGGAGTGCCTTTCGAACAGCAAAACGTCGATACCTGGCGGCGCGCGCTGGAGGTGAATCTGACCGCCGCGTTCACCCTCACCCAGGCGCTGACACCTGGCCTGCGCAGTTCCGGCAACGGGCGTATCATCAACATCAGCTCGATCTACGGCGTAGCCGGGCCGGATTTCGGACTGTACGAAGGGTTGCCGGGTATGGGCAATCCGGCGGCATACGCGGCCAGCAAGGGTGGGATCATTCAGCTGACGCGTTGGCTTTCCACGGCGCTGGCGCCGGAGATCCGCGTCAACTGCATAAGCCCGGGCGGCGTGGAAGCAGCCCAGCCAGCGCCATTCATTGCGCGCTACGAAGCTAAAACGCCTCTGAAGCGCATGGCTAATCCTACCGATATCGCGGGCGCGGCAGCTTTCCTTGCCACCGATCTCTCGCGTTACGTCACGGGCCAGAACCTCATTGTGGACGGTGGCTGGACGGTCTGGTAAGAATTCCGCATTCGCCACATCACCACTGAAATGTCCGTATCCGCCACCAGCCGCCGCACCATCTGCATCGTCACCGGGACGCGGGCGGAGTACGGCCTGCTTTCGCGGCTGATGCGTGCTGTGCGGGACGACGCGGATCTCACGCTTCAGGTCATCGCAACGGGCATGCACCTGTCGCCCGAGTTCGGGCTGACCGTCCAACACATTGAAGCGGACGGCTTTACTGTGGATGCGCGGGTCGAGATGCTGCTCTCCAGCGATTCACCTGTCGGCATCGCCAAGTCCACGGGGCTCGGCGTAATCGGCTTTGCGGATGCTATTGCCCGACTCAAACCCGACCTCCTCGTTGTTCTTGGCGACAGGTTTGAGATCTTCGCCGCAACACAGGCCGCTCTCCCCGCGCGGGTACCGATTGCTCACATTCATGGCGGTGAAACGACGGAAGGAGCGATGGATGAGGCTATCCGTCACGCGATTACCAAGCTTTCGCATCTTCACTTTACCAGCGCGGAAGTGCACCGGCGGCGCGTCATTCAGCTAGGCGAACAGCCGGATCGCGTCTTCAACATGGGCGCTCCCGGCCTTGATAACATCGCGCATACGCCTCTGATGGGCCGCGTTGAGCTGGAGAAATCGCTTGGCTTCGAGCTCGGCGGTATGGATCCAGAAGCGCCACTCTTTCTCGTAACCTATCACCCGGTTACCCTGGCCAACGAGAGTCCGCGCCGCGCGTTTGGAGAGCTTACCACAGCGCTGGATAGCTTCCCCAGGTCGCGCATTATCTTTACAAAGGCAAATGCGGATACGGACGGACGCGTGATCAACACCATGCTCGATGAGTATGTAACGGCTCACCCCGAGCGCATGATCGCTTTCACCTCCATGGGGCAGGTGCGTTACCTCAGCGCCATGAAGTACGCAGACGCCGTTGTCGGCAATTCCTCCAGTGGAATTATCGAGGCACCCTTCATAAAGACGGCCACGGTGAACATCGGCAGCCGCCAGCGTGGCCGGTTGCAGGCAGATTCCATCATCAACTGCGAAGACTCGGCTGAAGAGATCCGCCGTGCACTGCTCCATGCGCTGGACCCGGAAACTCGCCGTCGCACAGCCCAGACTGTTTCGCCCTATGGTGATGGAAATGCGACAGAGCGTATCGTCGGGATTCTGAAAACACATCCGCTGGAAGACCTTGTTATTAAACGCTTTTACGATCTCCCATGACGTCCTCGTCCCCAGTCTACATAATCGCGGAAGCCGGCGTTAATCACAACGGCTGCCTGGATACCGCCGAGCGCCTTATCGATGCCGCAAAGGCAGCGGGCGCCGATGCGGTCAAGTTTCAGACTTTCCGGGCGGATTCCCTGGTCTCCAAGAGTGCGAAAAAGGCCGCGTACCAGCAGCAGACAACGGACGCTGAGGAGAGTCAGTATCAGATGATCAAGAATCTGGAGCTGAACGAAGAGGCGCATGTACGGCTTCGACAATACTGCGTGAAAAGCGGCATTGAGTTTCTCTCCACTCCGTTTGATCTGGAAAGTGTGGATCTGCTGGTAAAGCTGGGTGTTTCGAGGCTGAAGATCCCCTCCGGCGAACTCACGAACGCCCCGCTGATTCTGAAAGTTGCGCAGACCGGCCTGCCACTGATTCTCTCGACGGGAATGGCGACACTGGCCGAAGTAGAGCAGGCGTTGCAGGTCATTGCGTATGGAATCGCAGCCTCAAAGAGCGCAGGCACGCCCCCTTCACGGCGAGCCTTTGCCGATGCCTATACCACGGCATCAGCACTGGAGCAGACTGAGCTGAACCGCCGCGTCACTCTGCTTCATTGCACAACCGAATACCCGGCCCCCGTTCACAGCGTGAATCTGCGCGCCATGGATACGCTTCGCCATGCGTTTGGCCTGAGTGTTGGTTACTCCGACCACACCCAGGGCATTACGATTCCCATTGCTGCTGTGGCGCGCGGCGCTGTTCTCATTGAGAAGCATTTTACGCTCGATCGCACTATGCCGGGTCCTGACCACAAAGCTTCGCTGGAGCCCCCCGAACTTGCCGCGATGGTCCGCGGTATTCGTGAAACGGAAGCAGCACTTGGCAGCCCCCGCAAAGTTCCCGCGGCGTCGGAAATCAGGAACA
>JBGGNE010000208.1:0-15213 GCA_041287705.1 Methylacidiphilales bacterium | reverse complement strand
TGAGCTAACGGCCACCCCAAACGACTCCAATGTCGTGCACCTGTATGCGTTCGGCGGAGGCATCTATCACACAGACAGCGGTACGGTCACCATACAAGGTGTTACCGCAATAGAGAATAACCGGGCGGTGGCAACCGTTGCTATGGGATCGGTCACGCTAACAACCAACAACTACAACACGAGTTCTTCTGCAAACGCTTATGGTGGTGGTATATACTCACTTGGCGGCACGTGGAATCTGACGGGAACAACATCTATCGTGGATAATCAGGCCGTTGCAACGGCCCAGCGTGCTGGAACACTCCAGGTCTCAGCAGCGGACGTTGCCATCACGGCAACCTCCGCCTATCCCTATGCAAGCGTCAGCGTTCAGGATAACTTTCCCGCAGAAGCTTACGGTGGCGGAGTGTACGCTGATAATAGTACCTGGATACTGAGCGGAACAACGGTAATCAGCGGGAACTCGGCTCGGGCAACCTCAACCCAGAGCGCAGCTTACACCTTAACTGGTGGCGACGCAATCGCCAGCGGCACTGACGCCTACGCCTACGCCTTCACCCAATTCAACTCCCAGGCAGACAGTAACGCCCGCGGTGGGGGAGTATACACTCGTAATGGTGGTACCTGGACGTTGAGCGGAACAACGACAATCATCGGTAACTCGGCACTGGCAACGTCGACGAACAGCGCAGATATCACCTTAATTTCCGGAAACGCCACCGCCACCGGCTCCGACGAGGCAAGGGCCTACGCCAGCGCCTACGCCAATTCCTACGTCTCCGCCAACGCCAGGGGAGGCGGGATGTACATATCCGGTGGTGTGTGGATGCTAAGCGGAACGACAGTGATCAACGGTAATTCTGCTCTGGCAACCTCGACGAACACTTCGGAGAGTTCCATCACTGCCGGCAACGCCATCGCCTCCGCTCCCAGTGCTATTGCCTCCGCCTCCGCCGAGATCAACGCTTCCGCCCTAACCTCCGCCGACGGCGGGGGAGTATGGACAAATGGCGGTAGTGGTAGCTGGACGTTGAGCGGAACGACGTCAATCAGCCAAAACACTGCTCTGGCAACATCGAGTAACAGCGCAGGATTCAACGCCGTAAGCGGCACCGCTATAGCTCCCTCCACGTCTCGCTACGTATCAACCCGGGCCAGAGCCGAATCCTCCGCCATGGGTGGGGGGTTCTTTGGAGATCGCATCATTTGGACAGCACGCGATGTCGAGTTCGCGGATAATTCTGCGCTTGCGGACGTGCAGAATACGTCGCAGACGGCTTCCGGTGGACAATCGTACTCCACTGCAACTGCAGAAGCACGCGGGGGAGGAATGCACATCTAGACCTACAATACTACAAACTACATGGAAGGTACGTTGTTCTATAACAACAGCGCGGGCACAACCCATGTCAACACTTCAAACGCTTTCGACGCAACCAATTCCGTTTTCGCTCTGGGGGGTGGTTTGTTGATGGACCGCACGCAAAGCGGCGCGATATTCGAGATTCGGAACGTCACCTTTACGGAAAACTCGGCGCACTATGGCGGAGGCATCGCATTTTACGATGAAATTTTCGGAGTAACTCTGGACAGCGTTACGATCGCGCGCAACAACGCGACGCAGCAAGGTGGAGGATTAACCTGGGGATTTCCAGGTAACACGAATACCACAACCTCCATAACCATCCGCAACAGTATTATTGCGCTCAATACAGGGCCCAGCGCCGCGAACGGGCCGGACGTGTATGCGCCGGCGGGCAGGATCCTCGACGGCGGGTTTAACCTCATTGGCATGATGGACGGATCCTCTTCCACCTGGGCGTTGAGCGATCCCGCGCTGGTTGGGACTGCGACGAATCCGTCCGATCCGGCGGTGGATCCGCTGCTGGGCACCCTGGCCAACTACGGCGGTTCTGTGCGCGTCCTTCCGCTGCTGCCCGGCAGCCCGGCGCTCAATGTGGGCGATACACTCCTGACCTACGACCAGCGCGGCACCACATTTATGCGGCCCTCCGGCGGCGGGGACGACATTGGTGCGTACGAGCAACAATCGCTTGTCACGCTCACGATTTCCCCGCACGCGCTCAGTAAGATTTACGGGGAGTTCGACCCCACCTTTACGTTTGACACAACAGGGCTGTACGCCGGCCACAACGTCATTGATGTGCTCGGCGGCGTGCTTACCCGCAGCAGCCTGAGCGAGAATTTCGGCACGTACGACATCATCAACCAGAACCTGGCGCTTACAACCTTCGGATCGCTTTTCTACAACCTGGTGATAGACGATGGCACTGACCTCTTCACCATCAACCAGCGGGCCATCACCATCACCCCGACAGGCCTGACCAAGGTGTACGGCGATGCGGATCCCGGAACGTACATGGTGACAGCGGGAAGCCTTGCAACACTGGCAGTGACAGATCATTTCAACAACACCAACGGGTTGCTGCACGACGGAGGAGAGAATGTCGGTACAACCGGTCATCTGATCAACCGTGGCAGCCTGACAATCCTGAACTCCACAAACACGGATGTGTGGAGCAACTACGCGGTGACCCTGAATCCCGGCAACCTCGAGTTGACCATCACCCCGCGGCCCATCACCGTCGCCCCCTCCGCTGGGCAAAGCAAAATCTACGGGGACGCCGATCCCATCCTGCGCTTTGACGTCGTGGGCTCCCTGGGATTCCTCGATACGCCGGGCTCCGTGACTTCCGGGGCGCTTTCGCGCACTCCCGGCGAGAATGTGGGCAGCGGCTACCAGATTACTATCGGCAGCGTGGTATCGCTCTCCAACCCGAATTACCAGGTGACTATCGATGGAACACCGATATTCTTCTCCATTGTGCCAAGGCCGATCACGGTGACGACGGCGCCTGGGCAGGGCAAGACTTACGGCGCGGTGGATCCGGGTGCATTCCAGAATGTGGTCGTCCAGGGCAGCCTCGTCTTCGGCGATACCTTAACAGGCGCCAGCGGACGCCAGGCAGGGGAGAACGGGGGGTCCTTCGGCACAATGCAAAACACACTGAGCGCAGGCAGCAACTACATACTGACCTGGCAGCCCGGCATCTTCGCAATTACGCCGCGAGCGTTGACCCTGAGGCCCGAAGGGCTGGGCAAGCTGGCAGGAAGGGCGGACCCCGACTTTTCGTTCAGCTTCCTCGAATCACTGGCCTTTGGGGATACCCCGGCCAATGTATTTGCCGGCAGCCTCGGACGAACGCCGGGCGAGACGCCCGGATCTTACTTCTATACCCTGGGTACTCTCGCGCAACTCTCCAGCGCCAACTACACCTACAGCCTGGCGCCCGGCACAGCCGCGTTCACCATCACGGCAGAGCAGACGATACAGCGCGACGTTGGTCAACTGGCCCGATTCGGTGCTACCCGGGGCCGCAATAATGAGGATCCCGAAAGCGACGATAATCTCGTGCTTATCCCCAACAAGCGCAAGGGCAACGGGTACAATATCTCCTACGCTCCGCCTCGCGTTCATCCTTCCGTCAGATTCCACCTCTCCAGCTATCACTTCTTCGGACAGAACGGCCATATTGCACAGCAGCGCGCGCCATAATGGAGGCAGGCGCGCTTTTGGGCGCGGGAAGAGCCGTGCATGTACAAAGGCCCATTTGACCGCAACCTGGACGGAACGGTTGGCTATTGGCGCTTGTTCGGCGATCAGATATCAGGCTTACGCTGGAATCTCCTCCGGGGGGGAAGGAATTAAGCCATTCGTGGAAAACAGTCTCGCTCCAACGATGCCGCAGGAATTCTCCAGTCTGATTTCGCACGCCTGCCGTCAGCGGGTGATGGGATTGTGAAAAAAGTAATTGCAATTTCTGAAGGCGTAGTCATATTTACGTGCATTCAACTAACTTGAATGGCGTGCAATCTTCTTGCATCGCAACGCCGTCGCCAAGCCCTCTTTTCTGCCACATGCCGCTCTCCGCTCCACAATATGGCCCAAGGATAAGAACCCTTCGCCGCCTCCAAAAGCGCACGCTCAAGGATGTGGCGCAGCAGTGCGGCTTTACTGTCTCGCTGCTCTCCAAGATTGAGTCCGGGAAAACGACGCCGCCGCTGGCCACGCTGAGCAAGATCGCCGCGGCGCTGGGGATCGGGCTTAGTGATCTGCTGGAGAACTCAAAGACGAGGGCCGTTGCACTTACTACAAGTCAGGATCTGGCCCATCGTCCCGCGACCGTTACCGACAAGGGCTATACGTTCCGGCTGCTGGCCGCGCAGCGCAGCGATAAACTGATGCAGCCGATCCTTTTCGAGGCGCGCAGGGGCCAGGTGACGCCGGGAGCGCTGTCGCATCCGGGGGAGGAGTTTATCTATGTGCTTGAGGGGCGGATGCAGTATCGCGTGGGCGATACAACGTACACGCTGGGGCCCGGCGACAGCCTTTATTTTGACGCGGAGGAGGACCACGACCTGCAGCCGCTGAGTGATCTTGTCCGCTACCTGGGCCTCTTTACCGGGCGCGCGCCCGCATCGACGGACACGGCGGCCCCCGCACCACCACCCACCACATCAGCAGCTTCATCCTCATCAGCGTCAACATCATGAAATCGACCGAACCGCCTTTGCTGCCTATTACCATTCTGCCCTCCGCACGGGCGGAGACGCTGGCGCAGGACTGGGGCGGCCTTACCTGGTTTGCCAGTCAGAGTCTGGGGAACTCGGCCGAGGTTACGGTGGGACGCTGCGTCCTGCTGCCCGGCCAGAGCAATCCGCGGCATTATCACCCCAACTGCAGCGAGGTGCTCGTGGTTATTCAGGGGCGCATTCGGCATACGGATGGGGATGGAGGCACCACCGAGATGGGCGAAGGGGATACGGTGACGATTGCGCCGCACGTGTGGCATCAGGCCACCAACATCGGTGCGCAGGATGCCGTGCTCTTTATCGTATTTACCAGCGCAAGCAGGGAGACCGTGGGCGAATGAGTGATCCACGCATTTGCATCGTAGGCGCCGGTGCTCTTTCCAGCCGGCGGATCTATCCCTACATTGGCGAGGCCGGCGGCCGCCTGGTGGGAGTGTGCGACCTCGACCGCGCGAAGGCGGAGCTCAACGCAGGGAGATTCGGCGGCGCCGTATATCAGGACATGAGCGCGATGCTAGAGGAGCAAAGGCCGGATGGCGTGATGATATGCGTCGGCCCGCGCCACCACGCACGGCTGGCCACGCAGGCGATGGAACTGGGATTCCCCGTTTACACCGAGAAGCCGCCGGCCATGAGCGCCGCGGAAGCGCTGGAAGTGGCCCGCGTCTCCCACCGCACCGGGCAGCTCTGCACCACCGCCTTCAAGAAGCGCTATAACAAGGCGTACTCGCGCGCTCGGGACTGGCTCGCACAGTTTCCGGAGGAAGATCGGCTATCTGTCTCCATCGATTACTGCTCCGGCAAGTTTGCGAATGATGCTCCGGAGCGCACGTTCCTTTTCGATTTTACGATTCACGCGATCGATCTCACGCAGTTCCTCTTTGGCCAGGTCGAGTCGGTCTTTGCCTTCGCGAAAGGGCTCGATGCCTACGCGGTGGCGCTTCGCTTTCGCAACGGCGCGGTGGGATCGCTGAACTTCAACGATGGCCGATCCTACACCAACCCGACGGAGGAGGTGGAGCTGACCGTAAAGGGCTCGCACTCGATGACGGTGCACAACTCCTCCCACTGGCGAATTACGGAGGGCGGGCGACCTACGGAATGGCGGGAGCCTCCCACGTTTATCTCCGCCGGCGACAGCGGCCATGACACCGGACATCTCAGCGAGATCGAAGACTACTTTGCTGCGATAACGGCGAAGCGCACCACGCGCTCCAATGCATGGGAAAGCTACAAATCCATGGTGCTTTTCGAGGCCATTCGCGACTCCGCGCAAACCGGCCAGCCCGTCACGGTGCGCCTGGAGAAGGTCGAGGAAACCACAGCCACCGCCGCACTGGCTTCAACCTGAGCTATGAGCACCACCCTGAGCACCACTACACCTGTACGCCTCTGCATGATCGGCGCCGGCCGACATGCCTCCCGGCTGATCTACAGCTGCTTTCCGCAGTTAAAGGACACCGAAGTGCTGGCAAACGCTGATCTGGACGTCGAGCGCGCCCGGGCAATCGCGCGGAAGTACGGCATCGGCCACTCTTACGCATGCTACCGAGAGATGCTGGAGCAGCATAAGCCGGATGGCGTCGTCATCTGCGTAGGTGCGGATTTTCACGCACGGGCCGCCGTGGAGCTGATGGAGCAAGGCTACCACGTGTATACGGAAAAAGCACCCGCGCTGGATCTGGAGCAGTGCCGTAAGGTGCTGCAATCCCAACGACGCACGGGTCGCATCTGTATGACAGCCTTCAAGAAGCGCTTTGCCCCCGCATACGCCAAGGCAAGGGTGCTCATTGCCGGTGCGCCGGCCCCGGGGGATCCCGCGCGGTGCTTTGGCAAGCCGGATCTGCTTACCATCACCCGCACCTCCGGCAACTGGGGCGGGCGGGACGATTCTGTGAACACCTACCTGCGGGAGAACTCCATCCACGTGGTGGATCTCGCCGCGTATCTGTTTGGCCCCGTGCGCAGCGTTGCCGCCCTGGGGCGAGCGCCCGCGACAGCCACACTGGCGCTACGGTTCGCCAACGGAGGCCTCGGCAATATCTCCGTAACGGATCGCATGTCATACGACCGAGGCTGGGAGGTGGTGACCGCGGTGGGCGACGGGGGCGTGTGCATTCAGGTGGACAACTCCGTGGAGATGAACGCGTGGAAGTACGATCAGCCCATCGCCGCTCACAAGCCCGAATTTGTCGCCGGCAGCTCCCACTCCTCCGTGGAGATGGGATTTGTCGGCGAACTCCAGGCTTTCGCCAACGCCATTCGCGCCGGAGAGCAACCGGCCGAAGCCGGTATCGCCGATGCCGTACATGCCATGGCCATTTTGCAGGCAACCCGCCTCTCCATGCAAACCCAGCAAACCGTACAAGTGGAATCAAACGAATGAACATCGGTATATCCCGTCCCTCACACTCTCTCCAGGAAGCTTATGAAATCCTGGAGCAGGCCCATGCCCTCGGATTCGAAGGCGTGCAGCTCAAGCCCGCGCAATACTCTGCATTCAAGCATTCGTCCGAGGCATTTCGCAGCCACTACGGCGCGCTTTCCGCCATGACAGCCGGCGGCCTCATCCACTATCCCGGCAACAACCTGGCGAACTGGCAGCCGGATATCGGAGCCGTGATCCGCTTCGCCGCGGCAACAGGCGCGCCGCACATCTGCATATGCAGCGGCATCTACACCACAAATGCGGGCGACGCGGAAATTCGCGCAGTGGCGGATGCGCTCACCGCGATAGGCACCGAGGCGCGCCAGAGTGGCGTCATCGTGTCCATCCACAACCATGTGGACAGCATTGTGGAGAGCGAGACCGACATCGCGAAGCTGCTGGACCTGCTCGACCCGGCGCTATGCGGCCTGACCCTGGATACCGCCCACGCCGCAAAAGCGGGCATCCCCTCCGTAGAGTCCCTGGTGCGCCGCTTCCGCAAACACCTCCTCAACGTGCATCTCAAGGATCTCGCCCCCGATGGCCGCTTTTGTCCGCTGGGCCAGGGCACAGTGCCCATGCAACCCATTCTGGCCGCACTCGCGGAAATCGGCTACCAGCAATGGCTCATCGTCGACGAGGAGACGCCCGATATCCCCTCAGCAGAAGCCCTCAACCTCGCCCACGCTTTTCTCGTCGACCACCTGATGTTGCAGCGCAGGTAGCCCTGATGGGCTAATGGAGGGATCGCCTGCAGTACTCGGGGGGGAGGTGCCCTGGCGGGAGCGGAACCAATTGGAGAAGCGGGCGAGATGGGTGAAGCCGAGGTCGGATGCGACTTCTTTTATGCTGTGGGACGTGATTTCCAGGCGCTCGCGCGCGAATCGGAGGCGGCGCTGATCCCAGTAGTAGTGCGGCGTCTGGCCAAGTTCATCACGCCATCGGCGATCAAGCTGGCTGGGGCTGATGCCTGACTTTTGAGCGATGAGTTGGCGATCCCACGGCAGGGAGAGGGCAAGTTCATCGATCATTGCCATGCTGGAGGCTATGGCCGGATCGCTGATTTCCAGGGGCCGCAATTCCATCCCCGCCTGGCTGAGCAGCGGGGTGACGACGGCGAGCAGGGTCCACAGGGCGGACTGAACTTCCGCGTGCTGCGTAAAACTGAGCGCGTAAGCTGAGGCGAATGGATTGGGCTGTCCTGGCGCTTTTCGAGAGGGATTGGGAACATGGCACCGCTGAGAGGCATGGCGCACGAGGGTTGCAGCCCGCTCCAGATCAGGGCTGTCCGCAAGAACGGCGGCGCTCGGACCATGCCAGATACAGGGATCGCGCCGTATCTTGATGCGGGCGTCCTAGCATTCCAAACCTTAATACCTTCACATAACTTTGATAAGCTTTCTTTGACTCGGGACACTGGCTGAATCTCATTCTGAAGCTCCAGCACCATCGTTTCCGCGCCAGTTATGCGCAACGGCCTCGTTCTCTTACAATCGCACCCTTCAACATGCGCAATTGATTACGACGCTCAGTTTAGTTTCATTTCGCGGTTGAGCTTTTCTCCACAGCGCGCACGGCGATAAACCGATCCACATAGATGTACTTCACCTTGTTTTCCTTGCCCTTAGCGGGGGAGACGCCACGAATGTAGATGATGTGACCGTCGCCCTGATGGTAGCGGAAGGGGCCACCGGGGGCCTTCACCAACTGGAAGGAGGCAGTGGATTCGGGGCCGTTACGCCTGAGGGTGCCGGCCGTGATCTCCGTAAAGCGGCCCATAGGAGGCGCGGAACCGATGGCGAGCGCGACGTCCGTGTCCTCCAGAGTGGCGCCCGGGTTGGCCTCCACGCGCACGTCGGCGTAGATGTCCCACAGTCCCTCCTCCGGCAGCTTGTGGAGCTTCAACTGCACCACCCACGGCGGTTTGCCACCCTCCAGGCGGGCAGTCGCGCCGTCGGAGGCGCTGTTGTCGGGCACAATCACCGTGTTCTTGTAATAGCGGTTAAAGCCGAGATCCTGGATCTCCCGCCAGTTCTCCTTAGGCAAATCCTTCACGAGAGCCGGAGCCGCAGAATCTTTGCGCTCAATCGCCATGATTTCCGCCAACTCCTGCATCGTGCCGCCCTGGCGATACTGCTTAATCCCCTCTGCCGCGACGGCCTCATTAAAGCGCGCCAGCCTGGCGGCGGTATCGGGATCGAAGCTCTTGCCTGCAAGCGTTGCATCGTGCGCAAACTCTTTGCGCCTCAACAGGATAACGTAATCCACACAGAGACGCGTTTGCCGCACATGGCGCTCGTATGCGACTCGTGTGGCCTCGGGTTCGGACGCCGCTGCGGCCTGGGCTTTGGCCATCAGAGCATCGGCTTGGGTGACGAAATCGAGCGTCAGCATGGCGCTGTCCACGTTGGTTTTCTCCCATATTTCGGCGCGAGAGTCCGTGGATGCGGCGTGCATCAGATCGATGTATTCCTTCATAATCGGGCCGGCGGCGGGGCCGTAGTACGCGTTGCAGTAGTCGGCAATCGCTGCGTTAAAGTCAGTGCCGGGATCCCACAGCATGCGGGCCATGATCCAGACGCGCAGGGACGAGAACTCGGCGCCTTTGGTGTTCCAGCTTCCTTCGGCAAAATAGCCGCGCACATTAGGCAGCGTGGCAAGCCAGCGGATGCTCTCACAGATGGGGTAGATGTTGGGCGTAGGCTGAATGTAGCCGTTGAAATTGGTGACGTGATCCCACAACAGCACGTTTTTAGCGATAGCGTTCCAACCCTCGATGTCCTTGCCCAGCTGGATGTTACGTCCTTTGTTCAGTGCGGTGCTGTAGTCGACATGGATCGTCATGGGATAGACGAGGACGTCGTTCGGCACCTCCATGTTGGTGGGCGGCGTAAAGCTCCAGTGATATGCGTTGAACGCGATTCTGGCGCCCGGCAGTTGCGCGCGCACCTGCTTTGCCACGTCCAGCGCCATGTCCAGGCGCGGGGCGGAGGGGACGTTGCCGTGCTCTTTGGCAAAAGCGGCGCTGGCGGGATCCATGTCCCAGCCCCAGTCGTTGTCCATGAAGCCAAACCAGTAATCCTGATAGTTCCCGACACCCTTCAGTTTCGCGACGATAGCGTCCGCCAATGTCTTGCGCACTTGTGGATTCATCATCGCCACCTGGCCGCCCGCAAACCAGTCGGGGTGCTGCGCCTGAAATGTTTTCGGCGGCATAAGATCGTAAAAACTGGCCGTAAGGCCGGGGCGTTGCCAGGAGTTCTCCCAGTGGTCCATCTCCGGTTTGGCAAGGATGCCGTACGCGCCGTGTGAGTTGCCGTTGAGGAGGTTACGTGCCTGGAAGGACTTGATTTGTCCCTCAGTGCTGAGGATCTGGCGGAAGGTGAAGCGGGGCTTCTGAACCTCATTGATGGTGGCAGGGACATTTAATGTCCTTGCGGTGGGAATGTGCGTGTAATCCGGCGCCAGCCAGCGTATGCCCAGCTTGTGATCCAGAAACCAGTTTACCCCGTACATCGTTCCGCCTGGTGTGTTGCCTGCGATGAGGAGATGCGGGCCGAAGGCGCGGACGACAAAGCCGTCGTTGCCCAGCTCTTTCCACGCAATATCCGCGCCCAGCTTGCGGGCCAGTGCGTTTTCTCGTCCCACTATGAGGAGAGGGCCGGTCAGCGTGCGCCCGTCGTGCGAGATGGCGGAGAGATCCGCGCCGCTTATCTTGCCGATATATTCTGCGAGATCCCGGCCTGCGGCCAGCTCCCTCACATCCGCATCGGTGCCAAGAT
This sequence comes from Methylacidiphilales bacterium, assembly GCA_041287705.1. Lineage (GTDB taxonomy): Bacteria > Verrucomicrobiota > Verrucomicrobiia > Methylacidiphilales > UBA1321 > LW23. Next base: position 4,389 of record JBGGNE010000208.1, on the reverse strand, counting down.
GCACGCGGTACTGGGAGGTGCCGTTGTTGACGAGCATAAGATTTCCGCCGTTGCCAGCCTCGGGTTTTGTTGAGGCAAGATTGATCGCTTTCTGGAGATCTTCCGCTGCACTTGCGACGGGTGCAGCACTGAGGCCAAGCTCTTTCGCGAGCTCACGGCGCCGTAACTCGCCGGCCGTCGTGGCCACTTCGGTGGTGGGCTCCATCTTAATGGAGTCGAAGAACGCGGCGCCTGCGGAGCCGTCGATTTTGCGCAGGTAGAGCAGCATCTGATCGGCCTGCGCGGGCGTCTCCACCACAGCGCTGAATTCCTTCCAGCCGTGTGTACCGCCAGTGACGTACAGCGCGCGCTCCGTTTTGCCGGAGATGGTGGCGGTGGCGGGGCCGTACCAGCCTGCGTTGACACCCGTGCCTCGGAAGCTAAGTTGCACGTAAACAGAGCCTTCCGACGCGGCGTCGCTGCGGATCTTCATGCTTAACTTGTATCGCTTGCCGCCGGCAACGGCCCGCTTATCCTGGCACACAAAGTCGCTGGTGACTTTAAGTGCGCGGGTGCCTTCCGCGGGATTGTCCTCCACGATTCCGCCGCCGTTTTTCTGCAGGCCGCCGCCCCACCATGATGCGGAACCATCCTCAAAGGAGCCGTTGCTAATAATGCTTCCGGTCGGGGGTGCGGATTCGCGGACGGCCCCCGTCACATCATCCGTGGTTGGCTCCATCTTTACGGAGTCGAAGAACGCTGCGCCTGAGGAGCCATCAATCTTGCGCAGATAGAGCAGCGCCTGATCGGCTTGCGCAGGTGCCTCTACCACGGCGCTGAATTCCTTCCAGCCCTGCGTGCCTCCGGTGACGAAGAGCGCGCGTTCGGTTCTTCCAGAGATAGTGGCGGTGGCGGGGCCGTGCCAACTGGGGCCGACACCCGGGCCGCGATAGCTAAGCTGCACGTAGACAGAGCCTTCGGGCGCCGCGTCGCTGCGGATCTTCATGCTTATTTTGTAGCGCTTGCCGCCAGCAACGGTCCGCTTATCCTGGCACACAAAGTCGCTGGTGACTTTCAGCGCGCGGGTGCCCTCTGCGGGATTATCCTCCACGATTCCGCCGCCGTTCTTCTTCAGGCCACCGCCCCACCACGATGCGGAGCCATCCTCAAAGGAGCCGTTGGCGATGACGCTCTCGGCAGGCGCCGATGCAGGCGCATCGCCGGCGCGTAGCGCAGGGCAGAGTAGCAGGAGGTGGGCGGCGAAGGCGATGAGCCCGGCGCGTGCAAAATGGCTTTGGATCATGGTGAGGACGTCTGTGAAGGGGGAAGTGGCCGGAGGATGGAGTTGTGCGGAGTGAATCAGGCTGAGACGTAACGCTTTATCGCGCGTCCGCCTTCTTGTAGATCTGGAGCTCGGTGCGGAAAGCAGCAGGCATAGTTGGGTCCTGCTGAGGTGCAGGCAGGAACTCGTAGGAAAACTTTGTCTTGCCTTTGGTGTAGGCGACAGGGAGGCGCGTTTCGGCATCCACCCAGGCTTCGCGATCCGCTTCCTTATTGGCGAAGTGGTTGCACTTACGGCCGTTGAGGGTTACCACGGCGGTGAAAAAGCGCGGTTCCACCCAGCCAAAGCCGGGATACATCGAGTGAAAATCCGAGATCCCGTCATCGCTTCCCACAGCCCGAAGACTGAGCGAAGTGACGTAAATATCTGGCAGTGCGGGGTATGTGGTGAGGAGGTAGCCGTCCGCTATCCAGCTTTCGGAGACTTTTCCATTGCTCCAGCGCTGCGTCATCCGTGCGACGGCGGGCGTCTTTTGCACTTCTATCTCGAGCAAGCGCGGTGGGCCGGAGGGGGCTGCCTCGGCGGGGCCGGCAGTGGTGGTCGCGGTTATCTTAAAGTGCATACGCTCAGGCGGGGTGGGCCGCAAGCGATCTGCCTCAGCTTGGGTCTGGGCGTGGGCAGTGTTCCAGCCCGGCATAGCGGCGGCGAGTGCCCAGAAAAGAGCGAGGGTGAGAGTCAGCCTTAGGACAAGGGCCACCGCGGGGGGCGGGGCAACGGTCCGTATTGGAATCTTTAAAGTTCTATTCATAAACAGCTTCCAGTTGCTGGGCGACGACTTTGCCCGTGTAGCGGTCGATAGCGACATGGAGCCAGTAGCGTCGCTCGCCTTCCACCAGAAAGTTGTTGAGGCTCTGCGCGTTGGGGGGATATCGGCCCGCCTGGGCAATCACGTCGATCATCAGGTTCCAGGTGCGCGTATCGGCTGCGTCGGCCAGCGCACGCACGGCAGCTTCGCGGCGCGTTTTAGTATAGCCGTCCACGGTTGGGACGAAGGCACCGGTTGCTGCCGGCAGCGTGTCGCCGATGCGTGTCGCCAAGTCGCTAACATTTGCCAACGGATCGGTTGCCGTGGCGTTAAGTATCGCATTGGCAATAGCTTCCGCTTCCGATGCCGTGAGCTCGGCAGTGGCCGCCGCGCCCTCGCTTTTCATCCCGCCACGCAGCAGGGCTGCCAATACGAGCGGGGAGCGCGTGTTAAGGTTCACGCGACCGGCGACGACCTCCGTGTCATCCAGCGTAAACACATCCAGCAGAGCAGCATCAGCACTGTCTGCGCTGAAGAAATTGAGCGACTTCCAGGGATCGCCGCGCATCGCGTAGCCCATTTCCCCCACGGAGCGGAAAGCGCGATTCAGCATCACCGGGCGGGTTGCCACGGCGGCAGGGAGGGGAATGCCGCCACTGGAGGACGAGGTTTGTCCCAGCGGTCGCACGGCGTTAGTCTCGTCGCCGTCGGCGCGGCGGGTGACGCCATCTATATCGGTAACGCTGCTGGTGTTGCCGAGCTTATTATCCGCCAGTCGCGCCGGCTGAAATTTGTTATTGGATGCCCAGTAACGCCACATCGTCAGCCCGGCGGGATTCGTGGGGAAGCCGCCGTTGTTTAATTGCTCCGTATCAACCCGGGCGGAGGTGGTGGCCGGGCGCAGCGTCATGTTGGCCACAATGGGCTCCGCATTGAGAGCAATCACTCGTCCCATTCCGGCGCGCTTGGTACGGGGATCCATGCTGACTAGGGCCGTCTTGCCAAAGGCGACGCCGCTGCCCATGGTGGTTCCGTTCTCCAGCCCCGCCGCCGGCCATGCGGAGCCCAGGCCCTGCTTGCCGGTAAGCCAGGAGGCGCAGCTTTTGTAGCCGTACTGGTAATAGTGGTCCAGGTAGACGCCGGAGGCCTGCACGGTCTGGTACGTTTTCCATACGCCCGCGCTTGTCTGGTACTGGAGGCTGAACGTGGGGTATTTGCCGCCGGCACCCAGCGCGGCCCGCGCGTGGTAATATGTCAGCGCCGCAGGATCGGTGGCCACTCCGGTAATGTTTTTGTCCTTAGGCAACTCCCCCGTGTAGGGATTGACGAGCGAGCCCATGTAGAATCCGGCGAGGTAGCACGGGGAGGAGACAAGGCCCGCGCTGGTGGCGGAGGGCGCGTGCGAGGGCTGGGACGCAGCGCCAAAGTAAAAGCTGGGATCGCTGATCGCATCAATCGGTGCGCCCGCAAAGGTGGCGCCGCCAGTCATGGTGGTATTGGGGATGAGGAGGCGCGGCTCCGCAAACGTGGCGCCGGTCGCGGAGAACTCCAGGTACTGCCCGGCAATGGATTGCTGCGCGGAGACCATATTGGTTCCATTGCTGGCCTCCACGTAAAGCTTCCCATCCTCCCCCAGCACTCGAAACTTGCTGGTAGCGGTGACTTCCGACGCATTGCCATGCGGATTCCACAGCCCAAACTGCAGCCAGCCCTCGAGCGTGGGATACTGTGGGTCTCCGCGATTGGGACGGAAAAGCGTCATGTACATCTGGTCGATATAGGGCAGGTTTTCCACGCCATAGACGCGGTCCAGAGCGGCGAACTGGATAGGCGTCACCTCATTATCTGAGTCGTACTGATCGATGAGATTGGCCCCGATCTGCATAATCTGCGCGTCCATGCTTTGATCGAAAGCCTTCGTAATCAACGAGTAATTGCTGTTACTGTACTTGCCCAGAGAGCCGCTCAGGATCGACGCCTTCAGCAGCTCAAAGAAGTCCGGCTCGCGCCCCGCCTGCGCCACCTGGTCCAGAGTCAGCACTGTGGCAGCGCCGGAGCGGTAAACCCATGGATCGGAAGCATTTGCGCGGCTGAGGCCAAAGTACTTCTCCACATCGGTACCCGCGCCGCCAGGCGCCACCGCGGTATCCATCACAAGCGCCAGGCGGCGCAGCGAGAAGCGGCGGCGAAGCAGTGGCTCCCCGGGAACAGCAACGGTGCCATCGCTGCAGAGAAAAGAGGCGGCAACGCGGACGTTGGCCAGATCTCGGTTGATGCTTGCGGTATTCTGCGCGCTGGTCTTGTACTGATACGCAGCCCCTGT
>JBGGNE010000207.1:0-5863 GCA_041287705.1 Methylacidiphilales bacterium | reverse complement strand
GCTCGGCCAGCTCAATGCCGGCGCCGCCATTGGTGCTGCCACCGGCGCTGAGCCGTTGCAGGGCCGCCAGGATGGTATCCTTCTTCTCACAGGACGTGCTGGGGAGCACCAGGCCGGAGTTGCCGGCATACACCACAATGGCGATACGATCCTTTTCGCGCAGCTTGCCTACGAGCATTTGCAGGGATTGTACGACCAGGGGAAGCTTGCGCGGCTCGTCCATGGATCCGGAGACGTCGATCAGGAACACCAGGTTGGCCCCGGCGCGTTTCTCGTCGTTGATAACCTTGCCTTTGATACCGACACGCACCAGGCGGTTGGCGACGTTCCACGGGCATTCGGACACTTCCACGTGGGTGGCGAAGGGTGGAGTCGCCGCGCCGGGAGCGGATGCCCGGGCAGGCGCAGCCGGTGCGGTCGCCAGTGCCGGCACAGAGGGTGAGGGCACTCCCGGTGCGTCTGTAGTGGGAACCGCGGGAGAGGCAGGAGGCGTAGCCGTGCCAACCGGGGTTGCGGGCTTGATCGCGGTTGCACTTGCAGCCTGTTGTTCTACCGGCGGCTCGTAGTGGTACGGGAAGTAGTTGATCATTTCCTCAATACGCACCGCGCCGCTGGGCGGCAGCTGGTTCATGTTGAGAAAACGACGGATATTGGCGTAAGAGGCCGTATCGACATCCAGGGAGAAGGTGGAGAGCGGGTTGGTGGCCGCAGGCAGGAAGGGATTTTCAGTGCGGTCGTCATAGGCCTCCGTGCCGATGCCTTCCTGACTGGCGTTCTTGCCCTGGATTTCGCTTTGGTCGATCCGCTGGCCGCGCTGGTACAGGGTAGTGCCGCGCTCGGTGACACCGGCAAACCGGTAGGTGTACGCCGTATCGACATACCCGGAGAGGACAACACCCTTCTGCGCGGTCTCTACGTAGATGCCGTTGTCGGCAACGATTTTCTTGATATCCTTCGCGTCTTTGCTGGTGGGCGCAGCCTCACCCTTTTTCACGAACTGGCGCTCGAATGCCACGTTTCCTGCATCGCCTCCGGTAACGGGAGGCGCGGAGGCATAGCCCTGCGGAGTTTGTCCATCTGCGGGAACCTGAAAGCTTGCGGGAGTGGTAACAGTCGTGCCGTTGCTGGCTACGGTCGTATTGCTTGCCGGAATAAGATCGGATGCATTCGTCCGTCCGGTGGAAGCCGGAGTGCTGGAGGATTTGTTACTCGCAGTCAGGCTCCGGCTTTTGCCCGCACGCACACTCTCCTCTCTGCCATGCTTCATCGCCTCTAGTTTTCTTTGCTCAGACGTCCTGGTTGCGTCACGAGAAGAAGCCGTTTCGAGCGTGCTGGACGAGTACGGAGTATCATAAATCTGATCCTGCGCATGATAGTTCAGGCCACCCCCAATGGTAACGCTTTTATCAGGGGCTCGGACGGTTTCATCGTCCGTCCAGGGGGCCACTGTGCGCTTCAGTTCCTCCGGTGAAATGAGAGGTGGAGTCGCATTTCCTGTATTAGTGACAAGAAGAGAATCCATGCTATTGGCCGTCACGCCGCCAAAAGATGTAGATCCCGAAGCATTCAGGCTGGAACCAGGCGTCGCAATGTTGCTTCGGAGGGATGTAGAAGCCTGGCTCGTACTGGGCTGAATAGCCTGTCCGTAATGGATGAATCCCTCGTTATCCACAACCTGCTCATTTGAGATAGCGAGATCTGAGCGCTTGGCCGGATAGCTGGTGGCGTAAGGAGACTTCCCGGGACGTATGTTGCCGTTCTCATCGTAAAGGTCACCTAATCCCACATTGATCATTTCCCCATCCATCGTCAGCAGGCGGGTGCGAATGGATCTGGTGTTAAACACAGGCTGGTTGTTCGCCGGCTTCCCCCACGCGAGAGAAGCGGGGATAATGGGCAGCGTCGACCCCGGCAACCTGGGCTTGTGGGGCTCCGCAGGTGAGGAAGGAAGATTGGAAATATCAACCGCGACTTGAACGTCGGAAGACGGCTTTGTCGTGGCGGTCAGAGAGGTCTGGCCGAACTGGCTCAGCCCGAAATACCACGCGCCGCAAACCACAATGGCCGACATGCCGATGAGCGCCAGCTTCTGACGGAAAGCACGGCTGCGCTGGCTGGTGGAGTTTGCCGCATCGGTTTTCAGCACATCCTGCAAATGACGAGGCACACTGCCGGCCGCGCCTTTCGCGTCTGTTGTCTGCTGCTTTTCTTTTGGCTCGGTGGCCGCAGTAGTGGTATTGGCCTTGGCGCCGGCATCTTCGTCATCCTGGCGGGTGCCAGACGAAAAACCCGGCTCCGCGGACGTGGAGGCCTTTGCTTTGCCTTCGGCGGAATTCCGGGTCTTTTGCGCTTCGGCTTCCTCGCGACGCGCTTCTTCCAGCGCCTGATTGAATTCTTTCTCCCAGTCCTCTTCGGCATCGGCTTCGGGAGCCTTCGCGGTCGGGGCCGCCGCGCCGTTGAGGTAGTAGGGATGCTTGCCGTTAAGATCGGCAGGCTTCGGTTTGCCATTCAGGTGCGCCGTGGGAGCGGCAGTTACAGCCTTGGTTTGCTGCAACAGCTCCTGTAGCTGCGCCGGTGTAAGCGAGAAGGGAGAAGATAACGAGGCGGTGATGGCACCGTTGGCAGGAGCGGCCGGTTTCAGTTCCTGCTCCAGCAGGCTGGCCATGGCCTGGATTTCCTCGAAGGCGGCGCGGGCTTCGCTGTCGCTGGCCAGCAGCGCCTCGATTTCGCGGCAGTCATCATCGCCCTCCAGTTCGTGCAGAGCGTGAGCGGTCAGTCGGGGGTCATTCGGTTGAAAAGTCATTTGGTGCTCCATTTCGCGGCCGGGGCGGCGGTGGCTGCGGCGGTTGTGACGGCAGCAGCGGAAGAGGTGGTGGCGGGTGAGGCTGCGGTGCCTTCCAGCGCCAGATCGTCGCGCAGTTCATCGCGCAGTTTTTGCAGGGCGTTGTGCAGCAGCACGCCCACGTGATTGACAGTGAGGCCGGTGACGTCGGCGATTTCCTTATAACTAAGCCCTGCCTGAAACTTCAGCATCACCACCTCCCGCAACTTGGGCGGAAGCGTCTGCATGGCCTTTACCACGCGGCGGTTGCTGTCTCCACTTTCCGCGGCGGCGGCCGGGGAAAGGGTGGCGGGACAAGTCAGGGTGGCGGCGTGCACGTCGTCCAGGGGAACGGTACGATTCGATTTTCGCATCATGTCATAAGCTCGGTTGCGGCATACGGTGTAGAGCCACTGTGCTTCCCGCCCGACGAGCCGTTCCGGGCCCTCCTTCAGGAAACGCATAAAAACGTCCTGGACGATGTCGCGCGCCAACTCGGCGTCGCCCGTCAGGTGCGCAGCATAGCGCACCAACGGTGCCTGATGCTGCTGCACCACCCGCCATACGGCGTCGCCGGAACCCGCGTCGCTGTCGGCGCTCGAGCGATCAGTCTCGCGCGGCGGCAGCGGCTCGGGGGGCGCGGGCGTGCGTCTAGTAGGCTGCTGCGGCATGCGCTGGTCTCCTGGTGGGGTGGGGGTGACTGAATGCACGTGTTGCCTTCATATCAAGTACAACGCTGGCACACGCACTTTCTTAATCGTGGACAATAAAACTTTTCTTTCGCGACTTTCCTCAGCCTGCGGGCGCTGCGAAACGACAAGCGCAACCCGGTGGAGAGAGGGGGAGCAGAAGCCGGAATCTTTGAGAGAAGGTCTGGAAAAGAATCTCGATCGGAGTCGGACCCGGGAATCACGCGGGCGACGAAGGCGCAACTGTCTCGCGCTCGCGCACTTTTTCCGGGTCGTAGAAGATGCGGACGGGGGCGGATTTCTGGCCGATAAGTTCCTGCGAGCGCAACAATGCCTTGCGCGTGGAGACATTGGGATTGCCCGGCGACGCCATGTAGATGTTGTCCGCGCCCAGCAACTGTAAAAGTCCGGACGCCTTGATGACGCCGTACACATCCTCCGACGCGCCGCTGATGACCAGGTGGCGGTCCGTTTCGCGCAGAAACTGGATCAGCTCGGCCATGGCCATGACGCTGGTGGCGTCCAGATTGTGCGCGCGCTTCATGCGCAGGATGACGACTTTGAGGTTAGCGTCCGCGCAGACACGCCGTATTTCATCGCGGAAGAGATCGGCGGCGGCGAAGAAGAGCTCGCCTTCTACGTGAATGATGGAGATTTGTGGATCGTGCCGCGTTTTGTCCTCCAGCAGCTCCATAAGCTGGCCCTGATCGTTAAAGGTGAACTCCACCAGATGCGGACGGCTGACCTTGCGCAGAAAGAGCATGATGCTGAGCGCCACACCCAGAAAGATGGCCGTGTGCAGCGGCGCCAGCAGCGCGGCGACAAAGGTGGTGAGAAACACGGCGGCATCCGACCGCGTGCTGTAGATAGAGAAAACGATATCGCGGCGGTTGATAAGACCAAACGCCGTGAGAATAACCACCATGGCCAGCGATGCCTTGGGGATATAGCCGATAAGATGCGCCAGCAACGGAGCTGCCCCGCCGCACAGGAGTCCGCAGACAATGGCCGCCACGGGCGTTATCGCGCCGCTGGACCAGTTGAGTCCCGACCGGCTGAGCGAGCCGCTGGCGGGCATACCGCTGAACAGACCGCTGGCGACATTGGCGGCGCCCAGCGCAAACATCTCCTGATTAACGTCCACGCTCTCGCCCGTGCGGGCGGCCAGCGTCTTGGCCATAAAGGTGTTCTCCAGCGAAGCCAGGAACGCGATGGCCAGCGCGCCGCTGAGCAGGGCGCTGAACCACTGGGGATCGGCGGGCGGCGGTGTAAAGCCGAAGCTGCTCAGCGCCAGCGGTGCCAGCATCTTCACTTTAATGCCGTAATATCCCATGACGCCCGCCAGACAGGCGGATACCGTCAGCGTCACCGCCACATTGGGCCACGCGGGCAGCTTCTTGCTCGCCAGAAACCAGAAAGCTACTGTGCCCACCGAAAGCCCAAGCGTGGGAATATCGGTCTGGTCGAGATTAAGCACGGTCTGCCGGACGACATCGATAAAGGTTGACGCGTGCTGAAGAGGAATGCCCAGCACGTCCTTCGTCTGGTGCGCCACAATCAGCAGCGCCGCGCCTGTCACGTACCCGATGACGACGCTGCGCGACACGTACTGCGCCAGCCCGGCGATCCCCATAAAGCTTCCTGCCAGCAGCAGTGCCCCCACCATAAAGGTAAGCAGCGCAATACTGGCCAGCGGCGGTACCGTAGCGGGCAGCGTAAGGTACGTGCTGAGCACCATAACGGCGGTCGCATTGGTCGGGCCCACCATGGTAAGGCGCGAACTGGAAAACAGCGCCGCAACCAGCGGAGCAATCGCCGCGCAGAAAATGCCGTAATGTACCGGCAACCCGGCGATGAGCGCATACGCCATGGCCTGGGGAAACGCGAGCAGCGCCACGTTCACGCCCGCTTTGGCGTCCTTGCCAAACGTGGCTGCGTTGTAGCCGCGCAGGGCGTGACGCAACGGAAAGGGATCGAGTGGAAACGCATCCCACGCTTTAAAGGCGGCCTGCGCAGCCTTCTGCGCCCATGTCTCGACCGCTTCACCAGGGGGACGCACCGGCTCCTCCGGCTGCGGCATGGCGGCCAGGGGATCGGTAATCGGCGGCGGTGGGGTATCGGCGTCAGGCGCCTTCGGCGGCGCGCTTTCGCCTGGTGGTGCGTTCTTCAATGCAAGCTGGACTATAGTTCAGAAGCGACGCGGATAAAAGGAGGAATGCAGACTGCGGGTTAACACGGGTGTGATTAGAAGTGGAGCAAAGGAGATTGATTATTAACTATAAAAATCTGATGTTCCGCTTCTTCTTGGTCCCCCCTTGGTACCCTCTTCCTACCTTCGTGGTGAAAATCCCCT
>JBGGNE010000206.1:0-11376 GCA_041287705.1 Methylacidiphilales bacterium | reverse complement strand
GAATGCCCTTCAGCGGGGCAGGGGAGATGACAAATGGAGGGCGCTCCGTGGCGGCGCCCAGCGGGCGGATATCGGCCTTCATGTGGCCCATAACGGCCAGCAGCGGCTGCAGTTTTACGGAGGAAAGATGCGCGCCGGCCTGCATGCGGGTGGCAAAGGATTGCCCGGCCAGCATGGCGGTGAGAAGACGCAGGGCGGTGCCGCTCTCGCCGCAGTCCAGCGGTTCGCACAGCGGTGTCAGTTTGCGGCGGCATCCGCGGATTTTTACCTGCGTAACGGCGGTGTTTGCGGGCGTTTTGGGCGCTGCGGCTCCGGGCGGAAACTGCGGTGCGGTTCCCGAGATATCAATCACCACGCCAAGACCTTGCAGTGCCTGTGGAAGACGCACGTTCTCGCCAAACCACGGGTAGCCGGTGATGGTGCTGTCCCCGTCCGCCATGGCGGCCAGCAGCATGCCGATCTGCCCGATCATCTTATCCCCCGGCACAGAAACATCGCCCCACATCTGCCGGGAAGGGCGAATATGAAGGACGCTGGGGTGGCGGGCGGATGTCATGGGCTGTGCCGTAAATGGGAGGGAAAAAAGCGGTAAAGCGCGAACGATACGGAAAAGGCCCGCCGTCTTCAATCCCCGATCTCGGGGAACTTTGTTGGAGTGGGGAGCGATGAGAATTGGGATAATCGCGGCGTTTTTTGGGAACGGCATTTCAGCGAATCCGATTTTGCGCGATGGCTTTCGGGAATCCAAAATCGTCGATCAAAGATGTGATTTTAGTGTTTGAAATTTCTTCTGATATAGAGCAGAATCTGTTTCAGAACAAATTTTCCCGACGCAAAGTGTATGCAGTTGAAGCACTTGGCTGCACAGGTCGTTTTGTGAATATGGCGGTCTTCGAAATTGCCTTGACATCAATGAGTTGTGCGGATTGCTTAAGCGAAGTGTGCAAGCGATGACAATTTCCGGCTGGCCAATGTGTATGCATTGTGTTGTTATTGGAACCTTCGCATTCTTTCCCATGATATGCGCTTTCCCATGCGGGCGGGCCATCCTTTTCCTTCTTCAGAAGCAGATGCATTATGCTTTCACCTAGAATTATCCCTTTTCTACTATTGCTTGTCGCTTTTACAGGTGAACCCTGCGTTTCCTTCGGCCAGCCCCCTCCAGCGCCCCCCGCACCCGCGCAACCTTTGGAAGATCCGCGGATGGAAAAGCTGCGCGATGCATGGACGACCTATCGCCTGCGCGAATTCCCTGCGGCACTGAGGAAGTTTGAAATGCTGGAGGCCGCAACGCCTCCTGGGTCGGGGCTGAATCTTTGGGCGCTGTACGGGCAGGCATGCTGCTGGAATTACCGGCAGGATACCCGTGATCCGGAGAAGGCTGCCGAGCTGTACAATAAGATCCTTGCCACCGTAAAGAGCGATCACCCGCTGGCAAGCTGGTCGGCGTTCGATCTCGTGCGCCGCAAGCATCTTGCCCGCGCTGACGTTCCTCTGGATTATGAGGATCTGACGAAGAGCTATGCGGAAGTGGCGAAGAAGTACCCCGGTACGGCTGCCGGCACGGAAGCACTTCTCTATCAGCTGAATATGGAGTCCTCCGCCGCGCTGCGCGATCCCAGTGCGATTGCCGCCGATGCGGAAGCGTACACCGATGCAAATCCCAAAAGCCCGTACACGTTCCGTTTCTATCAGTTGATTGCGGGCTGTTATCAAAAGCTGAAGCAGTCGGAAAAATACCTGACCTACATGGCGAAGATGCTGGAGGTGCAGGAAAAGGACACCAGCAATCCTAACTTTGAGAACGCGGGCCTTTACTGGCGGCTGGCCTACGAAGCGGAGTTTGTGGTGGGCGACTTTGAGGTGGCCCGCAAGTACTACATGCTGATCCTGAAAGAATACCCGCGCGATATCCGTACCTTCGGTACCGAAGAAGCGTTGAAACGGATGGACGAAGTGGAGGCCGCTCTGCGCGAAGGGCGTGAAATCCCCGCGAAGTGGATGATCGATCCCAGCAAATCCCGTACCGCCGCCCCTCTGATACCCGCCGCCGCAACGCAGGAGGGCAAGTAGCATGAACGATATCGATGATAACGGAGTGTCAGCCGAGAAGAAGCTCTCGCCACTGATGGCCTCCCTGGAACTCCTGAACGCGTGGCTGCCCTGGATTGTCATTGCGCTGGCATTCGGCTGGTCGTCTTACGTGGTGGGCGTGCGGCAGTTCAAGAAAGTTGTCTCTGACAAAACTGTCGTGCGCATAGCCCACTGGCAGTTGGAACAGGGCGTGCGCGACGGCATTAATGAGGCCGCTGCGGAGTATGAGAAGATGCATCCGAACGTAAAGATAGCCCAGGAAGCTATCCCGGAGAGCACCTATGGCCAGTGGCTTACGGTCCAGCTTCTCGGCGACAACGCGCCCGATATCGTGGAAGTCGGCATGGTGTCGGAGAACGTGAAGACCACCATTCAGCTTCGCTATCTGATGGCGCTGACGCCTTACGTCACCCAACCGAACCCTTACAATAAGGGCACGGAACTGGAAGGCGTGCCGCTTCAGCAGACTTTCCTGGATGGCATGCAGAATTCCTACGTTGATGAAGCGCAGGAGTACCAGACCATCACTCTGGCCCGCATGGGGGTGCGCCTTGTCTACAACAAGACGCTGTTGAAGCAGTTGACCGGGATTGATACTCCCCCGACCAACTACCGCGAGTTCCTTAAGCTGTGCGAGAAGATTCAGAAGCACAAGATGCCCAACGGCCTGCGGTACAGCGCCATTTGCTGCTCCAGTTACCATTACGGCAGCTGGAACACCAACCTCATCATGCCGCTGACCTACCCGGCGTTCCGCGACATCGACTTCAATCGAGATGGCCGTTTCTCCCGCGACGAGTGGGCGATAGGGTTCATGACGGGCAAGATCGACTTTCATCACCCCGCCTATGTGGCGGCCTTCACGGTGATGAAGGAGCTTCGCCAGTACTTCCAGCCCGGCTGGGTGGGGCTTAACCGTGACGAAGCTATTTTCGGCTTCGCTCAGGAAAAGGGCGTGTTTCTGCCGTGCGGTCTGTGGGAAGCCGGCGGCATCAAGACTCTGGCCGAGGGTAAGTTCGAACTTGGCATCATGGATTTCCCGGTGCTCGATAAGACCGATCCGGAGTTCGGCACGGTAGCGGAAGGCGCCCGATTTGAAAACCCCGCGGGCACGATTCCGTTCGCCATTACCCGCGGCTCGAAGAACCCGGAGATCGCCCTGGATTTCCTGCTGTTTCTGGCCAGTCAGAAGCAGAACGAGAAGTTCAATGCCCGGCTGAACTGGCTCCCCATCATCGCAGGCGCCAAAATGCTGCCCGAACTGAAGCCGTTCGAGCCAAACCTGAAGGGCGTCTTCAGCTCCTTTGAGCCTGCCCTGGCGGGCGAGATCACCATCAAGTGGGCTCAGATATTCGCGCTCTATCAGGTCAATCAGCTGAGTTATGAGGAACTGGGCACGCAGTTCCGGGAATATTACCAGACCAAAGGCATTGAGGACTTTGAGGAATTTCAGCGCAATGTACGCCGTCCTCAGATACGCAATGAGCAGCTCAGTACGGGCCTGCGTACGCGCGCCATGTTAACCGCGGACCCGAACAGGGCCGCGATGGACTGGATTAAATACCGCAACATCGTCTTCCGTACGCTTTCCTCCGACGGAACGTATGTGACCTACGGACGCGCCCTGAAGCAGCCGGAGCTCTACTACGAGCAGCAGATCTATAAGTACACGCCCGAAGCCCTGCAACGTATACGGGATAAGGTCAGTAAAACGCCTGTCGCTCCGACGCCGTCTGCACCATCCGCACCGGCTGTATCACCTGCTTCCGACGCAGCACCGCCACCAACTCCGTCCTCAGCGCCCGCGACAGAGCCAGCGCCTGCGACTCCCGCTCCGGCATCTTCCCCGGTTCCGACTTCACCGGCAGCTGCTGATCCCGCTCCTTCTTCCGCTTCTCCTTCTCCCTCTTCCCCCACGCCATGAGTCATAAGATTATCCGTTGGAAACAGTTGCCGCATCACTGGGATATTTATCTCTTCATTGCGCCCACCCTCCTGCTTATCGCGCTATTTCAGTATTACCCTGCGGCAAGCGGTATTTTCCACAGCTTCTATCGCTGGAACGGTTCGGACGTTTCGGAATACGTCGGCCTGAAGAACTACACCGACATCCTGAAGTCCACCGACTTTTGGCAGTCGTTCCGTATCGCCCTTATTCTGGGTATATGGAATGTGGTGAAGCTGGCGCCACCGCTCATTGCGGCCGTGTGGATCCACCGCTGCAAAAGCGAGCGCGTGCAGTTCATCTACCGGCTTCTGTTTATCATCCCCATGGTGACGCCGGGTCTGGTTGTCGTCCTTATCTGGCGGTCCTTTTTCTTCGAATCGACGCAGGGCTATCTGAATCAGTTCCTGATGGCCACGGGTATGCTCCCCACACTCGTCAGCCTGGACGCGGCGCTCGGCTGGGGCGGTATCTTTCAGGAAGGCGTCCGGCCCGCGTGGCTGGGCGATCCCCGCCTGGTATTGCCCGCGGTCATTATCTGGGGCTTCCCCTGGGTGGGCTCGTTCACTGTGCTGACTTTCCTGGCCAAGCTGGGCACTATCCCCAAGGAAATCTACGAGGCGGCCAATATCGATGGTGTCAACTGGTGGACGAAGTTCACACGTATCGAACTGCCCATGATCACGAGCTCCATCTACCTCATGCTCGTCTTCGTCATTATCGGTACGATTAAAGACGCGGGCGGCATCCTGATTCTGGTCGGTATTGAAGGCGGCGCGGGCGGTATTGCCACTGTGCCTGCTCTCTTCATGCTGCGCAAGGCGTTCGTCAATCAGGAGATGGGTGCGGCGTGCGCCATTGGTGTCGTGCTGACTCTGATCGTGCTGATACTGCAGAAGTTCAGCCGCCTGGTTATGGATGACGGAGAAAGCAAGATGAACTGGCGCCTGAAGCTTGCCATTCCTCCTATGCTGATGCTGGCTGGCGTCATCATGCTCTGTTTCAAGGGCTGGACCTTTATCGGCATCTTCCTCATCCTGGCCACCTTCCCGTATGGCAAGGTGGGTGATGCGATTGGCAATGCATGGGCCCGCTTCCGCGAAAGCCTTGGTCTGGAGCGCTTTGTCGAAGCTCCGCGGGATTCTCAACTGCCGAAGCCGCTGCGCCTGGGGATCGAGTACGGGCTGCGCGCGTCCAAACACCTGGGTGTGTGCGCTATTCTTACGGCCGCCTTCCTGCCGGTATATCTGGTGGCGATCGTCAGCGGCAAAACCAATCCGCAGTACTACGCCAATCCGGGAGTTCCCACGACACCGTTCCACTGGGAGCACTGGTCCGACGCGTGGACTCTGGTCGCCCCCAGCGTAGCCAATTCACTCTTCATCAGCATTGTGGGCACGATCTTTACGCTGGGTACCGCCCTGTGCGCGGCCTACTTCTTTGCCCGTTACAAGGCGCCTCTGCATTCCTTTCTGTGGAACTCGCTGCTGATCCTGCTGATGATGCCTTCTGTCGCCAACCTTATCCCGCTGTTCCGGCTGTTATCGGATCTTAGCCTGATGAACACGCTGACGGCCATCATTCTGGTCGGCACCGCCAGCGGCCAGGCCTTCGCTATCTTTGTATTGCGCGACTTTGTGGCGGACATACCGTCGGATCTCTTTGAGGCCGCGGAAATCGATGGGGCCAGTCACATCCAGCAGATGCGGACCATTGTGCTGCCCCTGTGCGGTCCGATTCTGGGAAGCGTGGGCGTCATGCACTTCATCAACGAGTGGGGCGAATTCCTCCTTCCTCTCATCGTCATGCGCGATGCGGAAAGTCTTACCGTGATGGTTCAGTTGCAGCGACTCGCCGGTGAGTACATCAAGAACTACGGCCCTATGATGGCCGGTTATGCCATCGTCAGTCTGCCGATTATCGTTCTATTTGTCTTCTCCATGAGGCTCTTCGTAAAGGGCCTGACCGAAGGCGCCGTGAAGGGTTAATCGCAGGAGTTCGCTCATTTAGACCATTTCCAAGCGGTGGAAAATGGTCTTACTAAAAGCAAGGGACGGTATGGATAACGGGAGCTACTCCGCTATTCGTACCGTCCTTTTATTTGTCAGCCTATTCCAGGCAGACGACCAGGAACGCCTTGTGCGCGCCCCAGATCACCGGGATGACAAAGGACGTGAGATTGGATGGCATGTAGAGCCCTGCCTGATTGCCTTTTACGACTACGGGCACGCTGATCATGAACATTCCGCCGAATTCCTTGCGGGCGTTGCCGGAGATCGTGTTGGTAACTTCGCCTACCATGTCCCGCAGGCTGCTGTCTTCCATGTACGGCAATCCGGCACCCATGGAGAGGATCAGCTCCGAAAGCATGTCGGTGGTGGCGGAAAAGTAGATGGTGCCGCGCTGCTTGCCGGAAATACCGATGACTCCAGTATAATCCAGCAGGAAGGATTCCTCTCCCTTCAGAAAAGGGGGATCCACGATGGCGGGGCGCCTGGTCGTACGGCCAAAGTAACGGGTAGTGCCGTCGATGAAAACCTGTAGCTCGCTCTCAGTCATGATACATCTTCTTTTCGTCTTGGATGCGCTTCGTTTAGGGTAAACACATCAGGCGGCTGAAATTTCCAGGATATCCACGAATGCTTCATCCAGCTCTGCGGCTGTGAACGGCTTACAGAGAAAGCCTCGAGCGCCAAGTTTAACCGCTTCGACTGCCGTTGCGGCATCGGCCAGAGCCGAAATAACCAGAATGCGTGCCTTGGGGTTAATCTCCATGATGTGGCGGACTGCCGACAGACCATCCATTTCCGGCATGGTAATGTCCATGGTCACCAGATCCGGAGCCTTCTCCCGATAAACCTCCAGCGCTTTTTGACCATTAGAAGCCTCGTAGATTTCAGTAATGGCGTGATTGCGGAAGTGGCGCTCAATAATGCGCCGTACGATGCTGGAATCATCAACGATGAGAAGCCTCATGGAATGGGGTAAGTCTTTGGGAAAATGTAAAAGGCGGCGCGGACGGTTTCGGGTGACCGGCCACCTCGGGCAGTGCAGTTCTATATAAAGATAGAGCGGTCAGATAATGTCAGATATTTAGAAGAAAGCAGCGTTAGCACTCATACTTTTTGTCTATAGGAATGAGACGCTGCTGCCCACACGCTCTTTACAAAGGCAGCGCCACACTGAAGGCCGTGTACCTGCCTGTTTCGGAGCCAACGACGATCTCGCCGCCGCGCTCACGTATCCCGGTGCGAACCGCGTCCAGACCTACGCCGCGTCCTGCATCCACCGTCACAACTTCCACTGTCGAGACGCCCGGCATAAAGATGAGATCACCCACCTCCTCGTCGTCCATGGACGCTGCTTTCTTCGCGTCACCCAACACACGGACGGCTTTGTCGCGCAGCTTTGCAAAATCCAGGCCGCGGCCGTCATCGTAAATCATGAATGAAACCTGATCTACATCCGGCGATTCATTGAAGAGCAGGGTGATGGTGCCTGTCTCGGATTTGCCAATCGCAGCACGTTCTTCAGGTGTCTCGATGCCATGCACCAGCGCGTTGCGTCCCACCTGCAGCAGCACCTTGCGAAGTAACTGCTGATCCTCGGACTTCATCGAGGACAGGCGGCTGTTCACAATTTCAAACTTGGCTTTCTTGCCCAGGCGATCGCAGAGCTCGGTCAGCATGGTGTTCATGTACGAGTACATCAGCGAGTCGGGATCCTGAGGCGCCGCGGCATTGGCCGTCACCGGCGTAGCAGTGCGGAACGACTGGCTGAGATCACCGAATCGTGACAGCAGCTGGCGCACCTCATCCAGATTCTTCAGCATTTCCTTCAGATCTACCGTGATGGTGAGGAAGTCATTGCCCAGAATGTCCGACTTGCGCTGTACGGCAGAGATCTTCTCTTCGCAGGCATGAGCGTGATTGCTGAAGAGGTAAATCTTCATCAGATTCGCGTTGCCTTTGATGTTGTGCATCAGGCGAAAGATACGCGCCAGCTGATCCCGGTAGCGATGCTGACGAGCGCCGTCGGAGGTATGGTCTTCAGACTCTTCCTTCAGGATCTTCAGCACGCGCTGGAGATCCTGTTCCGTCGTGTCCATGAACTCGCGCAGAAGCTTTGGCTCGATGTGCAGGATGCCGAACAGCATCTCAAACTGCGACGCCGACTTCTTGTTGCTCTCCTGAAGTTCGCGTGCCAGGGTAACGCGTGCCGTCACGTCGTTAACGGTCACCAGCACCTGGTTCGGCTCGTTGTTGGCAAGAACTCGGGCAAAACGGATTTCGAAGTACTTGCTGCGCAACTGGCCATTGCCCGTATCGAAGGACACTTCAACCTCTTTCAGCGGGTTGATCTTGGTAATCAGCTTATCCGGTACGGACTTGTCAAACAGCAGCGCAAAATAATCTTTGGCCGTCGTGTAGGTCTTCGGCGGCAGGATCTTCGACAAAACGTCAGGGAACCGCGAGCCGCCCAGCTTCTTCTGCGCAAAGATTTCTTCCAGCGAGTGTGAGTAAGGCGTCTCGATTTCGAGGTTGCGGTTCATGAGGAACAGACCCTCATTCACCAGCGACAGAATTTTGTTGGACTGGTCAGTACGCAGCGCCACGAGATCTTCCAGGCCCGTGCTATAGAAGGACATCTGAACGTCGCTGCGGGCAATGGCACGCATCTCCTTAACACCGCGCAGGCAGGCCAGGGTAAGGAAGATATCCTCAAAGATGACCCAGCCAGCGTGCTCCAGGAAGCGCCAGGGGGCCGTATTGGCGAGACCAAAGATCGATTCCGGCCACAGGAAATTACGCAGGGCGTGATCGACAACTACGATAAGAGTGCCGGTGACCAGCACGCGCCAGTCACGGTAGAACGCCAGGAAGGCAAGGCTGCCGAACACATGGAAGTGCGTCTCGATACGACCGCCAGTAAGGTGAATGAGCAGTGCGCCGAACAGCATCTGCGCCACGGCGATAACGTGCCGGGTCACCGTTTTACCGGGGCGCAACAGCGCCAGCAGAATGGGGCCGGCCGCAATGGCGCCGCCCAGGAAAACTGCCGCATAGACATGGCTGTGCACCGTCGATTTTGCTCCATCCCAGGCGAGGGGAGAGACAACTATCGCCATCAGAATGCCAAACAACCACTGTACCCCCATGATGTACGCGAACTGCTTGTCGATGTTTGTGGCGTTTTCCGTAAAACGCTGCTGGAAAAGCTGTTCTACTTTCTCTTCCGGTATGATTACCGGTTCGTTTATGGCGAGAGCAGGAACCCTGTCCAGGCTTGCGGCGGGCATGGTTGTCATAAGTCAGGGGGAGGGGAGGCGTGCCTTTGGGTTAAGCACGCAGTAAGCAAAATGTGGGGGAATGGGCAGTGTCTGATGCGGGGGACGATTAAATGAATAGACTCAGGCAAACAGTAATTGTTATTTCGGCCCTTTAAAGAAAATGTTATGGAAAACCGATGGAAAATTTTTCCGATCTAACCGTTATCCACTTGTCAAAGTGGCAGTTTTTGCCGGAATGATCGGTAAAGAACGAGAAACAGTACCTTTTTAGTCCTGCTTAATTTGCAACACAACTGCCAGAAGTTGTCGCGATGGTCAACAACAACGTTTCGGCTAAATATTTTACTTTAGTGAGCAACCGTAAACAGAAGTTGCTTCCGCGGGAGGCGTTTTACCCTGCAAAAGTGCCCGCAGTGTCTCCGCACCGAGATTCTCTCCGCGATGCCCGCGCGACGCCGTAATTCCGCCCTTGAACGCAAGGGTTCCGTCCGCGCGATAGAACGCAATGTGACCGGACGTCGTAAGGCCAAAGGCATCGCTGATAACCGCGTCTGTGTCTTCTTTAACCTGAACGCCGGGATACGCTGCAAGCCAGTCCGGCACCGGCTTATCCTTCCACTCCGAAGGGACGCTGCTGGGAATCATGCGTAGTACGCGGAGATGAAAGGGCGGCAGTTTCGAGTTAAGCACCTGCTGCAGTTCATCCAGGGTGGCAGCCGTGCACGGGCAAAGCGGGTGCAGCGACAGAACCACGGTGCACTGTCCATCCGTCGGACGAGTGATGCCCGACTCCACCGGCCAGTGATCCACACGCTTGCCGGCTGCGCCTGGTGCCGAGGAATACCTCTCCAGCCCAATAAATCCCGCCACCATCAGCCCGCCCCATACAAGTAAAACGATCCAGACTACAGGGGTGGAGGTGGCAAGACGACGCATGACTGCAAATTACGGCTATAAATCGGCTGCTGTCAAATACAGGAAAACGGCAATGGCATCTGGAGCAGGATTCAGGAGTTATATTTCACGGTAAAGCGTTGAATTACAGGTGTGATATTTGTGGTTATGTGTTGAATATATTTGGTGTGAATCCGGCAGGTTTATGATTGCTCTGCGACAGTGGCTGTACACAATGGGTTGGCGTATTCATCAAAGCGTCGGAATATCATACTCAAGCCCTATGAAGCCTATGCCATCCGGCCCTGCTCCCCGTAAGGCTGTCCGGTTATTGCCTGATTGGGCGGAATCCGACCTGCGGAGAGCGTTCTCGTCGCGGCTGTACGTCTATAGTCTGATTTTCATGCACGGCTGCCTGCTGCTGCATTTTCTGGCAATACTGATGCAAGGTACGGAGAGTGAGGAGCTATGGAGCGCGCCGGTCCTCGTGTTCCTGTTTGCCCTGCCGGCAACAGGGCTTGGCATGATGCGGCGCCTGTGGCTTTCGGGAGATGCGGAATTGCTTGGCCTCACGCGCATGTCGTCGTGGGGAATGGTGGTGGACGCCTGGCGCGTCCTGTTGCTGCGCGTTGCGATGGCCGCTGCTTCGCTGCTGATTTACCTGGCTCCAGTTCTGCTCAACCCGATACCAGGTATTCCGAATCTTGCCCTGGTGCTTGCAGGGCTGACCGTTACGGCAATGTGGTCCGGCACCATGATGCTGGCGCTGGGTGCTCTGCCGATGCATTGGACAGGCTCGTTCGGCAGGTTCATACGCGGCCTCCTCGCCGTGATGCTGATGATGGTGATTCTGCTGTGGTACTGGATGCTGTCCCTGCCAAGGGCCGCGCAGATTGGTAATCACGTAATGCCATGGAACTGGCTCTTCCCCCGATTCGGCATTCTGCATGCGGAGGGCATTGTGCCTATCCCCGGCTTGTACATTTCGTGGGCGACAGTCTTATTCTAATTCGCTTTCAAGATGAGCCTAACATAGGTAAGCTGAATGGATGCCACGCAAAGCTGAACATACGACATGGATAGTGGAACGGGCGAAAGAAGCGTTGAGTCGAGCCCACACCGTGCACGCGCTTCGTGTGGCGCAGTCGATTCT
>JBGGNE010000205.1:0-23939 GCA_041287705.1 Methylacidiphilales bacterium | reverse complement strand
CCATAGATTATTTCGAGATATAGGTGATGTTGGTCCCGCCCAGGGAATTGAGAAAGGCGGCGGTATTGGGGCCGTCGAAGCGGGGGTCGATCGTTTCAATCACGATAAAAAAGCCGTCGTCAGTCGCCTTGGTGAAGCGCTCCCAGTTGAAGACCGGGTGGTGCCAGCGAGGCAGCATGTTGATCAGGAACATTCCGCCCACCGTCGCGAACGCGGTGAAGAGAATGGTGAGCTCGAACATGACGGGGAAAAAGGCGGGAAGACTGAAAAAGGGTTTGCCCTGTACAACCATGGGGTAGACGTACACGGAGGTAATCGTCTCCAGCAGCAGACCAGTGGTAAAACCGGTCACGCCGCCAATGAGCGACAGCGCCGAGACCCAGGATTTACCCAGGCCCATAGCCCCATCCATACCGTGGATGGGGAATGGCGAGTATACATCCCAGAACTTGAAGCCACGGTCGCGAACCTTCTCAGCAGCCTCGTAGAGCGCCGTAGGATTCTTGAACTCGGCTCCTATGCCGTAAATTTTGGCGATATCGACGTTGCTCATGCCTTTGCGTGAGTAGGTTTCGTGGTTGCAGCAACCGGATGACGGTCGTCGTCCGGGTGATGATAGTGGGGGTCAGATTCCGGTGCGATGGCTTTAACTTCCGCGATGGCGATCATCGGCAGGAACCGGACAAAGAGCAGGAAGAGCGTAAGGAAGATACCAAAGGTACCAACGAAGGTGAGAATATCCGTGGCAGTCGGGTGGAACATACCCCAGGCGCCGGGCAGATAATCGCGATGAACGGACGTTACGATAATAACGAAGCGCTCAAACCACATACCCGCGTTAACGAAGTTGATGACGATGTAGATGATCACCCAGTTGCGGCGGCAGTACTGGAACCAGAAGGCCTGTGGGGCGATAACGTTGAACGACATCATGCAGGCGTAGGCCCACCAGTAAGGTCCAACCACGCGGTTCCAGAACGCATACTTTTCATTGAGGTTGGCGCCGTACCATGCGATGAAGAGCTCAACCAGATAGGCGTAACCGACGATGGAGCCGGTCAGTGCGATGATCTTGCACATCAGTTCGATGTGGCGATCTGTGACCAGATCTTCCAGACCGTAGATAAGACGGGCCGGCATGAGAATCGTCAGCACCATGGCGAAACCACCGAAGATGGCGCCTGCAACGAAGTAAGGAGGGAAGATGGTCGTGTGCCAGCCAGGAACAACCGACGTTGCGAAGTCGAACGACACGACCGAGCGCACGGAGAGAACGAGCGGGGTGGAGATACCGGCCAGGATCAGGTAGGCCATTTCATAGTGGCTCCAGTTCTTGTTGGAACCGCGCCAGCCCAGGGAAAAGAACCCGTAGATCCACTTGCACCAGCGGCTCTTGACGCGATCGCGCAGGGTAGCGAGATCGGGCACCAGACCGACATACCAGAAGAGAACGGAAACGGTGAAGTAAGTTGACACCGCGAACACGTCCCACAGCAGCGGGCTGCGGAAGTTAGGCCAGATACCGTTGGCGTTCGGCAGCGGAGCCAGGAACCATACCATCCAGATACGACCGACGTGCACACCAGGGAAGATACCTGCGCAGACCACCGCGAAGAGCGTCATCGCTTCCGCCGATCGATTGATTGACGTGCGCCATTTCTGGCGTGTCAGAAACAAGATGGCCGAGATCAGAGTACCAGCATGACCGATACCGATCCAGAACACAAAGTTCGTAATATCCCACGCCCAGCCGACCGGGTGATTCAGACCCCAGACACCGACGCCCGTTGCGATGAGGTACAGGACTCCGCCGACAGTCAGCAGGCTGGTGGTCGAGGTAATAGCGATCGCGATCAGCCACCACAGAGGTGTGGGTGCTTCGATGATCCCGCAGACCTTTTCGGTGATCCAGTTATAACTGCGCTTCGGCGTTGTAGCCGTATTGCCTATAAGGGGCACGCGAATGATGGCTTGCTTCGCGACTGCCTCCTCCTGTGGCGATACGCCGGCCGGGCGGGTTCCATCCCAGTAGGGATAGAGTTCTTGGAGATTTTTGGTATCAGCCATGGCTAGTGTTGAGCACCTTGAGGTTGAACGGGAGCTTCGTGGCCGGAATGTTCAGGAGCGCCGTGGCCGGGCTCTGCATGGTCATCGTGACCGTGATGCGGAGCGGCATAGCTTTCCGGATCTTTCAGGAAGATCTCTGCACCGGGCATCTTCATATTCGGGTTGCGAATACGCGCCTGATAAGTGACGCGGGGCTTGGTGTTGAGATAGTGCAGCAAATCGTAATTGCGAGGATCCGCCCCCTTGTTGTTGTGCAGAGCATCGCCACGAATCTTGGAAACATGGGAATTTGGATCGTCGATATTGCCGAAGACGATCGCTTCCGCCGCGCACACCTGCTGGCAGGCCGTCATAATCGAATCAGAAGGGATCAGTTTTGACTTATTGCCGTGCTCAGGAGAATCCGTCACGCGGGCCTTGGTCATCTGCGTAATCTTGGCTTCTTCGATACGCTGAACGCAGAAGGTGCACTTCTCCATAACGCCGCGGATGCGGACCGTGACGTTGGGGTTCTTCTGCATCTTGATCGTCTCGGGGGAACCTTTCTGGGCCAGAGGGCCGTAGTAAAGCTCGTTAAGCGGACGCTCGTTGTAATTGAAGAAGTTGAAGCGGCGGGCCTTGTAAGGGCAATTATTGGCGCAATAACGGGTGCCGATGCAGCGGTTATAGGCCATGACGTTAAGGCCGTCTTCGCTGTGAATCGTGGCATTGACCGGGCAAACCGTTTCGCACGGCGCATTTTCGCACTGCTGGCAACCAACGGGCTGGCTGGCAACGGTCGGATCGTTAATATCGCCGGAGAAGTAGCGATCCATGCGCAGCCAGTGCATTTCACGACCACGAATCACCTGGTCCTTGCCTACGACGGGAATATTATTCTCCGCCTGGCAGGCCGCGATGCACGCTGTGCAACCGGTGCAGGTGCTCAGATCAATCACCATGCCCCACTGATGGATATCGCGCTTGCCGGGGACGAGCTGGGGATTGTTGTACAGCTCCTTATTGCCGTGCAGCTGAATGCCGATGTGATGGGCGAAATCGGGCTCTTTCTGGAAGCGGTCCAGGGAAGCTTCGCGGATCAGACCGCGGCCTTCCATGCTGCCGTGCTCCTGCGTCACTGCCAGCAGATAAGTTTCAGAAGTCTTGTTGACCTTGACGTCGGAGCATATCCAGGGCTTGGAAGAGCTGCGAATCAGGTAAACGTTCTTGCCTGTACCGAAACCGACGCGACCCACCACAGTGCGGCCGTAGCCGAGAGCGATCGAAATGGTTTCATCTGCCTGACCGGGAGCGACCAGCACGGGAACGGAAAGATTCTTGCCGTCCACGGTGAACATGAACACCGGCACAGGGATGCTGGATTCCGCATCCGTGTAAGGATCATCAATCTGGGATCCACGATCCGGCACACCGAGCTTTTTGGCCGTAGCCGGGCTGATGAGCGCGGCGTTGTCCCATGTCAGCTTGGTAATGGAATCAGGAAGCTCATGAACCCAGCCGTTATTGTTGTAGCGGCCGTCATCCACAGCGGGGCTGGGATAGAACACGACTTCATATGCGCCGTCGGGAAGAACCGCGGAGGCCGCCTGGCTGGCAAGAGCTGCCGCACCAGCTGCGTTAAACGCGGGCGCGACCTTGGGAGCAGCGCTGCCGGAGAGGAACCCGTCGTGAACGAACTGGCTCCAGTCGTTGGCGAAATCGGTGCCTTTGCTGATCCGTCTGAAGGTTTCCTGAACCAGTTCAGGGCCAAAGCCCTGGGGAGTTTCAGACTTCGGCGCGTCAGCCTTGGGAGCTTCGTATTTGATGATCCCAATGATGCGGGCGATGAGTTCGATTTCCGACAGCCCGTTGTAGAGCGGCAGAATCATCGGCTGCGTGCTCATGTAGGTGCCGTCGCGACCCCATGCGTCACCCCAGCTCTCCAGATAGTGAGCAGCGGGAAGGACCCATGTTGCGTTCTGCGTCGTCTCGTTGTCTTCGTGCGACAGGGCGATGACGGTCGGAATCTTGGCCTGCAGGGTTGCCCAGTCATAGTCGACGGGAGCGGAATAGACAGGATTGGAGTTCAGGACGAACAGAGTCTTGATCTTGTTGTCCTTAACATCCTGCACCAGTGAAGCGAGCGTGGCAGACTCCGGGCGCGGGTGAGCCATCAGTGTGATGGTGGCACCGAAGTTGCCCAGCACATCGTTGATCATGTGACCCAGCGCATGCACGGCGGCAGGCTGAACCACACCAACGGAAACAATCGACTTGCCCTTATTGGCCAGCAGATCGGCAGCGAGTTCATCAATCCACTTCGTCTGCACTTCCGTCAGCTTGACAGGAGAGCCGGGCAGACCGGCAACACCCAGTCTGGTTGCCAGAGCCAGAGCGACAGCACCAATCTTGGTAGAGGCGATACGCAGGCGATGATCAGCGGCGGCACCCGTTGTGGTCAGACGACCTTCAACGGAGTACAGTCGGTTCATCTTCTCGCCTTTAGCCAGCTTGCGGCGACCATTGGCAAAACCGCGAACGGCTTCATGCCCGCCTTCGTCACCATCCAGGATATCGGAATCCAGCGTGACCAGAATATCGGCGGCATCCCAGTTCGGGGTCTGCAGGTAGCGTCCACCAAAAGCGGCCTTCGAGGCAGCGACTTCGGCTTCGTCGGAGATCGGATCAAACTCAACCCAGCGTACTTTGGGAAACTTCTTTACCAGTTCGCCGCGCAGGCGGTCGCGGGTAGGAGAATTACTCGCGTCAGCAAGAAATGCAACGCCTTCACCATCGCCAAAAGTGGCGGCCATGGCGTTGAGCGCGTCGAAGAAGACAACATTGTCCTTCACTTCCTTGCCCTGACGGAACTCCTTTAGACGATCCGGATCGTACAGATCCAGAATAGAGACCTGACCAAACGTGTCGGAAGGCCCGTAAACCTTGCTGAACCCGGACTTATAGAAAAGATGATTACCATCCAGCTTGGTCGGACGACCTTCGTAGGAGGTGGCCAGCAGAGGCTGTGCACCACGACGACGGGGCTGGGCAGTT
The DNA here is from genome assembly GCA_041287705.1 of Methylacidiphilales bacterium. Taxonomy (GTDB): domain Bacteria; phylum Verrucomicrobiota; class Verrucomicrobiia; order Methylacidiphilales; family UBA1321; genus LW23. The sequence continues at coordinate 18,839 of JBGGNE010000205.1, read as the reverse complement.
GCGTACTGCAGGGCCTTACCGGGCACGATCCACTCAGGGCTCTTCGTGTACGGAACGATGTACGCTTCCGGGCGGCGGCAACCTGTCATTCCAAAGCCGGCGAGCGCCACGGAGGCACCCATAAGACGCAGAAAGTTACGACGGGAAATGCCATCGCTCTCGATCTCGGCGTGGGTGCTGGGAAATTCCCGCTGCAGCCACTGCTTAAACTCGGGCGTCTCGGCTTGCTCGCCCAGACTGCGCCAGTATTTGCGACCGTTCGAGGCTTCGGGGGGATGTTGAAATACGCGTTTCATCGGTGGCAGCCCTGGCAGGTAGTGGGAGGTTTGATATCCCAGGCGGCGACGAGCTTATCGCCAAGTTCGCGCTGGGTTGTTCCCTGGGGAGCCCAGTCCAGGTTAAAGACGTTTTCCACGGGACGGACATTAGCACCGGGGTCGCGGTGACAGTCCAGACACCACTTCATGCTCTGGGACTTATCGTGCCATACCACGGGCATTTCATTGATCTTGCCGTGACAGCTGACGCAGCTGACGCCGCGGGCGATGTGGACGGAGTGATTAAAGTAGACGTAATCCGGAGCCTGATGGATCTTCACCCACTTCATAGGCGTGCCGTTTTCCCAGCTGTCGCGGATGGGCTGCAGACGAGGGTTGGCGGCCTGAATCTGACCGTGACAGTTCATGCACGTCTGCGTGGTCGGCACATTGGAATGACCGGATTTTTCCACGAAACTGTGACAATAACGACAGTCCAGTCCCACCTGGCCCGCGTGTATTGCGTGGCTGAAGTCGACGGGCTGATTTGGCATGTAGCCTACTCGGGTATACTTAGGGGTAAAGTAATACCACATCCCCACCGGGATGACCGCACCTAATAGCGCGATGCACGTGAGGATTTCGAGCGGCAACCAATTGGCCGAGCGAGGGAAGATATTGGCCATGGCTGGAAATCAAAAGGATAGGGCCGAAGCTGCGGGCGACGCGCTTTGACACACGAAGAGATGGTGAACCGTATTCAAAGGCATGGTTTTTTTGTCGATGAGGATTGGTATCATACCCGTTCAAGGGCACGCAACTCTATTTGTGAAAAGTTTCACAAACTTTTTTTAATGGGAGTTCGTGGCGAACTAATAGAGCGTTGAACGGCGTCTGACAAAATCGTATGTAGCTAAAGTCGTGGTACTTGTAAAATGTCGCTGGAAAAAGTTTTTTGATCGCTTTGCTCTTTTTCCTGCAAAGTATTACGGTGCCTTCGGGCTCCGATGGCGTTATAGTGACGCCAGCAACCGGCTGCGAGCCAAATCGGGCGGCTGATGTCAGGTTTTTTAGACATCCGTTCCGCCCGCATTCTCCCGCCACAAGCCGTCTTGCGCTGCGTATTTAGCACGAAATAAGGAACTTACAGAGGTGACAACCGTCATCGTATACGATCGGCAGCGCTGCGACGCAGGTTTGCCTCATTTTCAACCAGGTCCCTGAATGATCGATAGAACTCAGATTCCCCGCAAAAGCATTTACCGTCTCTCTCTTTATTCCCGCTGCCTTAGCCGGCTTGTTGAAAATAAGGTGGAAACCGTGTCCTCTGAAGCCCTTGCCAAAGCCACCGGCGTTAAACCCGCCCAGCTTCGCAAGGATCTGACCTACCTGGGTAACTTCGGGCGCCGCGGCCTGGGCTACAATGTTCCAGAGCTGCTGCGCCGCATCAACGAAACGATGGGCACCAACCGGCTTCTCCCCGTTGCTCTGGTTGGTGTGGGCAATCTGGGCTCGGCATTGCTCTCCTACCAGGGCTTCGCCAAGGAAGGGTTCGAGATCGTCGCGGGCTTCGATATCGACCCCTCCCGCAAGCGCAGCAAGCAGCTCCCCATCCCTATCTACCCCATGGCGGAGATGCCCGAGTACGTAGCCAAACATGACGTGCGCCTGGCCATCCTGTCCGTACCCGGCGCAGTAGCGCAGGAGGTGACCAACGAACTGGTGAAAGCCGGCATACAGGGCATCCTCAATTTCGCCCCTATACTGCTGCAGGTACCGGAAGACGTGGCCGCCAATAACGTCAATCTGGCCATTGAGCTGGAGAATCTGGCGTATTTTATCCGAGAGCCAAGCGTATAGGTGAAGCGCAGGCAGCATGCTCGGCTACCGGACGGGAATCGAGCATGCGGGAAACTTGATCAGATCCTGCACTTCTCGCGATTTACCCGCGCTTTTGCAGGTGATATTCCGGCACGTCAGGAGTTTCCAGGACGCGCGTGTAGTCGTTGACCAGATGCTCAATGCAAATTTCCGGCGTATTGAGCGCGCGTTCACAATCTGCTGCAGCCTGCTCAGGTTGCCGTTTAGATCGCATGCCACTGAACGATAAAGCAGTGCCATTGCCAGCCATTTACCCGGAATGCCGGGCATGGCTACCGCCTTGTCGTAGTCGGTGATTTCGGCTTGGCTGTCGCCAGGACACGGTGTCCGATATTGCTTTCGCTCATCCCACACCATTCGCCGCAGGCGGGATGTTTATTTCTACTTCAGCTTATCCAGAAAAGCGCGGACGTAGGTCTCCTGCGGCTCGGCTTCCAGCAGAAAGGAATCGTGGCCGTGCGGGACGTCGATGAGATAATATTCGGCATCGCGACCGGCTTCTTTGGCGGCGGCGGGGAGCTCTTCCACCTGGCTGGGCGGGAAGAGCCAGTCGCTGGTGTACGCCAGGAAGAGAAATTTGGCGTCGGATTTCTCGAAACCCTGGCGGTAGCTGCCCCATTCGCCGCCGAACACGAAGTAATCGGTGGCGCGGGTGATGTAGAGATATGAGTTGGCGTCGAAACGCTGATGAAACGCTCGCCCCTGATACGCCAGGTAGCTTTCGACGGCGAACTCCACGTCGAAACCATAGGCGATTTCCTCGCGGAACTGCCTGCGGCGCGAGAACTTGCGCTCCATGGCGCTCTCGCTGAGGTAGGTGACATGGGCAACCATACGCGCGACGGCCAGACCCTGCACGGGCGGAGTGCGTCCGTAGTATTCGCCGCTGTGCCAGTCGGGATCCATCATGATGGCGCGCCGGCCAATCTCGTCCCAAGCGATAGCCTGGGAGGTAAACTTGCCGGTAACGGCCACGCAAATTACCCCGCGCGTTGCACCAGGGAAGAGCTCGGCGTGGGCCAGCGCCTGCATTCCGCCCATGCTGGCGCCCACGGTAGCCAGTAATTGAGTGATGCCAAGGTGCGTCACCAGCCGCTGCTGCGCCCGTGCCATATCGTGCACGGTGGTGACAGGAAAACGCATGCCGAAGGGTTTGCCCGTGGAGGGTTCGACACTGCTGGGACCCGTGCTGCCTTTGCAGCCGCCGGGGATATTGGCGCAGATGATATAATAGAGGTCGGTATCGAAAGCCTTGCCCGGTCCGACCATCAGATCCCACCAGCCTGTGCGCCCGTCGTCCTGGTGCACACCGGCCACGTGAGCATCGCCGCTGAGCGCGTGGAAGATGTAAATGGCGTTATCCCGCGCGGGGTTGAGCGTACCGTAGGTCTGATAAGCCAGCGTGAGCTGCGGCAGTGTCTGCCCGCACTCGAAAGTAAAGCCGCCCTCGTCGTCGCGTCCCAGGGTAAAGTATTGCGTGCGGCCAATGAGCGCCGGGTGAGAATGCGCTCGGTCCGGACTGGTGGCAGCGGTGGATGCGGCGGGAGGCGTGTGGCTCATGTGCACGAGTTTAAGGAAAAAAGGGTGATCTTGACGATCTCGAGCGACTATAGGGATTTCACTGAATGGCGCCAGACCTGTTTTTCGCACCCGGAGCCTTAGGGTGCGATTTGAAGAGGGTCCAGAGATTCAAGCGGAGCAATCGGAGCCAGTGCTCAACGAGCGCACAAGGACCGCGGAAGAACGTCACAAACTGCGGTCTTTCCCTCGGGGCGATTTACGTCTAGGCTCGGCGCTTTATGACTTCGCCCTCAGCGCAATCTTCGTCGTCCCACATTGCACCTGCCGCCGCCGCGCCCGCCACGGGCGGAACCGCCATGTGGGGAGGTCGTTTCACCACGCAGGCCGCACCCAGGCTGCTGCGCTTCAGCGAATCGATCTCCTTCGACTGGCGCCTGTACGCGCATGATATCCGCGGCAGCATCGCCCACGCCACCATGCTGCACAAGGTTGGCATCCTGACCGAGCAGGAGCTGAGCGACATCAAGACCGGGCTGGAACAGATCCGCGCCGAAATCGATCGCGGCGAATTCCCCTGGTCTCTGGAGCGCGAGGACGTACACATGAACATTGAGGCCGCGCTGACTGCCCGCACTCCCGCAGGCGGCAAGCTGCACAGCGGTCGGAGCCGCAATGACCAGATCGCAACCGATATGCGCCTCTGGATCAAGGACCAGATCGACACCAACAGGCGCGCCATTACGAATCTGCAGGATAGTCTGCTGGCCTGGGCGCGGCGCGATTCGGACGTGGTTATCCCCGGGTACACACATCTGCAGCGTGCTCAGCCCGTGCTGCTTGCGCATCATCTGCTGGCCTATGTCGAGATGCTGGAGCGCGATTCTGATCGCTTTGCCGACTGTCGCCGCCGCGCCGACGTGCTGCCGCTGGGCTCGGGCGCCATCGCGGGCTCCACCCTGCCGCTCGATCGCCCGTATGTTGCCCAGTTGCTTGGCTTTGCGAAGGTCTCCACCAACAGCATGGACGCCGTCAGCGACCGCGACTTTATTGTGGAGTACTGCTCCGCCGCCGCGCTGCTGGCCGTGCATCTCTCGCGCCTTGCCGAGGATCTCATCCTCTGGTCCAGCGCGGAATTCGGCTTTATCCGCATTGGCGACGCCTATACTACGGGAAGCAGCCTGATGCCGCAGAAGAAGAATCCGGACGTGGCAGAGCTGACGCGTGGCAAATCGGGTCGCGTTATCGGCAATCTGACGTCGCTTCTGGTGCTCATTAAGGGCCTGCCGATGACCTACAATCGCGATCTGCAGGAAGACAAAGAGCGCCTCTTCGACACCGCTGATACGATCCAGGCCTGCCTGGAGATCAATGCCGACATGCTTCGCGATGTGGCTGTGCATCGCGCGCCCTGCGCTCGCGCCGCCGCCGATCCCCTGCTGCTGGCCACCGACCTGGCCGACTGGCTGGTAACGCGCAACATGCCGTTCCGCGATGCGCACCACGCCGTGGGCAAATCCGTGGCGAAAGCCGAAGCGCTCAACATCCCCATCTCTCAACTGCCACTGGCCGAGCTTAAAGCTATCTCACCTGTGTTCGACGAGTCGGCTTTGAGCGTTTTCTCCATCAAGACCGCTCTGGCCAACCGCCCCACGGCCGGAGCGCCAAATCCGCAAAGCGTCCTGGCCGAACTGGACAGATGGGACGCCGCGCTAAAGGATCGGTAAGACTGCCAAGCTGTCCTGACTGTTCTGACTGTTCTGAGCGGTGGCCTAACTCTTCTTCACAAACAAAAAGACCAGCACGCCAGGGCGCAGGCCGAAGGGCAGCGACACCCAGTTGTCGCCCAGTCTGGCCTGCACCTGCTCTACGGCATCCGCGGAAGCTACCACGGCGTCCGGTGCTTCCCTGCCCTCGGGTAGCCGCGGCCAGTATCCCACGCGGGGATAGTGGCGCAGATACCACGGCAGAGGCCAGTAATCGGCACCCACCACGTAGATCACCATGGGCTGCGCCGCGTTTTGCGTACGCGCGGCGGCAGCCCTGTCCAGGCGGCGGCTGATTCCTTCAATATCGTGCACCGTGGGCGAATATGCATAAGGATTACGGTCATCCGCCGGATCCCGGAAGCACAGACGCGTTGTCTCCTGCATCATAACGATGCAGGAGAATATCAACGCAGTAACGACTGCGGTATTGCCATAGCGATTGCGCACAAGGCTAAAACCATAGCCCGCGAGCAGGCACATTGGTCCCAGAATAGTAAGCACAAGCCACGGCGTCTTGTAGGGAATGCACGAATAAATCAATAGATTCACCGCAACAAACGCAGTCATAAAGCGCACTGCTGCATTCGTCCTCCAACCCAGCCAGGCAGCGCTAAGCGAGAACCCAAACAGCACCCACCCGGCCCAGGGAGCGGAGAAGCGGTTCGGCAACAGCAGCCAGCCCAGATAGGTCCACCACGGTTTCTGGTGGCCTTCGCCCACAGCGCGATTCATGAAGCGTGGCACGGCACGCGCGGAATCGGTTAATCCCTCGATATGCAGGCCGAACGATGTATAGAACGCCACGAAGATTACTGCGCCGCATCCCCCTGCTACCGCCGCGCCCAGCAAAATCCGTTTCCATGGCCAGGACCAGGGAGTGGCGAAAGTAAAGCTCTGTGCCGTAACTATCGCCACCAGAACTGCCGCACCTGCCGCTGCCAGAGTGATGATCGCCGTCTCTTTGGTTGCAAACAGAAGTGCGATGCAGCTGCCGGCCGCGGCGGCGGTGTATAAGGTGGAACCGAGTCCGGGATTGAAGCCGGCATCGACATCGCGGCAAAGGCGCAGCAAAGATGCTAACAGCAGCAGCGTAAAGAACAGGAAAAGCGATTCGTGGATGAAGTAGCGGTCGTAGTAGACATGGGCCGCCGCCACACTCATCAGGGCCGCTCCCGCCAGTACAGAGAAGCGCTCGAATTCCCGAACAAACAGACAAAGCGCCATAATATTGGCGATACCAATTATCGCAGGAATGATCCTGAGCTGCCAGGCCTCCAGCGTGGCCAGCGAGGTGGCGCCCAGACTCTTCAGTACGGGCCACGCCAGGAAATAGAGCGTGGGCCCATGACAATCCTGAGCGTTGTAGCGATAGAGCCCGCCTTCCAGCATTTCCCCCAGAATACTGGCATGCACAGCCTCGTCGGTGTGCATGGGGCGGGCATCCAGTGCGGTTATACGTATAAGCAGCGCGGTCAGGACAACACAAATCAGCGCAACGGCAAATCTCCAACGGCTAACCGCCCGGGGCTCCATAATCAGGCGGACGGCTTCCCCCAAACCTCTACTTCAATATAGTGATTAGCTTCATTTGCCGTATTGCCACGGCTGTAAAGACGCACATAGCGTCCTTTAACGCCTTTGGCATCAATCAGGCGGCCTTCATAAGTTTCGATGTAGGAGGGATCTTTGCCGATACCTACGCCCATACCGGTGCCTGCATCATAGACATTGTTAAAGACCGTTGTCACCTTATCAATGAAATCCGGATCATCCGATACCTGAACCACAACATCACGATACACGCGCGCCTGGGAATGATAATGCCAGATCAACACGGCATAAATATCCGCAGCCTTTCCCAGATCAATCTGGACGTATTGCTTTCCTTTTCCCAGCTCTACATAATTACCTTCGTCACCGTCTTTAACGCCATCGGTAATAAGCGTCAGGTCGCCAATGGTTGGCTCATTGTCACTGCTGGTAACTGTTTTGCCCTTAGCGACATTGGTAAGGCCGGGCGGCACCATGAAGTCCGGGCGTTTGCTGGAGCGCGGAGCTTCCAGATTAGGAATCTTTATGGGTACGGGTGTACCTACAAAGAGCGGCTTTGGCAGCTCTGTCTGAAGAGGGACTTTATCCTCCGCATGTACGCAGGGAGTTGCCAGCAGTGCGGTCGCGAGCATGGAGTAAAGTAAAGAAGTATGCTTCATAATAAAAAGGGAACAGAAATAACCTGACAGAGGATAACCGGCAGGCAAGCGTCAGACCTTATAGTCATCCGGTGTAATGTGAATCATTTGCTTTGCATCAATGGCATCGCCGGTGCGATGGATAGCGTATTCGCTTACGAATGCTTCATCGCCAGAACAGTTGAGCTTTGCCTTGCCATGTATGGAGTTAAAGAAGTTTTCCAGATGCGGCTGATGTATGGCTTTGTTCAACACAACGGGCAGTCCGTAGCTGACTAGCTCGGCTGTTTCGCGCGCATCCACCTTTGTGGCTGTGCTGTCGGCTTCCGGTGCCGCGGCGGTTGCCTTGGTCAATGCCAGGTAGCGCTTGGCAACCCACTGCTCCCATTCCGGCGCATTTGCTTCGCGGAAAATCGACGTGTAGTTCGGGTTTTCCGACATCTTTATCGTGCCTTCCGTGCCCATGAACTGCTCGAAATAACCGCCGCCCGCGCTCGTGGTGGTCTGCACCTGGTAGAAGGCGCGTGCCGTACCTTCGGGCGTTGCATACTCATAAATAACCATGACGTTGTCGAACCATTCGTGGCCCTTGTAATAGTCCATGCCGCCACCCGCCAGAATCGACTTTGGCGGAGCGCCAAAGAACCATGTGAAGATATCGATCTGGTGCGCACCCAGATCCGACAGCGGGCCGCCGCCGTACTTCTTGAACCAGCGCCAGTTACGGAAATGGTTCATACTTTCGTAGCCGTATTTCGAAAGAACATCGGCTGGCAGCGCGTACTTGGGCGGCCATCCCAGGTCTTTGCTGACAGCGCGGTTCCACTGGCCGTTTGCGGCGGTGATCTGTCCCAGAAGCTTTGCCTCCTTTATCAGGCGCTCCAGCGCCACAATGTAGCGGGGATTGCTGCGACGCTGGTGACCTATCTGCAGAAGCTTGCCGGTCTCCCGCATGGCCTTTACCATGCTGCGAGCGCCTTCGATGGTATGGGACATCATCTTTTCGCAGTAGACATGCAGCCCTGCGCGCAGACAGGCGATCGTGTGAGGCGCGTGCCAGAAATCGGGTGTCGCCACCAGCGCGGCGTGCAGATCCTTTTCCTTGCCCAGCATTTCCTCGATATCCGTATAGGCCTTTACCGGGTGGCCATTCTTCTTCAGGTACTTTTCGCCGTACTGGAGATTGTAGGACCAGATATCGCACACGGCCACGAAACGGATGCCGGGAATCTTCAGCACGGCGTCCATCAGCACGCGACCCTGCGCGCCTATACCGATCAGCGCGATGCGCAGTTCCGTGGAAGACATGGCATTTGCCAGCGCGCGCCCAGGTTTGGCCAGCATCAGAGCCGCACCGGCCACGGCGGTTGTCTGCAGGAACTGGCGCCGCGTACAGAGCGCGGGCGGTGTCGGGGCCGCGAGGACCTCGGTGGGGGAAGCGTCGGGTGATTCTGCGGGACCTTCGGGGGAAATCATGAGCGCGTAATGGTGAAACGATTATGCTGAACCAGCGCCAACGCCATGGCGACAAGCCCAATGTGTATGCCGAGGTAGGCCACCCCGCCATCCTGCCCTATCAGAATCAGACCGACCGTCAGCACCATGTACAGGAGCCCCATGCCGACCAGCGTTGCCCGGGTAAAGAGCCCCAGCAACAGCGCCAGACCCAGCGCGACGAGCACATAGCCCAGTATGGTGTAGAACGGCCCCGTAAGCCAGGAAAGCAGCAGCGGTTCATCCGCAAATTTTTGCTGAAGAGATGCTGGCAGCGCGTGGTAATGGGTAAAACCGTATACCTTAGATTCAATCTCGACGATGGCACCCGAGGCATCCGGGGTGCCGTCCGCGTTCAGCAAAGGCTGCTGCACCATGATCTTGGCCGAGAATTTTTCGATACCAGTAACAAGCGCACGAATGCCCAGCCAGCCGCGCAGCACGAGAAAGGCCAGACTCATGCCGGAGGTATCGGTTGCGGGTGACTGAATGCTGCTGATGGTGGCGGGGTCGGGAGTTTTCATGCGGAGGAAACGGGGAGTGAAAAAGGAGTTGAGAGGTGAAACGTTAAATCACGAGCGCGCAAACAATTAGAGGTTTGTCCGTTGCTGAATCTCCTGAAGGAGACAATACATGTCCCTTCCAGGGATGTAGCGCCAGACTACTCAGGCCTTAGGCGTCTCCGGCGCAAGGGTTTCCAGCAGCTTCCTGGACTTGTTATTGCCGATCTTCTTCAGGCCGCCAATGATAACATCCTTTTCCTCCTGGCGCTCAGCCAGGAGCCACGCGGCCTGGTAGAGATCAACCTTGGTATCTGCCGGTCCCTGCTGATCCTGCACCGTATCCAGGTAGCCGCGCAGCGCCAGAATGCGCTCGGACGGTTCCTTGGCATTCTTGCAGGCATCCAGCAGCAGAGTCACCACAAACGGAGCGCGGGAGCTGGACAGCGCGCGGATAACTTCCTTGCGTGCATCCACTTCCGGTGCCTGCAGCATGCTGGCCAGCGCCGCTGAAGCTTTGGGCGATCCGAGCGATGCAAGCCCAACGATCAGGATCCTGCGCCCTTCCGGGGTGGCTCCGGTGAGTGCTTTCTGCATCTTCTCGGCGGGCTGATCCGCATCTTTAAAAGCGCGGGAAGAAGTCAGCAGCGCTTTCTCCAGGCTCTTGCGTTCATTTGCTTTAAGCTGAGTGTTCAGAAGCTCGATAAGTTTGGGCAGATCCTGTTCGCGGGCCAGTTTTTCCAACGCCGCGCTTGCGGCGCCGCGTACGGAGTCGTCGTCGTCTGTAGTGGCAGTAACGGCAGCGTCCGTCGCCAGCGCATCCAGGCGATCGGCTACTACCAGCAGCAGTGCGGCCCTGGCTGGTCCCTGACTCTTGCCCAGCGCATTGCGGATCTGCTCCCCGGCGGAGGGAGCAGCGCAGCGCTTCAGCGCTTCCGTGGCTGCCTTGCCGTCGTTATCGTTCTTTGCCAGCAGCCCAATCAATTGATCCACCATGGCCGCATCCCTGGAATTGCCCAGGGCAAGAATAGCCGCGCCCCGCACATCCGCATCCGCAGAGTCCAGACCCTTGCTTATGATCGACTGCGCGGTGGCATCCTGTCTCGTCGCGAAGCTGCGGACCAGCACGGCCTGCACCTGTGGGGTCAGAGTGGCCATTGCCGTGGAAAGAACCTGTGCGACATCCTTGTTCTGGATTCCCGGAGCCACCGCCGCAACATTAGCCGCAACGCGGGCATCCGGATCATGAAGCAGAGGAAGAACGACTTCCAGTGCCTGCGGTTCGCCGGAGCGAATGATGGCCGTAGCAGCGGCAACCCGGAGCGAGGAGCCGGCGTTGTTGTTGAGTGCCAGAGTCTTAAGCTGGTTGAACGCGAGATCGTTTTCCGATTTGTTCTTGGACATCACCAGTTGCGCGGCGCTGGCATGAATAGCCCAGTTGAGCGTAACCTGATCGTCCTCCGGCACATGAAGCTTGATGAGTGCGTCCAGCGCTGCGGCGGAGCCGATGGCGCCCAGGGCATTGAGCGCGGCAATGGCTTCCGGCTTTTTGGTGGATCCGGCAAGCTTTGCCAGCGCGGGCACGGCGCTCACAATGCGGCGGCGGCCAACGGCACCGATCACGGCGGGGCGAATGTCATCCGGAGCCTTTTCAAGGTAACGCATCAGAGCGGCGTCCGCTTCTGCGCCGGGTATTTCAATCAGTGCGTAAACGGCGGGATTCGCCAGCTTTTCTTCTGTCAGCAGCTTCTCCAGCGCGGGAACAGACCTGGCGGTGCCAATGAGGCCGAGCCAGCGACAAATCGTGTCCCTGGCACCGTAGGGAGTAGACGCAGCACCCAGCAGAGGAAGGATATCCGCTTCGCCTTTGGCGCGGCCCTGTGCATCTGCGTAGCGCAGATAATCCTGCAGCGCGGCCACGCTTTCGCGATCTCCGCCTAAGTCGTAGCTGGCCAGCGCCTTAAGCCATGCGTCATACTGGTCGGCGTTTGGCTTGCGCGGAATATCCTGAAGCGCAACGATGGCCGTGGGGGCCAGTGCGGGCACCGGCTGCTTTACCAACTGTGCGCTGGGGATGGAATCCGCAGGCAGATCGCCCAGGGCAAACTGAATGCCGTCCAGGAAATGCTGTACGATTTCCGGCGTCATGAAGACGTCTGGATTGTGGCCGAACGAAGAATAGAACACGCGGCCCGCCTCGGTCTTCTTGACCCAGGCCACGGGGAAATCGTTGTCCTTGCGCTCAATTTTGGCGGGGTCGCGCCTGTTTTCCGGCCTGGACATATCCAGGCTGATCAGCACGCGCTGCTTGTCGCGGCTGTACGGCCCGGAAATCTGGTAAAGCTCCTCGCGCAGCCAGAATCCTTTGCCGCCAAATGCCTTCACGACAGGATGTTCCGGCTCGTCCAGCTTGATCGCGGAGATATCACCGGCGCCCCAGGGATGCCCCTTAAAGCTGCCCCCCATGAGGGCCTGGCCTTCGGGCCACTTGCCAAAGTTATCCGTGGCTGCGTGGATACCAATCAGGCCTTTGCCGTCTTTAATGACGAAGTCGAGCAAAGCCTGACGCTGAGCCGGACTCTCCATCTTCAGCCCGGTGGTGTTGTTCAGCAGCACAGCGTCAAACTTCTTCAGGTTATCCGGCTCAAAGGCAGCCATGTCTTCGCTGATTTCAACCGAGAAAGCGCCCGTTTTTTCACCGAGCTGCTTAAACGTTTCGTTGGCGTGGGCAATCGACGCATGGACGTAACCTTCCGTGCGATAAAACACCAGGATCCTGCGCGGCTTGGCGGGCTTAACGCGGGGTTCTTTGGGCAGCGCGCTCGTAATGCGGGCCAGTTCCTCCGTCTTTAGCGGAGGGAAAACATGACCCGGCTCGGCGCGAAGCAGCGCCATGGCGCAGGGCGAGAGAGTAAACGCCGCCGCCAGGGAGACGGAGAGGATAAGGTGGTGGAAAGGAGGTTTCATGGCAGATGAAAAGGATGAAGTAATGTTCAGCAAACAGGTCAGCCGGAGGCCTTAAACAGGCAACTGCCACGGGGCCCGATAGGCGCGGGTAAGGAGACGCGCCGCGTCGGGTGCATCGATCACTACCTCGTTGATCGGATCCCACTTCAGCTCGCTGCGACCGGAGCGGAACGCGGCGTTGGCCAGGTGTGCAACGCTGGCGGTGCGGTGCGCATCGGCAATGGGGCACACCGGCTTGCTGCGGGTCTTGATGCAATCCAGGAAGTTGTTGAAGTGACCGGTGCGCTCCATGCGATAACCCTGCGAAGGCGTGGAAGCGGACTGCAATTGCGGACTGCTGAACTCAACCACGGAGCGGGTGACAAATACCGAGCCCTCCGTACCTTCAAGCTCCACGCCGCCTTTGTAATTGTTGGCAACCTCAATCACCGTGCCATCCCCATAGTGCACGCTGAAGGAGTACTGGCTGGCAGTGTTATAGAGCGGGCCGGTGAGGAATTTGGCCTGCGCGTCTTTAATCGCCACGGGGCCGGTGCCGTTCACGCCGGTCATCAGCGTGGCGCTGTCAAAGTGATGGCCGATCCAGTCGCTCAACTGGCCGCCGGAGTAATCAAACTGCCAGCGGAAATCCCAGTGGCAGCGCTCCACGTAGTAGGGCGCCCAGGGTGCGGGGCCGAGCCACATGTCATAATTGAAATCCGTGGGAGGCGTCTGAGCTGCCATGGGCGCTGTAATCTTAGCGCGATCTCCATTGGGACCTCCACCGGGCAGACCAACACGCACGCGCTTAATCTTGCCCAGCAGTCCGTTGCGCACCGCCTCAATCGCACGCTGGAAGGTCAGGCCGCTGCGCTGCTGGCTGCCGATCTGGCACACGACGCCGGACTGTTCCACCGCGTTGACCATCGCGCGGCCCTCGGGAATCGTCAGCGCCAGGGGCTTTTCCGCGTAGATATCCTTACCGGCGCGAGCCGCCATAATCACGGGAATCGCGTGCCAGTGGTCGGGCAGCGAAATCACCACGGCGTCGATATCCTTGCGGGCAAGGACAGTGCGAAAATCATCCGTCGTCTGGCATCCTTTGTACTCGCCGCTTTCCTTGCGTTTGGCATAGGCGCCGTCGACAACGCCGAGCGCCCTGGCTGCGCGCTGGCCATCAGTATCGCACACGGAAAGTATCTCCACCGCGGGATTGCCCGCAGCAGCGCGCATCGTGCCGCCGCCCATTCCCCCCACGCCGATGAAGCCCAGTGTGACGCGGTTGCTTGGAGCTGTTTTGCCGTTAAGGCCCAATGTCTGGGCATTTACGATGGAAGGGAAGGCACACGCCCCGGCAGAGGCGGCCAGCATTTGTAGAAAAGAACGACGATGCATACGCGTGGATGAGGTAGAGGAGTAATGTAAGACGGACAACAACCGTGGAAAGGGAAGGTGGGGCGTAACTACGAAAAAATAATCAGGGACAAAGAGAGTCTCGGCGATGAAACAGATTGTTGATCTGGAAAGCGTTAGGACAAATGCGAGGAGAAGCGCCGCATCCCTGAATACCGACTGGAAAGAGACATCTCAGGGAAGTCCCAACCACGCCTGGATGATAAATCGTTTAACTCACGATTGCAATTAATTCTATTCGCAAAGTTGAAGATTTTTTATGACTTGCAGACTATTGCTTAAGCAGCTTGTCTGCAACGTCTTGCCACCTTTTTTGAAGGGATGCTCAACGGTCTGACCGGCATTTTAATCGCAATCCATTCTGAATGGGACGATGCACAGAGTATGTGAGCTTAACTGATAAAAACGGCAATAGAGAGCGTGCTTACTCTGTCAAGCAGCCGTCAAGAGAACTGAGATGAGGCAATGCTTTAAACCCATGATTACTGCACATCCAAAAAGCTGAAAGTCAGGGACCGTTTGGCAAGAAACCGCGCTGAAATCGAATGAACACGGCTTGCAGTATTCAATTTATACGATTTATTCGTGCATGTCATTGGAACTCGTTTTAGCACTCATAGGTATGCTGGGGGATATCGCCATGCCAATCGTGGAGTATTGCAACCGCCCCTTCAGTGGCTGCGCTCCCAGGTTCGGCAGCGCAGATCAGCGAACGTGGCGGTTGCATGAACCGGCTAAAGTGGGTCGTCTTGAGTTGGAGCCACCCAAACGTTCCGGTACCTCACTGCGCACTTATGGTCTTGAAGCATCAGAGGCAAGGAATCTGCATGCTTTTTGTACCCCACACGTTTGCCACCAGTCGCACCTTCCACAGGAAATCTGTCCTGCACGCGCACGCCGTTAAAGTCCACAGTGATAAAGGCTTGCCGAACCAGCTTGCCTTCGGCATCAAACCGCGGGCGCTGGAAATAGATGTCGTAGTACTGCCAGTTGCCGGAGGGGCGCGAAGCGTCGGCTGAAGGCGGATTCTGGCCGTAGACGGCGCCGGCAATGCCGTCGGGATACGTATCGTTGCCGGTGTTATCCAGCACCTGCACCTCATACTGGCCCATCAGATAGACGCCGCTGTTGCTGGCATCCTGGCGCTTTCCGGGGGGCGGATTAGGCACCCACCACTCAATATGAAGGTGGCAGCTTCCGAAGCCGGTATTGCTGACCAGATTGCCGGCCTTGGGAACGGATTCCACCCAGCCTTCCGCAGCGTTCAAAAGCCAGGGAGTCTTCGTCGCTTTCCAGGCGTCCAGATTCTTGCCGTCGAAGAGAATGATGGCACCGGCAGGAGCTTTGGCGGATGCTGCCAGATCGGCTTCCGGCCTGGGCTCAGCCTTAGGCGGGCGGGGGCGGGAGGAGTCATTCACCTTCCATTTGCCATCCGCGGTAAGCTTGGGATCCGGGTTGTTGCCCGGCATGTTGGGATTAGGCGCAGTGGTTGCGGAGGGAACCGAAGGGGCCGGCTGGGAAGTAGCGGCAGGAACGGGTGCCGGCGCGCCGGCAGGCGTCTGAGCCAGGACGCCACCCATAGTGGCAGCCGTCATCGCGACTGCGGCCAGTCCGGGGCGTGACAGAAGTAGAAATCGAGTCATGAAATGAAATAATGAGGACGACGATAAGCGATAAAACGTTTTACTGATGCACAGAAATAAGTGCAAGCGCAATTTCATCGTTCGTTTCACAGGTAATTGCTGGACGGCAACTTTTAATCCTGTAAACCTTGCCCATTTCCAGTCTCCGTAATCCGTGCGGATCTTGTTTCTCCACACCTAACATATCAATCCCGGCAAAAGTTTTGCGTTTAACCCTGTCCTTTTAGCTTCATCCTCATTCTCCGTTTTATGGCTAAATCCCGTATATCATCTTTTCGTGCGTTTGCGATTACTCTCGCCGCGGCCTGCTTTGCTGTATTAACGCCTGCTGTTATGGCACATGCTGCACCAGATGTCGAAGGCAGCAAGGATCATCCCAATATCAAACGCTACGAAGGTTCCACCATTGTCGTCTATTCGCATAACGATTTTAATGAATACCTCGTACCCTTAGGGAAGGCTTTGGACTACGACTTTGATAAGAAGAAAACCAGGTATGAAAAAAGCGAGGTTGTAGAGGGCAAACTAACGCGACTGACCTATCTGGCACCTGAGGGACGTTCTGGACTGGAGGTTTTCCGCAATTACAAGAAAGCCCTGGAAGCCGCAGGTATGGAGATCCTGTTCGAAGGCAAAGCTGATGAGATTGGCAATGAAAACTTCATGTGGTCTTACGGCGGTATAGGCAATCAGTTGATTGAATACAGCCGCACTGAGCCGCGCTACCTGGCAGCCCGCGGTCAGAAGGGTGCGAGTCTTATTACTGTGGCGCTGCTGGTGACGCCTTTCGAATATGGAGCTACACCAGTAGACGTAAAGAAGGGGCAGGTCATCGTTCAGCTGGATATTGTGGACAGCAAGGTCATGGACGAAAAGATGATCCAGGTTAAGCCCGTGGAATCCAGCGAAATGCAGACCTCAATCATCCAGAACGGCAAGGTGACCCTTTACGGTATCTTCTTCGATACGGATAAAACCGAAATCAAACCTGAAAGCAATGGCACACTGCTGGAGATCGGCAAGCTGATGAAGTCTGATCCTAAACTACGCCTGCTTGTAGTAGGGCACACGGATACCGAGGGAGACCTTCCCCATAACCGCGATCTTTCCCAACGCCGCGCGGATGCCGTGGTGGCCGAGCTGGTGCGCAGTCACGGTGTAGAGCAGGGCCGTCTGGTGGCGGTAGGTGCTGCCTTTACCTCCCCGGTAGCAAGCAATCGCACGGCAGAAGGCCGCGCAAAGAATCGTCGAGTGGAACTGGTGGAATACTAATTCCAATGAGCTTTCAAGATGAGGTGAAGGCACCCAGGAGTTTTTGTCAAAAGCAAGGCGCCCAGAAGGGCGCCTGTTAGAATAAGAAGATTCCGAAATGCTGCCGCCCCGGCGGAGGCATGATAAAAACAAACCGGCTATGGCGTTGAATCATTGTTGAAGTGGTGGTGTCTTACTTGAACTGCTCGTCCTGACGTTTCGCCTGCTCGATTCTTTCGGCATTCTCTTTCTCCATGGCCGGAATCAGATCGAAGAGAGGCAGGCAATTACGCAGTTCGCTCAGTGAAACGGAAGACCGGAAGTCATCAAAGGTGATGGATACAACGCCATTTGATCTTGCTGCGTCGGACTCCACAGGTGCCGCGTCTGTACTGGCGGGCGCAGCTATCGGGCTCGCCGGATTGGCCTGCGGCTTGGGCAACTGAGTCCAGCAGAAGCCTACGGGACCGTTCAGTTCCAGACCAGGAAGGTTCTTGGTAAAACTTTTGGCATCCATACGTTTCGCCAGCACTTCCCATTCTGTTGCCTTATTGATGACAGCTTCAAACCTGGCTTTGTCCGACGCCTTAAGATAGAGCAGAAAATTTGCGGCGACCGGCATTTCGGGAGGGGGTGCCGCAGCCGTCGAAGATGGAACAACCGGATGCCTCCTGGAGTTCAGGCTTTGCCTATAGTACACCAATGTAACCGATTCCTTGCCTGGCGGAGGCAGCGTTATGGACCATGAACCGACTCTCCTGGTCACGGGATACCTTAGTTCATCCACTGATTTTTGAAGAGCTGTATCCGGATCAGTGGGTGCTTTGCCTGTACTTGTGGTTTGCCTCACCACTGAATCAAACAGCTCTTCCTTTGCTGCAATCTCCTTCTCCATATCCGGAACTTGCTTTAGCAGCTCACGCATAAGGCCGAAGTTGCTGATATCGCATCCACTTGATTGCTCTGAGGAATAGAATTCAGCATGCAGATTCTCGTAAATAAAAATGAAGGATCCCTTAACAGGAATATTTTTTTCGAGGCGCTCCATTTTTTGAGCGATCGCAATCTGTGCCCACTTTTCCGCAATATCCATCGCCTGGATAAGGCTATTCAAATTGCTGGCCGGAGTAGATAAATAAGCTTTGCCCCGAAATTCTAACTTCCCTTTTTGCAGAACCAGGATAAGGCCGTCCTTCTCGCGAATAGTTGAAATGTTACTCTCAGCAGCAAAGGCATTACCAACAAAGGCCAGAAGCGCCAGGATAAATACGAACCGGCAAAATCGTTGAATCATAGGTGGAGTAAGGTGGGGATGGTTCTCTCGGCTGAGGCAATGCCGGCACTTAGACCAATCGCAGACGTTAATTGGTACAAATCCTAGGTCGCTCTTGGGCGATAGCAGCGTTGCGCTTTCGATTAACGTCTGCGAATGGTCTTACAAGAAGCACCAGCACAAAGGCAAACTGGCAAAAGCGCAGGATCATAGGCTGAATATGGCTTAGACCAATTCACAGAGTTGGTCTTGCATCCAGTAGGACGAATGAAATACAGAAATCCTTCACGAATCATTTATTATTTCATTCTCTATATCAAGCCACATCCACAACCCATAAGTCATAACACTCTGCACACCAAATCCCACATTACTATTCGGACTTTTGATGGGTCAAATCCCCGCGCGCCTGCATCAGCTTTTCGGTGTATTTGGCAATGAGATCGAACTCCAGGTTGATTTCGTCGCCGGGCCGGCGCTCGCGCAGGGCGGTGACGGCACGCGTGTGGGGGATGATCCACACAGTGAAAAAGTCCGCACCGACCTCCGCCACGCTCAGGCTGCTGCCATCGACCGCGATACAACCCTTGGGCACCAGGTAGCGCGTGCCATTGCCGCCACCCGAAACGTTGGGCACAGCCACACGCAACTCATCATCCTGGCCCACGCGGGCAAAGCTGATTACGGTGCCTGTGGCATCCACGT
>JBGGNE010000204.1:0-4142 GCA_041287705.1 Methylacidiphilales bacterium | reverse complement strand
AGTCTGGACAATTGTCGGTAAAACGGGCGCCAGAAGCTTCACTATCGACCGTGCACTTACGATCGACGGCTCCAGCCAGCCGCGCGTGACCGGCATAGGCAACGCGATTGCTGTTAACGGCATCGGCTTCCTCAACAACTTCGCTTCCGTATTTTACATCAATACGCCTTCACCTTCTGCCCAGGTCAATCTCAACAATTTGCTTATTACCGGAGGCAAAGGCACGCTGGACACTGGTGTTTTGCGGGGAGGCGGCGTCAATATCTTCACGGGTACCGCCACTATCACCGACTCTACCATTAGCCAGAACTCCGCCATATATGGCGGTGGCATCGATGTGAAGGTGACCAACGGCAGGCTCAACCTCACGAGATCCACCATAGAGAGGAATACCGCTAGTTCATTTGGCGGTGGGATTTTCAACCAGGGTACATCCACTGTCACCAACTCCACCCTTAGCGGTAACATTGCCAATCAGGGCGGCGGCATCAATAACAATTCGGGGGGCGCGATAACGATTATCAGTTCCACCATAAGTGAAAACTTTTCCTCTACTTATGGAGGGGGAATTATCAACTTTGGCACGCTGACACTTCAAAGCACTATCGTGGCTGGAAATGCATCGGGATTCAATCCGGACGTTTCCGGATTCGTCGACTACACCAGCGACTACAATCTCATTGGCGACTCCACTGGTTCATCCGGCTGGCACCCGAGTCTGCAGAATCTCCTCGGTACCTCTGGTACGCCCATTAATCCTCTCCTCTCAGCGCTGGGCGACTACGGTGGTATTACGAGGACCTACGCGCTTCTTGTCGGAAGCCCGGCCCTCAATGCGGGTGCCCCCACCACCACCGCTCTGGATACCGACCAGCGCGGCATGAGCCGTGTCGGCGGCGCGCGTATGGATATCGGCGCTTACGAAGCACAAACCTCTTACGTGGTGCGTAATACCGGCGACTATGTCTCTACCGGGGCACGAGTCGAGCACAGCCTGCGCGCCGCCCTTGCCTACTACGGCCTCCAGCCCGTCAACGGCGCCGAAAAGCCGGCCAGCATAACGTTCAATATCTCCACATCCGATCCCGGTTACAACCCCGTCACGGGCGTCTGGACCATCCGGGGTGCGTCGGGCGCCACCAGCTTTACCATCAACCGCGCTCTTACTATCGACGGTGCCTCGCAACCCCGCACCATCGCCGGCACCACTCCAGTGATCTCCATCGACGCAAGCCGCTTCCTCACCGGTTTTGCTTCCGTCATCCGGGTCGTAGCCGGCAGCACGGACGATATTGTGCTCAACAATCTTAACCTCACCGGCGGCAAGGGAACAGATCTTGGCGGTGGCACCATAGGCGGCGGCATTAGTAACGTTAACGGCAGGCTTTCGATAACCAACTCCACCATCAGTGGGAACGAGGCGCTGCTGGGCGGCGGCATTGTTAACACAGCCAGTTTGTCTCTCACAAACACCACCGTCACAGGAAATTCGTCTACCCAGGGAGGCGGCATCAACGCCAACAATGGCGGGACGCTGACGATCGCGAACTCCACCATAACGCGAAATTCAGCGGACATTGGCGGCGGCATCATTAGTCTGGGGATATTGACGATTGCGGAATCCAGTCTTACCAGAAACTGGGGCAATGTTGGTGGAGGTGCCTACGTCTTTTCCGGCACGACTTCGCTGGACAAAGTAACTGTCGCAGGAAATAAGACCATCGCCCAGGGCGGCGGCATCTTCCTTAACAACGCCACGCTTAACATTACCAACTCTACGTTCAGTGGAAATACAGCAACTGACGGCGGCGGCATCCACCAGAACACCGGCACATTGACGGTCACAAATTCCACTCTCAGCGGAAATACGGCAACCGGGATCGGCGGCGGTCTGCGCCAGAATGCCGGTACCACTACCATCACCAGCTCCACCATCACAGAAAACTCCGCCGGCAATGGCGGCGGTATCAACAGCAGCGCCGGCACACTAACGCTGACCAGCGCCATTGTTGCGCGCAACATAGCCACTACCGCCCCGGATGTCAGCGGGACCGTAAGCGCGACGAGCGACTACAACCTCATAGGCGACGCGACCGGAGCCGGCGGCAGCTTCGAATGGTCGGGAAATCACAACATCCTCCTGGATCCCTCCTCCCCCACATGGCTGACAGATATCGGCCTGGCACCCCTGGGTAACTACGGCGGCCCCACCCAGACCCACGCGCTGCTGCCCGGCAGCCTTGCGCTCAACGCACGCCCCACACTTCCCGGCGACCTGGCTACCGATCAGCGAGGCTTGCCACGCAACGTCGACGGCCTCGTGGACATTGGCGCTTTTGAATCCAGCGGCTTCACCTATACCATTACAAGCGGCAACCCGAGCACTCAGATTCTGTCGCCATTCGCACCTGTTCAGATCACCGTCACGGCCAATAATCCTCTGGAGGCGGTCAATGGCGGTGCAGTCACCCTGATCGTGCCGATCACTCCCGGGACAGCCAGCGCAACAGGCACGCTTACACGCACCATCACCGGCGGCGTGGCAAGTTTCAGCGACCTGATCGCCAACGATATCTTCGGAAGCTACGCCGTGGGTGTGAGGAATGCGCCCGGAACCTCTTTCACCTTCACCAACACAGGTATTGCGCTCATCATTGCGGCGGATGGAACCTTCCAGATCTACGGCGATGCGGACCCGCTCACGTACCGTCTGGCGGGCGGCACTCTCCTCGGTTCGGACATCCTCTCCGCAATCTTTACCGGCAACCTCTCCCACGGCAATAACCCCAACGCAGGCGTCTACGACATTACGATCGGCACACTTGCACTCAACGCATACGGGCAGAGCCGCTACACCTTCACCTTCAGCGACACCGCCGACTTTACCATAGCGCCACGTCCTCTGGCGGTTACGCCGGACAGCGGCCAGAGCAAGACGTTTGGCGAGACCGATCCATCACCCTTCCTCTACACCATCACTGGCGGAAGCCTGTTGACTGGCGATTCCCTCACCGGCGCACTCTCCCGCGTCTCTGGCGAGGATCCCGGATTCTACCTCTTTCTCCTCGGAACCCTGGGCAATCCCAACTACGCACTCACCCTCAACGGTGTACCCTCGGCGCAATTCGCCATCCTGGCAGACAACACGCCTCCCGCGCCTCCCGCGCCGCCTGCGCCCCCTACACCACCCAAACCGCCCGAGCCGCCCACGTTGCGCACCATCTCCTTTGCCGACCCCAACACCCTATGGTTCTACATAGCTCCCAAGTCACCAATCGGCCATAGCGGAGTCATCTATTATGCCCCGCCACCGCCCGAAACCACCGGCGCACTGGAGCATGGCTCCAGCTTTAAGCTCTTCAGTGGTGAGGCAAGTGAAGTCGATCCCGTGCGTTAAACTGCATCTGAACTAAAATGTTGGAACAGCCATGTGTTAGCTTTCAGGACGTACCTATAGTCCATCCGTTTAATAGCCGCCCGAAATCATGGAGATACTGAGTGGCACAACCTACGTCAGGCCTCTAAAAAGGCGGTGATGGGAATAGTTCGAAGTACTGCACAACAATTATTTGCGGATTGCATATTATATTTGAGAGCGCCGGGCTTTGAAGGGCACCGTGCGCGGGGGGCGCCGCATTACAACCTTGGAGAAGGGTGTCGCGAATTTTATCCCTTGCGTTGGGCAGCTTTCTGCAAAAGCTCGACGAACGCGCGTACGTGCGGTTTGGGGTTCTTCTGGGACCATCCGATTTTCGCAATCACAGGATCAAATGCCGGAAGAAAGGGGCGGCAAACAAGTGACCGTGGCATGAAACTCACGGCGTTTTCCGCTAAGATGGCGGCTGCGTTGAAAGCTTCGATGCTCGCGAACATGGTTGAGACGCCGTCCCGCTCCAGCGCCACAAAATGAGGCCTGACGTCGAAGGGCTTCAGGATCTGTTCAATGTGCGGCACGTATGCCGGAAAACTCTCTGGAGCCAGACCGACCAGAGGAACTTCACGAAGGCGGCGCGGTGGTATGCGCTTCAATTTGGCGAGGGGGTGACTCGCCGGCATCACCAGGACGATCTGAATTTTATAGAGTTCCTCCCAATGAAAATGGGGGACGGTCGCACCTGGAAATTCTAGGGTAATGACAATGT
>JBGGNE010000203.1:0-5778 GCA_041287705.1 Methylacidiphilales bacterium | reverse complement strand
CCACCTCTACACCGGCGTCACCGTCAACAACTTCGTCTCGGCGCTGATCGCGGCGTTCGTGCTGGGCCTGCTCAACACGCTGGTGCGCCCGCTGCTGGTGCTGCTGACCCTGCCGGTCACGCTGCTGACGCTCGGGCTGTTTCTGTTCGTCATCAACGCGCTGATGTTCTGGGCCGCCGCCACCTTGCTGCAAGGCTTCGGCGTCAGCGGCTTCGCCGCCGCGCTGATCGGCTCGCTGATCTACAGCGCCTGCGGCATGGTGATCGACGTCGCGCTGGAGCGCGTCTTCAGCGGGCGGGACTGATAGGCAAGGGATGGTCCGCGCCGGGCCGCTCCCAAGCGGACCAGGCTCCCCTCGGGGGGGGGGCGACGCCGTCAGGCGTCTTGGGGCCGACAGTTACTCAGGTTTTTCGCCGCGCATTTCGGCGAGCAGCTTCCGGCGCTCCGGCTCCGGCCACGCCTGCTGCATCTGCTCATGCCGGTCCGGCGTATACTTCCACCTACACTCCACCCGCCTCTGTCCCGGTTCCCAGCGCGCCTGAACCCGATTCGAGCCCGGCATCGGCTGCTCCCTATTCCCCGGCGCCAGCAGCTGTTCCTTCACCGATGCCAGCGTCTTCTCATGCCAGGACTCAGCCGCATTCCGTTCCTCAGCCGCCGCCCGCGACAGTGCAGGAACCGGAGCCTCCGGCTGTTCCGGCGTGGGCAGCCGACGCCAACAGCAATCTTGGGCCTGAAGCAACCTCCGCCATGCAGGTGCGGCCAGCCATTCCCGTGGCACCTACTCCGTACCCGCAGCCCGCAGCCCGGTCCGTTCAGCAGGCGCCCGGTGGCAAGCGGCAGGAAATTGCCACGCCGCAGGTGCAGATCTACACTACTGCGCCGCCAATCAAGGTGACGCCTCTTCTTCCCTTGCCGCGTCCACAACCCGTGCCGCCGCCACCGAAGGAAGAGATTCGTGCCGCCCACATCATTCCGCCGGAGCCCACTCCGCCACCGGCTTCCTCAGCGCTGGACTTTTACGAAGAGCCTTTGCCTTCGTCCGGTCCTGACTCTCGTTCCGGCCAAAGCGGAAGCAACGGCACGGCCCGCAGCAGTGGCGGCAGCTTCAACAGCAGTGGTGGAAATATCCCCGGTGCGCCTGCGCCCGGCCGTTTCTCGCGTCCGTGGGAGGAAGGCAAGGCGCCTTCTTACGGCCCGTACAGTCCGGTCATTGCTCCTCCTGAGGAGCCCGAAAAGCCGCGCCCCAGTCACACGGTCGAAATCAAGACCGAGACCACCGTCACGGAACTTTCCGACATCCACGGCTCCGACGAGCTCTGGACACACATTGTGCGCCTGCCCAAGATGGCCGCCACCGCCGGCGGAACCGACTTCGACGTGCTCAGCCGCATCGTAGAGCCGGGGCTGGACGCCATCGCCGAATTTAACCGCCGTTATCCGGACGATGTGCGCGTGTGGGACTGTCGACTGTTCGACATTCAGTTGCGCGGTCTGCGCGAGCTCTCCGCCAGCGACATGTCCAATGAGTACTGGGCCGTTTCCCTTAACCGCAACGCGCAGGAGAGCACCCGCGTTAAGGCGCGCCTGCTGTGCGTCTCCTCTGGTTTGCAGGCCGTGCTTTCCGACAGCCCCGGCACTCTGCTGGCCGTGGATGACAAGATCGCGACGATGGAAGCCGCTCAGCCTCCCGTGCCGCCCGCTGAAACCCAGCGCCTGCGCGCCATGGAGATTGCCGCGATGCAGAGGCTCGATCCCGTGCGCTACACGGAAATCCTGCGCACTCTGGCCGCCAGCCGCAACCCGGAGGTCGCCTCCACCGCCAAGGGACGCCTGGCCGTTGCCGACTTCCGCACCAGGCCGCTCGACTATACCTTCCGCGATATGAACGGGCACGATCTGGAGCTCTCCAGCCTGCGCGGCAAAGTCGTTCTGCTCGATTTCTGGAACAGCACCAACCCGATCTCGCGGGACGCCGCCCTGGATCGCGTCGGTATCTACAACCGCCTTCGCTCCAGCGGCCTGGAAATCATCGGTATCTCTCTTGATGAGGACCGGGGCAAGCTGGCCGACACCATCGCCGATTTCGGAATCCTGTGGCCGCAGCACTGGGAAGCCAAAGGCTGGAACAGCCCGCTCGTCTCCCGCCACGCCATTATGGAGCTGCCCACCGTGTGGCTGCTTAATAAGAAGGGCATCGTGGCCTACATGCACACGGGTGCCATTTCCCCGCAGGAACTGGAGCTGCGCATTAAGCGTCTGCTGCTTCAGGAGTATCACCGGGATTCAGAGGATTAACCGGCAACCAGGGTAAAGGCGAAAATTCAGATGGATTGCCCCTGATTATGGATGTTCAGTCGTCTCACCAAAGAACCCTGGAGCATCGTTCACAGATAATGTCATAGGCATTGCGCGCGAGAATTTTGCGCGTATCTTCAAGTTCTTCGAGCAGGTGAACAAGCCGGGTACCTCTACCGGCACCGGCACTGGCGTGGCCTGGCCATGCAGGCTCGGCCGGCGTGGAATCGGAAGAGGGCAAGGGCAGCAGCTTCTGGGTGGAACTTATCAAAGTAAAAACGACATGAACTGGGAATCCCGGCCACTGCTGGTGGCGGAAGATAACGACGACGATTACTTTCTGCTGCAGCGCGCCATTAAAAAGGCGAACCTGCATAACCCGGTACGCCGAGCCAAAAATGGACAGGAAGCGGTGGATTACCTGGCAGGCACAGGTATGTACGAAGACCGCATTGAGTATCCGTTTCCCCAGCTGTTACTGCTGGATCTGAAGATGCCGCTGATGCATGGCTTTGATGTGCTGAGCTGGATCCGCAAGCAGAAAGAACTTCGTTCGCTGCCCGTGGTGATTTTTTCTTCCTCGCCGCACACGGAGGATATCCGCAAAGGGTATGAATGGGGCGCCAACGGTTATCTGACGAAATCGACAAGTGTGGCCGCTCTGGTGGAGGTGGTCAGTGCCATTCAGGCTTACTGGCTGCGCTTTAACTGCGCGCCGGATGGGCGGTAGCGGGACTGCTGCATCCAAATTAATAGTAAAGTCGCGACGCTGGTAAAAGGGCTGCTTTAGCGTATATTTCTCGTTCGAGAGGATTCCGGACCCTTTCGATCGACATTGCGGCCATGAGCACAACCTCCCTTACCACCACCAAAGGCACGAGCCCCGCCACAGCAGGCAGCGGGGAGGAAGCCATTGTGCGTCAGGAAGCGAAGGAGCAGACTCAGCCGCAGCCAGGAAGACCGCCGAGCCGGGCACCGCATGTTATTCTCAGCATTGCCGCGGCTATCTGCATGATTATTGTGGCGCTGACCTGGGCGGCTTACATGATGCTGGTGAAAGCGCCTGTCACCATGGTGCAGACTGGTGTGGAATCCGTCCGTGTGGAAACGGGTAAGGTGGTCGGCGATTCCTACGACTTCGCCAGGCGCGTGGCCAAAGACGTGGCCTCATGGGCGCAGGTACAGCCGGAAATCCGCATCAGCCACACGACGATAGTGGAAAGCAGCCGGGCGATTGCGGAGCTGGCCACGGTGGAGCGCCCGATGGTGGTGGAGTCCGAGGTCACCAATACCTGGCTGGGCAGCACCAAGGTGCTAAAACTGCGAGGAACCTTTCTGGTCAAGGCGGGGTTTGACCTGCGCGAGGATGCATTGAAAATGCTTATCGACGACAAATCGGGTGAAATCGCCATGACCATGCCCGAAGCAAAGCTGCTGAGTATGGAGTGCACGAAGGTCGAATTCATGGAAGACATCAGCGGCTGGTGGAACAGCATGACGAAAGAAGAGCGCGAGCGCTCCGTCAATGATCTGCGCACAGAAGCCCTGAAACGCGCCAAGGCCGGCACTATTCTGCAGGAAGCTCGCCGCAACATGGAGGATAAGCTCAAGGAGATCATTCTGAAGAACACGCACCCCATGAAGTTCCAGTACAACGCACCTCCGCCCGAGCTTCCCGGCCCGGAGAAACCGCCCGAACTGAAGCAGGGATGAAGTGACTGGAGACACAGGGACGGCCCTTGATCAGTCTGCCAACCGTAACACGACGCCCGGTGAAAAGGCTTTGCCATACGCGAATCCATCGCCATACTTGGGTAATGGCAACATACTGCACTATCTTTACGGACGAGTCCGTTCTGACTACCGAAGCTGAATCCGTCGAACTGACGGACGGCTGCCTGATTTTTAAAGACGCGGACGGTTCTCCGGTCGCCTTTGCCAACCGCGACGTGGTAAAAGCCTCTTATGTCGAAGGTCTCAACTCCAGCTACGAAGAAGCTGGTTACGATGATGACGAAGAAGAGGATGAGGACGAGGAAGAAGAAGACGAGCGCCGGTAACTTCCGGGGCAGTCGGATTTCTGTTTAGTCTTACCCTGCCATTCCTCCTGTCGTGGCCCCTGCCTGTAATGGCCGCGACAGGGTGGTTTTCTTTCGGTGATCTCTCTTTGCCCGGTAATATCTTTGGTTCAGGCTCTCTCCCGGATTGTATCGCGCCGTCAGTTAAGCAAAGATAGGTCAACTTATGGCACGCGATATCGATTGGAAGATGAAGCGCGATGAAGACGGCAGCACATATGATGTGCGAGTCGTACGCTTCAGCGGCAAGTTCAAGTTTCAGTTTCAGGAAAAAGGTGCCGCGCGCTGGGAGTATAATCGCGAGCCCTCACGTGCTGATCTGGAGTATTTTCTGGATCTTATTCAGCGCCGTTACCGCCGCCGTGAAGCGACCTGGAAAGAAGTGCAGATGGCCGAGGCGCTGCTGAAAGCGCTGGGCCGCCGCGAAGCGGAGGAAGCCGCCGCCATTCTGCGCCGTGAAGCCGGTGAAACCGACCCGCAACCCGTTGCCACGCCCCACGGTGATTTATCCGAAACTGCGGAAGAAATTCTGGATGCCGGCGAGGATGATGACACGCTGGCAGTTGATTTTCAGGATGTGAGCGCCGCATTCGCCGCCCCAACCGCAATCGAGACGATCAAGGCCAAGCTGCAGAAAGCTGTTGAGGAGGAAGAAGCGCCTGCGTCGCCCAAGCTCTCCAAACTGAAAAAGGCCGCCACTGAGCTGAAGCCGAGCCTGACCCACAGCTCTCCGCCGGCTTCCATCGTGCCCACAGAGCCGGAGCCGGATCTGGCCAAGCCAAAAGACATTAAAAAGAAACCCACACAGAAGCCCAAACCGAAGCAGGGTTTTGTTCGTCTTTTGGCCGAGCCTCTGAAAGGCACTGCCTTCGTTCCGATCGTCGCCAAGCCCAACAAACCGAAGCCCGCTCCCAAGCCAAAGCCTGTTGCGGCCCAGGATCTTTCGCCCGCGCGAGCCCAGGCACTTGCTCAGGCGAAAGCCATTGCTAAATCCCAGCCAAAGCCCAAACCCGCTGACGGTGCCAAGTCTAAATCCAGCACTTCAGCGACCACGCCCGCGCCTTCGCCCAAAAAACCCCGCAAGCGCGCCCCATGACGCTCAGTTCGCCACCCGGCGCCGGGCCACGGTCTGACGCCAGTGCCGAAGGCCCGGGCAAGGCCGCACCGGGCAGGGAGGCACACGCATCCTCCTCTTCAGCTTCATCTCTTGCTTCTTCTGCGGCATCTCCGGTTTCAACTGCGTTGCCGGGAGATGAATTCACCTCCGTATCCCGGGTGGACGCATGGGTGGGCAAACTTCCGCCCTGGCTGCAGCCCTGGTGCGGATCGGCGCAGCTTGGCACAGCGCTCAGAATCTCGGCTGGCATGTTCGGCTGGCTGGCATTCCTGCTTTTTCTTTCCT
>JBGGNE010000202.1:0-14219 GCA_041287705.1 Methylacidiphilales bacterium | reverse complement strand
CTCGAGATTTCAAACACCACCCCGCTTCCCGCGCGGATCTATGCCAATGAAGGACTCGCGCAGGTCCTCTTCCTCTCGGCAGTGAGCGAATGTGAGATTTCCTATGCGGATCGCGCGGGGAAATATATGGGTCAGCGAGGCATTACGGTGCCTCGTCTGTAGGGTGTCAGCGGAGCAGCGAGAGCGAGATCATTAGCACTGTTGTCAGAGCTTTTACACAAGGTAAAGTACGGCAGCGCGATTCCCTCACATTTTTCCCATTAGGGCATCTAATGCAAAGCTCTTTAAATCGCGTTTGACACTCTGGCTGGATCAAGGATACTGACAAAATTCCTGACTCGCCTCCGCTTCTATCGCCCGACTTCCTTCCCACGCTCGCTGCATGTCTTCGTCGCCATCCCACCGCCTAACAGGGCTGCACCGCTACGCCCTGTTCCTGGCGCTCGCCGCATTTATTCTTATTACAAGCGGGGGAATTGTGACCAGCCATAACGCGGGCATGGCAGTGCCCGACTGGCCGAACAGCTTCGGCTACAACATGTTTCTGCTGCCGGTCTCCAAGTGGTTTTCCGAGCTCGGCATCATTCAGGAGCACACGCACCGTCTGATCGCCAGCTATGTCGGCATGTTTACCATTGCGTTTCTGGTCTACATTTATTGGAAGGATGGTCGAGGATGGATGCGGATGCTAGGCGTGCTGGCGTTGGCGGCAGTCATCATCCAGGGCGTTCTGGGCGGACTTCGCGTGCTTAACGTCAATACCGATTTTGGTGTCGTACACGGCTGCCTGGCGCAGGCCTTCTTTACTCTTATCTGCCTCATGGCTCTTTTTACATCCCCCTGGTGGGTAAACACTTCCGTGGAGCAGGCGCGCCGCGGCGCCCCGGTGCCGGCTTATGTGCCGCGCTTTCTGGTGGTGCTTACCGCAGCCATCTTCCTGCAACTGACTCTCGGTGCGACAATGCGCCATGCCCATATCGGCAAGGCGCATCTGGGCCTTGCGGTGCCGGATTTCCCGCTTGCATACGGTCAGCTTTGGCCGGATACCAGCCCAGCCGCTCTGGAGAAGATAAACGCGCCGCGTGATAACGAGCCGGAAGCCATTTTTCCCATTACGAAGTCACTTATCCATATTCACATGACGCATCGCATTATGGCTGTGCTGCTGGTGCTGGGCACAGGCACATACTGTGTCATTATGCTGAGCCAGCCGTGTTTGCCGGGCGTTCTTCGCCGATCTGCCCTTATCTGGGTAACTCTGGTGTTCCTGCAATTCTGTCTGGGCGCAGCTACGATCTGGACCGGCAAAGCTGCTGATGTCGCCACGATGCATGTGGCCGTCGGCACACTGCTGATGATGTCTGGAGCTGTGCAGGCCGCTATGGCCTACCGCCTCATGTACCTTCGAAACGCTGTTCTGCCTTCTGGCAACCCGAAGGATGGCACCGCCAAAACCGCCGGCTCAGCAATCGCTGAGCGTGCGCTTGTTGCGTAAATGGAGATTATCAAACTTACGCCATGAAATCTCCTACCAGCCCCGCACGCGGAGGCGGCTCCGGCTCATCCGGTGGTTCCTCTGGATCTGGTCCGGGCAATCCCGGCTCTTCCAACGCGGGTTCATCCGGTCGCGGTGGCGACTCCAATTCTTCCCGCCCTCGCCGCCAGCATCGTTCGGGCCGCAACCATGACAACGCTGGGCGCCCCTCGGGTGGCTCCGCGGCACCTTCATCTTCATCGGCTGCCGCTGCAACGGTGAGTGCTGATGCTGGGGTCGAGAATCTGTCGCTTATGAGCGACATTGTGGAGCTGACCAAAGCGCGCCTTACGCTTCTCGTTCTGCTGACCACGCTTGCCGGGTTTTACCTGGGCATGAATGGAACGGTCTCGCTGACCACGCTCGCGCACACTCTCTTTGGCACCGCGCTGGTTGCCGCGGCAGCATCCGCTCTCAACCAGTATCTGGAACGCGAACCGGACGCCCAGATGGGACGCACTGAAGATCGCCCGTTGCCGAAAGGCCGGCTTGCTGCGGAAGACGTGGCGACAGCAGCCATTGCCGCAGCTCTGGCGGGCGCGTTATGGCTGGGCTTCCTGGTTAACTGGCTGTCGTCCTTTCTTGCAGTGCTTACTCTGCTGATTTACATCTTCGTCTACACGCCGCTGAAGCGCATTACGTCGCTCAATACTCTGGTCGGTGCCGTGCCTGGTGCCATCCCACCCGTGATCGGCTGGGCGGCAGCGCGCCAATCTGTTGATCTTCAGGCGCTGGCTTTATTCGGGATTCTCTTCCTCTGGCAAATGCCTCACTTCCTGGCTATTGCGTGGCTGTACAGAGAGGAATACTCGAACGCCGGCTATAAGATGTCATCTCTCGGGGATCACTCCGGCGGGCGGACTGCTGGTGGAAGCGTATTCTACTCCCTGCTGCTGATACCAGTAAGTATGGCCCCCTATTTCCTGGGAACCTGCAACATTATCTACGCAGTCATCGCCTGCCTGCTTGGCATTGCCTTTACATGGATGTGTACGCGCTTTTTTGTTTTTCCCGTCAATAATCGGGCACGCCAGCTTTTCCTTGTTTCCATCTTCTACCTGCCGCTTTTGCTGATTGCCGCCGTATTGACGAAGAATGTTCCTCATTAATAGCTTACGATGAAGTCCGCCGCTTTCTATGATGTTATTATTGCCGGCGGAGGACCTGCCGGCAGTACAGCCGCAACGTTTCTGAGCAAGGCGGGCAAACGCGTTCTGGTACTGGAACGCGAAAAGTTCCCGCGTTTCCATATCGGCGAATCGCTGTTGCCTTATAATAACGACGTGCTGAGGGAACTCGGCGTCTGGAACAAGCTGGAGCAGGGCGGCTTCATGGTGAAGCCGGGTGCGGAGTTTTATCTCGGTAACGCCACAAAAGTTCATCGCTTCTGGTTTGGCAAAAATCTGCCAGCGCCTTATGGCAGCACTTTTCATGTGGAGAGAGCCCGGTTCGATCAGTTGCTGCTGAACCACGCCGAGCAATCCGGAGCGGAAGTTCACGAGCAGAGCCGCATATCCCATGTGGAGACGCGTAAAGATGGGGTGAGCATCGCCTGGGAGCAGAACGGCGAGACGCATCATGCGGATGCCCGATGGATCATCGATGCAACGGGACGCGACGCGTTCGTCGGCAAAAGCTTCGGAATTCCGCGGCACGACAACGGTTTTCCCAAGCGCGTTGCGGTTTATTCGCACTTCAAGAATATACGTCGCAACGAGGGCGAGGCGGCGGGCATGATCACGATTGTGCGCATTGAGGACGGCTGGTTCTGGATTATTCCGCTGGACGAAGAGAAAACGTCGGTTGGTCTGGTTCAGGGACTTGCCGGCTTCAAGGCCAAGGGTCGCACCCCGGCCGAAGAATTTGAAGCGACAGTGCAGGCATGCACCGAGCTGCGCTATCGCTTTAAGAATGCCGAGCGGATGACCGATTTTCATGTTACCGGCGACTACTGTTATCGTCATCGCACTCTTGCGGGCCCACGCTTTTTGCTGGCGGGTGACGCGGGCGGCTTTATCGATCCCATCTTTTCCTCCGGAGTCATGCTCGCCATGCGCTCCGCAAGGTTGGCCGCGAAGACAATTCTGGCGCAGGAAGCAGCGGTGAATGTTGGTGCAAAGACGGGTGGCAACGTGATATCGGAGCCGCTAACCGCCTGGCAGCAGAGAGTCTACACCAGGGCCGTCTATCATATGATGGACACTTACGCGAATATGATCCGGATGTATTATGACAACATCGCGTTTGAAGTCTTCATGAATCCGGCACCCTGGCTTCAGTTGCCTCGCGCCATTCTGGCCATCGTGGCCGGCAAGACTGACCTGGAATTCCCCCTCTGGTGGCGGATGAAAGTATTCTATGCGATCTGCAAAGTGCAGAAGTACCTGCCGGTGTCCCCGCGCATTAACTATGCGGATGTGATGCCCAGTACAGGCAAATCCGCCAAGGCCAAAGCGCGGGAACAGGCTGAAGTAAGCGCTTAATCGCGCAGCTTCTGGTCCGTAGTCCAGGCGATGATGTCAGCTTCCTTCTGCGGATGCAGATGGGAGCTGAGCTTCAGCGTTCCTTTTGCTGTGTGCCACTCCAGCTGCAAGTGAGTTTCAGTGGAAGTCACCGCGATTTTTTCCAGATCTTCGGCTTCACAGCAATTGGTTGCCTTCAATGACAGACCATAAGCGATTGCGGCCACGAAGTTCCTGTCAAACACAAACTCGCGACGGATACCGGAGTAGAAGATGAGGTCAACGCTGACAGTAAGGCGCTGATGGCCGCAAGCATTTGCTGCGGCAAGGCTTTGGGTAATCTCAAGAGTGGGCCGAGATTCTCCAAAGATGAGACTGAGCCAGCGGAGTGAAAGAGTGGCTCCCGTTCCAAAGGGTATTGCCCATTGGGTACCCACTCCGCCAAGCTTCAGACTGGTGAGCGCTTCGACATCTACAGGATCGGTGAACTCCAGGCGAAGACGCCAGTCCTCGGCGGAGATACGGGCATCAGGAAACCGGTCGAGCGAAGGATGCTTGTCACCGCCATCATAAGCCAT
Source organism: Methylacidiphilales bacterium (assembly GCA_041287705.1). Lineage (GTDB taxonomy): Bacteria > Verrucomicrobiota > Verrucomicrobiia > Methylacidiphilales > UBA1321 > LW23. The sequence continues at coordinate 9,645 of JBGGNE010000202.1, read as the reverse complement.
ACTGAAAGCGCCCAGGATATTGGCGTCGCCCTGCCTGGTAAGAATGTTGAGTGAGGAGAAATCGTAGCCATCGTGCAGGAAGCGCATGCAGAATGCCGTAGCGTGCTGCTGACCAGGCGCATAAGCGCTTACAACACGGAACTGATTCCAGAACGAGCCGCGCTCCACGCTGGAAAGAGCGAATTCAGGCGTAAGATGGGTGTGGCCCTCAATGGCCGGGCGGGTAGGGGAGAGCGATGAGACGAGGTGCGACTGCGGCCGATCATTCTGAAAGTGGGGGATGAGAGAGTCCGGGCAGTGAAGGTGGAGCCCTTCCCAGTCCAGCGAGAGAGGCGGCAACGGATGCGGAGATTCAGGTCCGATAACCGTGGCGCGATTTCCCAGTCCGCGCTGAATGAAGGCCAGGAGATTGGGCTGCAGCATGGTGGAGTAGCTGCGGCTGTGCGGTCCCGCCCACTGACGAGACGGGGCATGCCAGTGCAGGGCGATTTCGCTCCAGGCCCGGTCAAGCACTTCGCGAACAAGAGCGCGCTCAACCTCCGTGGGGAAGTCGCGCATCATCCGGGAAAGCTCCGCGATGGAGATAGCCGTGTAGGTGGGACTGTTGTACTCAGGAAATCCTCCAAAATCGCGTGTGAATGCGACGAACTTACGAAGCCGGTTCTGCCCGTACGCAAGCAGATCTGAGTCGCCAAGCTCGTGCCCGGCCATGACTGTTACATACGTCCCCATGATCGCGATGTTGGTATAGCCAAGCGTAACATCACGTCGACGAATGGAATTGGCGGCGAAATGGAGTGCTTCGCAGATGCCGGCATGCAGACCCGCGGGTAGATCATCCGGCCCGTTGCTGCGCAGTACGCGCATCAGTTGCGTGCCGATAAAGTCCGCCCAGTTCCAGTCAGGAGGGGCCATCTGGGGGAGCGGCTCCTCCCAGTACCATGACCAGATGCCGCATGATTTGCTTGCCGGATCTTTGTCCTGCAGCTGCAACAGCCTGGCCATGATGGCCGCGCCGCGATCACGACGCCATGGCACAGGGGAATCCAGCAGGGCTGCCGCGTACTCGGCGGACTCACGCGTGGGATGGATCGCAGTACCGGGTTTCAACTGGGTGTGGTAGCGATTACCGGACGATTTGCCCCAGATCAGGCTGGCATCGGGATCGAAGCGGGCATCGGTGGCCAGAAGTGCGGGGCCGGCGTTGTCAGCAATGGCCTGCGAGGCAGCGCCCGCCAGTGCTGTCGAAGCATGGGTGAGGGAGGACATGAGCTAAGATAATGGCGGATACATGATATGCGGTTGCACGATCGTTATACACGTGCGCCGCAGATCGTATCCATGTCCACAATAGCCACCTTAGCCTATTGGATGCGAGACCGATTTCCCAGGGTCCGGTTGACAGTCCTCCACTCGCAGGACTGAAATTACTGAGGATACGGAGCTTTCAGCATCCCCAACAGAGTGCTGTTATCCTGAAAGCGTGCGTCGACAATTGTCCAGGCTGCCGAGCCGGATTCAGTCGCGGGCCGGACTTTCAGGATAATATAATGGGTGTGCTCCTTGTCGATCGGAACGCTTGTGTGGACAGGAACTTCCGTAACTTCGCCCTTGGTAACCGGCTTGCCAACCGACCATTGCTGGGGAATGTCCTGACCATTGACCACCCAGTCAAAGCCCAGACGACCAACTTCGCCGCGTTTGGCTGCTTCGTCGGAGTCATCCTTCAGCAGCTTGCGCAGTTCTGCGGATATGTACCTGGCTTCCAGCGTCTTGTGCGCCGCCTGATTCACCTTGTCATCCTGAGAAAAGCAGGGGGCGATGACTTTCTTCAGCCACTCATCGGCGGGAGGCAGAGTGGCAGCGGTGTCCCTGGCCTGGCTGGCAACCGGCGAGAACAAAAGGGGAGCGGCCAGAACAGCAACAATGGATAGGAGGATTTTGTACATTTACGACACAGATTGAGGTTTTAATTAGGGGAGCGGCGCATTCAGGATCTTGAGCAGCGTCTGGCCTTCGCCATAACGCGCGTCAACAATCATCCAGCTGGAAGCCGTGCGCTCCAGAACGATGTGGTGAATGCGCGGCTTTTCTTTGCCATAACCAGTGGAGACGGGAACGAGGGTGTGCTTCCCTTCTACAACGGGTTTACCAAGCGACCACTTTTCGGGCACTTCCTGGGAATTGACGATCCAGTCGAAGTCCATACGGGTGACTTCGCCGGTACGCTTGGAATCGGCGGCATCCGCGGCCATCAGGCGCTGGAGTTCGGGTGAAATATATTTCTTTTCAATGCGCTCGTGGGCTGCGATTGAACCCGAGCCATCGCCCGCAAAGCATGGGGCAATGAGTGGTCGAAGCCACTCGTCGGCGGAGACTTCCCTGGTGGCGTTGGCAGCAGTAGTTGCCGGGGCGTCAGCGGCACGTCCGGGGGTGAGAAGGGGGCTGAAGCTCTCGCTCGATGCAAGTGTTACGGCTGCAAGAAGAAGCAATGTACTGCGCATAAGATTATCCGATAGATGTATTGTGGGAGAGAAACGGACCAGCCGAGAAATCTCGCAATTATTTTGTCAGGGAGCAGTGAGAACGGGGAGGCATTGCTGTAATCTCGGGGCAGAGTTCAATCCGACTCGATCAGTGGCGACCTACTGCAAACCGTTCAGGACAACTGGGCCCGACGATGCGGACTGTACTTATTCAGCAGTTTTAGGGGATAGCCGGGAGACTGTGGAGAGGCTACCGTAAATACTTGTGGCAATCTTGGCGACAGAGACGGGCATGGATAGACATGGTGCGTCTGGCCAGTAGTTTACGCATGGAAATCCCGGCAGATACCTGAGTGCTAAGAAGCATGAGTCCAAAGACGTGGACACAATGCGGAGTCTTCCAACAGCGAGAGCCTGCGCAGAACAGCGATTAGAGGAGCGATAACCTTAGAGGCCACTTATCTGAACAAAACGCAGGGAATGCTGACATCTGAGTATGAGTATGCGCTGTCTGTCACATGGTGAGTTGAAGAAGGAAAACGGGGGCTGCGGTTGCACAGTCACCAAAATATGGGTAATGCGAAGAAACCTGTGCATGGCTGCATGCGCTGTCTGGCGTCGTAATTGTGATGGATGCGTTTGATTTACAGCTGAACGAACCTGGCCCGACTTAGCGAGCGCGTTCGCGGATGAGAGCGGTGCGAAGGCGAGCGATGGCAAGAGTGTGGATCTGGGAGATGCGGCTTTCCGTAAGGTTGAGCACCTCGGCGATTTCGCGAAGGCGGAGGTCTTCGAGGTAATAGAGCACGAGAACCTGACGCTGTACTTCAGGCAGTTGCTTCAACTGAGCCAGCAGGATTTCGCGTTCTTCCTTGCGCAGCATTTCCTGGAAGGCATCCGGCGTGGCAGAATCGGCCAGCACTTCTTCCTGGATCAGGGAATCGCTGTCATCGGCACCGAAAACCGGGTCATTCAGGGAGAGGAAGCTGCTGGGCTTTACGCGATCCAGCATGGAATGCAGTTGCGTGACGCTTATTCCCATCTCTTCGGCGATCTCAACATCATGAGGTTCACGGCCAAGTTTCTGGGCGACGTTGTGCTGAGCGGAAGCGATGCGGCGTGCGTCGCGATGTACCGAACGGGGAACCCAGTCCAGCCGGCGAAGCTCGTCCAGAATGGCGCCACGGATACGCAGGATGCAGTAGCTGCGGAGATTGCTGCCTTTGCTGCTGTCGAATTTATGCAGGGCATCCAGCAGGCCGAGAACGCCGGCCGAGATGAGTTCTTCTTTGGTGATGTGAGGAGGAAGGAGCAGCGCGATACGGCCGGCAACATGCTTAACGAGCGGAAGCATGCGCGCTACGTTCGCGTCGTATCCTGAGTTTTCGATTTCGGGCGTGTGTGAGGCTTCAACGCAGTCCGGAACTTTCGATAGATAAAGGAGCATGAGGTGAGAATGGGTTGGCTTAGTGACTTTCATTAATGCACGGGTCGTGCCAAGTGCCGTTCTGTTCCCCAAACATTATGTAAGGGCCTCATAACAATGTATTTACAAGAAAGGCACTTATTCGAGAAACGGAATTTTTTTCCGCTCTGATTATGGCGATCGGAATTTATTCCCTTCCGTTCGTCTGATATCGCAGGCTAAAATTACGCACTCTTGTGCGTGGAGCCTGTGCGGCAGGGTAATATTCCTTTCATTTCAGGCCACAAGAAGGGCTGGAGGATCAGTCTGACAGGGTAAAGTCACACGGCACAGATCTCTGAAAAATTGGCTTTTCCCAAATGGACCGCATATATACAGTCACGTTGCTACATGGCAGTTGCTCTCTTGCCACTCATGGGGCACCCGCCATTCTCCTTCATTTTTCTATTTTGATCTTCATTACACACTAAATGGAACTGAGCCGAATTACCGGAGCGGACCATCTGGAAATCCGCGTAAAGGGTCGCCTCGATTCCCACTGGGCCAAAACCCTTGCGGATGAGCTGGGGGAAGCCGTGCGTGGTGGCGCACACCATATCCGCCTGAATTGCAGCGAGTTGCACTACGTCAGTTCCGCCGGTATCCGCGTACTGGTGCGGGCGATGAAGGATATTAAATCTATCCAGGGCTCGTTCTATATCACCCAGCCTTCGGAAGTGGTGAAGAGCACCCTGGCCATGGGCGGCTTGAGCGGCTTGCTTCAAAAAGAGACGCCTTCCGTACTTCCCGGCCAGACTGAGCCTGTTACGAAGGCGGCGATTTGCACCGCCACGGAGAGCGCTACGTGGGAGACCCATGATGTTACTCCGACAGGTGCTGCTGGCAGCGCCGGCTTCAACTGCATTGTTCGTGGGAAGCCTTTCAAGCTGGCTTCCCGCTCTTTTGCCAGTGAGGACTGCGCACGGGTTGAATTTCCGCCTGACAAGATTGGTCTGGGTTTGGGTGCCTTTGGCGAAAGCTTTGAAGAAAGCTCCGAGCGTTTTGGCGAATTCCTCGCAATCGGTGGATCTGCCGCCTGCCTTCCGGGTGACGGCACGAAGTCAGTGGACTACAGTCTTTCGCGCGGTGCACTGGTACCGAAGGTACAGATGCTTTACGGTCTGGAGTGTCGCGGCGCGTTCACCCAGCTTTCGCGCTTTGAAACAAAGCCGGATAATCGTGGCACAGCCCTCAGCGAAATCGTGGATAGTGTTCTGACGTCGCTGAAGACGGACCATGCAGTGGTTGCCATACTGGCCGAGACGGCGGGTCTTGTCGGCGCGTATCTGCGTAAATCGCCGGTGAGCGCCGCCTCACTTCCTGTGCCCGTGGCCATTGGTGCAAAGTCGGATGATGAAGACGAATACAGCTCTGGCGGAGGAACCAGGTCCGCATCTGCGAAGGCTGCTCCGGTTCTCTTTAAGGACAGTGGCGGAAATATTCTGGATTTCCCGCAGGTACGCGAATGGATTGCCCTGACATCCGAGCGCGGGTATGCACGCACCCTGAGTCTGGCCGTGGGAGTTATTTCGCGTAAACCAGACGCTCCCGGCGCTTCGCCCACAGGAGCCCCTCCTGACGGTCCCGGCACCCCCGTCGCGGCTTCTCCCAAGGCCGCGACCCTGGCACCATTGCTGCGCCCTCTGGGCAAGCCTGGAGCACCGCCTGTGGCACACGGGCACTTCCATGCCGCGGTCTTTTCCTACCGCCCGCTGAAGAAGGGCAAGCTGGATCTTGCGGCGACAGTTCATCAGCTTTTTGAAGAAGATACAGCGCAGGCGCTTTTGCATCTGCTGCAGGATTCCCGCGACCTGATCGGCGCCGGGGAGAGTGAATTTATCCGCGGTGCCGTCTGGGCCGCCCCCGTAACCGGGATATGGAGCGAAGGTAACGAGACATGACTGCCCTGATTGGTGCTTATACGCAAGGTTGCATGCTGGCGCTGTTCGCGCTGGGCATTTACATTACGTTCCGTATTTTTAACTTTCCGGATATTACCGGTGAAGGTTCCTACGTATTTGGTGGCGCCATTACAGCGGTGCTGATCGTGGGTATGCAGTTTACGCTATGGGATCCGGCGACTCCTCTGGGTTCTGTGGTCAATATGTTGCTGGTCAACCTCATCAACCCTACGCTCAAGTTCTGGGGCAATCCCTTTCTGGCCACACTGGCTGGTTTCCTGGCCGGGATGGCGGCGGGTTTCTGTACGGGTGTCCTGCACATTAAATTCCGCATTAACAGCCTGATCTCGGGCATCCTGGTGATGACCGCCCTGTACTCGATCAACCTGGATACGATGGGTAAGAGCAATATTTCCCTTCTCGAAAACCCGACACTGATTTCTGCTGCCCAGCACGCCGTACTTGGTCAACCCAAACTGGATGCCGGGGGCAACACCATTAAGGACCTCTCCACAGTCCGGATTATCGGCTGGGATGTGCAGAAGAGTGAACTGGTCAGTCTTGCAGCCATTTTTCTGCTGGTGACTCTGCTGACCTCCCTGACGTACTGGTTCTTCCGAACAAATATCGGCACGGCGATGCGCGCTACGGGGGATAACGATCAGATGATTCGCGCGCTGGGTGTGAATACCGGCAATATGATCATTTTTGGCACTGCGCTATCCAATGGTTTTATTGGTTTGTCTGGTTCTCTCTTTGTACAGCACTCCGGTTACGCTGACGTTCAGATGGGGTTGGGGATGGTCGTGAGCGGCCTGGCCAGTGTAATTGTAGGCGAGGCGCTCGTCGGTACTCGCAGCCTAGGCCTTACACTCATGGGTGCCATGATGGGCTCAATCCTTTACCGTCTCGTTGTCAGCCTGGTGCTCAGCCTTGGCATGCCGCCCAATGATCTGAAGCTGGTTTCGGCTGTCTTCGTTTTTGCCGCGCTGGTGCTGCCTGGCTTTATTGCCAAGTGGCGTCGTACCCGTCCCGCAGTTCGCGCTGGTCAACCTGTTGCTGTTTAAGGAGTTAATCGCTTGAAAGAAATCCAGAACTGGCAACCGATGCTGAAGGTCAGTCACGTCCACAAGACGTTTAATCCCCATACACCCAATGAAGTGCGCGCCCTGCAGGGTGTGAATCTCGACCTGGGTCCGGGTAAATTCCTGATCGTTCTGGGTGGTAACGGCTCGGGTAAATCGACGATGTTGAACGCTGTGGCCGGCAGTTTCTTTGTGGATGAAGGCACCATTTCCATCGATGGAAATGATGTGACGCGCTGGCGCGAGGATGAGCGGGCGAAGCTTATCGGTCGAGTCTTCCAGAATCCCTTCAGCGGTACTGCTCCCAACATGTCCATAGCGGAAAACGTAGCGCTTGCTGCGCTGCGCGGTCAGCCGCGGGGATTTGGCTCTGCCCTCAATCGTAGTATGCGCGAGGAAATTCGTGCTCGCGTGCGCGGTTTGAACATGGGGCTGGAAGATCGTCTTGAAAACATGATCGGGAGCCTCAGCGGCGGCCAGCGTCAGGCGCTGACTTTGTTGATGGCAACCTGGGTAAAGCCGAAGCTTCTGTTGCTGGACGAACATACGGCCGCGCTGGATCCCAAAACCGCCGATAAGGTTATTCATCTTACGGAAAATGTGATTTCGCAGGGAAAACTTACTGCACTCATGGTAACGCACTCCATGCAGCAGGCCGTAAATCTGGGTGACCGCATCATCATGATGCACAAAGGAAACATTGTCAGGGACTTCCAGGGTGCCGAAAAGAAGCGGCTGCGGGTGGAAGATCTTTTGGAGCAATTCGAGGATATTCGTCGAATGGAGCAATTGGACGAAAGCGCCTCAGAGATGTTGCAGGAAAACTATATTTGAGGTAGCGTAACGTTCACTTTTTCTGTTTATATCAGAGAAGCGGATAGTTGTTCACTTAATGCCGCGATTCCGCTAAAAGTGGCGCCACCAACTCTTTCCTTGACAGCCCTGCGGCGCGTTTTGCAGGGCTTTCTTTTTAAGCCATTCAGCGGATACGCAGACCTTCCATGGAAATTAGCGAAAATAAATCGGGCAAAGTCATCATTCTGTCGATTAACGGCAAACTTGACGGCGGTACGTGCTCTCAGCTCGATGCCAAGGTCCACGAATTGCTGGACCGCAAAGTGCGCGCTGTCGTCGTGGATTGTTCCGGGCTGACGTACGTCAGCAGCGCGGGACTGCGGGTGCTGCTCCAGGCCGCAAAACGTATGAAGGCTGTCCAGGGCACCATCTGTCTCAGTTCCTTCCAGGATCAGGTACGGGAAGTTTTCGAGCTTTCGGGCTTTGAGGCCATCTTCAAGGTTTTTCCCACGTCTGAGGCGGCGGTAGAAAAGCTGTCCTGATTAACAGTGTTTGAGACGAACTGGTGACTGAAAAACGGCAGACTCCCTGGAGTCTCGCCGTTTTTTTGCTTGTGAAGAATAAGCCTGAGACCAACTCATGATGCGAAATGGTCTGAATTGCTCTTTGCAGAAGCAACAGCTCAAAATCTATCCCAGCTTTACTCCCAACTAACGATGTGAATTGGTCTTATTCCACTTCACGTACGGGACGGGCGCGTGGTGGACGAGGTGCGGGCGCGGCGGGAGTTGCGGCATCATCCACCTCTGTAGTTGTAGGTGTTGGGCGCTTCTTGGGCGTGCGGCGCGAACCTTTGGGCGGCGGGAACATCGTGGCGAATACTTTGGCCGCCAGCGTACCCGCGTCAGATCCACCATGCAGATCCTGGTCAAAGTCACCTTCCACCATGACGGCGAAGGAATAAGTATTGCCGTCAGGAGCAGTGAAGTAGCCGCCAAGCCACGCGATCTGACGGGGTCTTTTCTTGGAGCCGACCTGTGCCGTGCCGGTTTTCGCGGCTACCTTAAGGTGCGGTACCATTCCGCCGACAACTGCGGCCGTACCGGAGGTAACGACGGTTTGCATGGCGTCCTTAATCGCGGCCTGCAACTCGGGAGTAGGAAGAGCAATCTGGCGAATGACTTCGGGCTCAAACTTCTGGGATACATTGCCCTTGGCATCCTCAATCTGCTCCGCTATGCGGGGACGGTAGAGAGTGCCGCCGTTGGCCAGCGCTGCCATGGCGTTGGCCATCTGCAGCGGAGTAGCCAGCACGTCACCCTGACCAATTGAGGCATTGGCGATATCGCCGCCGCCCATATTGCGCTGGTGGTGCGAACGAACGAATTCGGGAGTCGGGAACATGCCCGCGACTTCCCCCGGCAGGTTGATGCCGGTTTTTTGACCAAAACCCCAGTCGTGGGCCATCTCCAGCATCGCCTCGCGGCCGGCACGATTTACACCCATGTCCAGGAAGAATGTATTAATGGACCACCGGAACGCCTCCTTGAAAGCATAGCTGCCAACTTCCTTGGGCAGCGAATAGTGGGTAGTACCGACATCGAAATAGCCGGGACAATTGACAGTGCGGCGGGGATCAAATTTCCCAATCGATGCAGCTGCCAGGGTAGTAAATGTCTTGAAAACTGAGCCCGGAGGATTGCGATGCGAAATAACGTTATTACGCAAAGGATCCTTTTTCGCACCTTTACCTGGTACATTCGTCTCTGTGATGGCCTTCCAGACTTCTTCGGAGAGCGAAGGAATCCAGTCGTTTGGATTGAAGTTAGGGCGCGATGCGGAGGCAACGATGGCCCCCGTATTCACATTGATAATGACGATGGCCCCCGTGCGGATTGACTGGATGTGCTGCT
>JBGGNE010000201.1:0-3514 GCA_041287705.1 Methylacidiphilales bacterium | reverse complement strand
TTCCCAGTTGATCGGCGAATGTTAAAAATTCAGCACCAAACTCGGCAAACAACTCTTCAGGCCCCCACATGAATACGTCGGGCACTGGCCCGAGTGCCGTCGTAACAGTCGACTTCAGCTTTTTGAATGTATCCAATGCGGACGGCGTGGGGCTCTTTGCCGAAAGAATCAGGAATCGGACAAGCTTTTCCCGGTAACCCGCGATCGCTTTGAGAGCTTCTTTAACTACGTCGGGGGTTACAGGCCCAGTCTTGCATTGGCCGCCAGTCCACCCTACCCGGGTCTCCCCTTCAATATCAACGCCCTGATCCGGATGGGTCAACTCGCCACGACGTCGGAAGGGGCGCTTTCCGGCCCCGTATTTGTTGTTGAGCCCGGCGAGGCAAAGCCGCTCAAATTCGTCAGGGGTCAGCCCTTGAAGGCGCTGCGGGTTGATCATGGCTGGGACGTTAAGCGGATTGCCGGGACTGAGACCCCGGCGACCCGGTGCCGCACTTTACGGATACGGCAGTCCGACGGGTTTCTCGATGTGGATGCCGTGGTGGTTGAACGCGTCCAGAGTTTTGCCTGAACTGCCGCGCAAACGCAGGGATGCGTCGCAGGTGACATAGCCGGAATTGACTAAGTTGTGCTGTTCTTCTTCGCTTAGCTTGCTCAGGCGGGTTGCAATGGAGGCCGCCTCTTTTGCCTGCTCGTCGGTAAACGGCAAGGGGTCCTGGAGATTCTTATACGTGGATGGAAGCGTACCAATGCCCCAGTAGCAGCCGGAATGCAAGTCATGTGGATTGTCGAAAGCATCGAACAACTGGCGGAGGCGAAGACTGCGGACCTGGTTGTCGATGAGCGACAGAACCCTGTACATGTGTTGGGCCCAATCCGTAGCGGGCTCCGGGTCGTAGCCCCATTTCAGACCGCCGTCGCTTACAAGGACGACAGAGCAGCGTTTCCAGGCTGTCTCCAGGCCGAGGTTATCGTAGGATCCGCCGTCGGTCAGGAAGATCTTGTCCCGGAACCTCTCGTCTTTGAGCACTACAGTCGCAGGATCCACCGCTCCCTCCGGGGCAAATTGCACTGGGGAGAGCACTGGGGGAAACGCGGATGATGCAGTGACGGCGAGCGCGAGCGAGACTTTTGGATGGCGGTAGAGCCCCGTCAGGTAATCGCCCATGTAGGGCCGGGAGAAGCGCCATAGTGCCGCGGACTGCACGTTCGTTGCGTTGATAACAAAGCGGGGCCCCTTCCCGTCCTCCGGCAAATCCTGCAGGGTCGCGTCTCCGAAGAGTTCCTTATAGGCGTCGACAATGTAGTCCGAGACCGTCCCGAACCAAAGCAGGCCGGCGGTAATCGACGGTATATCGACGTTTCGAGACGCAAGTTTCAGGACCGGATTGACAACTTCAGTTTTCAGATTTGTGGCGCGGCCTTTATCGTCCCATGTCAGATGGTTCCATTTCAGGCCAAGGCGTGCCGCCGTAATGGAGCCGCCGGATACGCTGGAAATCCGGCGAATTTTCCGAAGAATCCCTGCCTCGTTGAGACGGATCAAAGTCCCCAGATGATAGACCGTCGCGCGAAAACCACCTCCGGAAAGGCACAGGGCGATCTGATTTTCCAGCACCGGATTTTCGGATTCATTGGCACCATCACCAACAGGTTCGGAGACCAGAGGTGACGTGTGGGATTCGGCGTTCTCCTTGGACGATTCGGGAAACTCGGTAGGCATAAGCAGGCAGAGATATGGTCTTAGAGATACGTTGTCAGTTAGTTTACGATCAGATCGAAGTAAAGGCTTGTTTCGCTGACTCTGCTCAGGAACCGTTGCCACTCAGAGGGTGACGCTGTAGCGGGCATTGTCATAGAGGCGACGGGTTCGTCTGTCTGCAGAATCCGCCCGGATGCCTTTAGTTTGAGCGCGTCTTTAATGGGCGGGTAGGGGTGGTTCCACCCCTTTTGAGTCTGGGCCCAGGCACGGACCGCCGTGATCATGGCCGTAAACTCAGATGCGTGCTGCTGCTGCCCCATCCAGCCCAGGTTGGGATAGTCGTCGGTGACTTTGCCGTTGAGGGTGCCGTTGTGGCTTGCGTGGTGGTGGACTTTGTAGAGGACGGTGCGGGACAGGAGGTCGCGCGTGTTCACTACCCGGTTGCCGTCGCTCCAGGTGCCGTTGTTCCACGAAATGCAATTGCCCCGCTGGGCGTCGCCGCCAAAGAGGAGCACTTTGCCGCCGGGGCTGAGCTCAAACGCCAGGACGAGGCTGGCGTTGTTGGTGGCGTTGTTCATTGCCAGCGCGAGTTGCTCGGATGCGTAGAGCCACTCATTGTCGATGCGGCGCCACTCGGCATCCGCGGCAACTTCGCGCCTTGTGGCGGCTTCGTCTGGCTGCGGGGCAGGGCTGGGCTCAGGCGCCGTGCCGGCTGCGGCCTTGTAATGTGTGGAGTAGAAAGCGGATACCTCTTCTTTCGCCGAGGCGATATCCTCCAGCGGCACGTAGTAGCGGCGGTTGAAAGGCGGCTGCGCGCTGACGTCGTCCTGCTGCTGGCCTTTGAGCGCGGAGGCCAGGTAGTTGTGTGGCGAGGAGAAGCCCATGGAGAGATGAAACTCTTCGGAGCCCACTGGGTCGAGGTCGCTAAGGCGGTCCTTGTCCATTGGCGGGCCCATGGAGAAAACCCGCAGATTGCTTGCATCGGCGATGGTGTGAGCGGCTTCGTGCGGGCGCAGGTAGCGCACATTGCCGCCGGCTTTGTCCTTAAAGAGCTTCATCGACTGCTTGTTCTTCGATCCGCCGCCGGCCGCGCCGAGGCTGAGCAGCTGGTTGCGTGCCTCGGTGGGATTGAACGGAGCGTCCTCGTCGCCTCCCAGCTCGAACTCGAGGAAATCATCCACTGCGTTGCTGCGCGAGTCGTCCCCGGCCGCCGCCAGCTGGTTGCGCGCCTCCACAAGGCCGAGGAGCGTGTCGTTAAACAGCGCGCGGAGCTGGTTGGCGAGTGGATCTTGCGGATCTTCCGTCCAGGCCATCCACACTTCGCGGAAGGTGATGCCCTCGAAGTTGCTCGCGCTGATGCCGTTGACGTGATCCTGGTGCTCGTGTGTGATGACGCCCACGTCAATAACGCCGCCCGTCGCCTCGCGGATATTCCTGGTGATGGCCTTTGGCGTCGTGCCGATGAACGCCGGCGAACCCGGCTTGTATCCGCAGTCGATCAGGACATAGACGGGCCGTGAGTCGCCGGCAAACGCAATGAGGAAGCAGTCACCATGCCCGATGCGGTACATCCGGACGACCGCGCCGCCCGCGGGCGGAATAAGCAGGCCGCCGGCGATGGCCGTGGCGGCAGCATGAGCAACGGGCGCCGCCGGAGGAGCAGCAGCGGCCGGTGCAACAGCAGGGGCGGCGGGTGCAGCGGCAGCGGGTGCGGCGGGCCTGGGCTTAGGAGATTTTTTCGGTGAGGGCATGGGCTTACTCGTGGGAGTGGAGGAGGGCGAAGGGTTCGGCGGCGTGCATGGCGGCCTGGGA
>JBGGNE010000200.1:0-2665 GCA_041287705.1 Methylacidiphilales bacterium | reverse complement strand
GTCGTTATTTAGCCTTTATACTGGCCGCTTTTGGGTTCGTGCAGCGTTGGGCTTTCGGTCGATTATTATTCTAATAAACTCCCTCAATCCCGCCTCGCCCGCTTCCCAAAATCGGCGCAGTATAAAGGCTAAATAACAACTTACGATTGGTCTAATTCTAATGAGCCTTCACCTCATCTTGAAAGCTCATTAGAATAAGACTGTTCGCATCGTTATTTGGGAAGAAATCCGGTTGCTTTTTGGCGCATGCATCGTTGCAATTTCGGTCATGCATTATTCTCATGCACTCCCTTAGTCGCGCCTTGCCCGCACCTCAAAATCAATCCCGGCTTTCCTCTAACTCTCAATAGCGCCCGGCGGCGGCGGAGTCGCGGGTGCGTTCGTGGCGGGTGACGCGGGAGTGGGACCGGGCGTGGGCGAATCGACCGGCTTTTCTGCGGAAAGGGCTTTCTCCTCCGCCCTGGCAAGCTGGAACTCGGACTCCATAAACTTATTGGACTTCACGTAAGTCTGCAGCGATTCCAGGGCCGTCTTTTTATCGCCGTCGGAGAGATGCTTTTCGCCGATGTAGAAGTAGGCGGCGTACGTATTGACATGGTGTGAGACCTCCATGATCTCCAGGTTGCTGCGGAATTTCTGCAGCGTATGGCGGCCGGTAACGTAGAACGTGGCGGCGATGTAGAGATCCTGCGATGCCTGGTCCTCAGGCAAATTCCACTTGTCAATCAGGGGGACGAGCTCGTTGTCCGCATCGGCTTTCCTGCCGGCGCGAGCCAGGGCGCACCATGTGAGCACTCGATAAGTAAGCAGCCTGCCACGCGTATCTATGTCGCGGGAGCGACCCGAAAAGTCGCCGGCTTTTCGAAAAGCGTCCGCGGATTCCGCATACTTGCCGAGGCAAAAGAGCGCGCGGCCCCGATGGGCAAAGACCAGGGATTCCGTGCTGCCGCCCAGCGTTTCCGCCTTGGCGAGATCGGCCAGAGCCTCCTGGTAGCGGGATTCACGGATGTAGATGCGGGCGCGCACCATGAACGCCGCCATCAGACCGGGATCTTCTTTGATTGCGCGGGTGGCGAGATCGATCGCGGCGTCGGGGGTATCATTGTTCTTGCTGGCGCGGTAGGCGCGCTCCACCAGTTCCATGGCAGACGAATTGGGCTGGTCGCTGTTGTCAGCATTGCTGTTTGTGCGCTGGGCTGGATTGGCCGCGCGCCGGCGGGCGGCTTCCTCCCGCCCCAGCCGCGCCTCCTCCTGCTGCTCCATCGCATGCTTTTGCTGCTCTGCCAGCTGCCGCATCATGAGCTTGCGCTCCTCCATGAAGCTATAGACGTGATATCCGATAAAAGCGCACAGTAATATGACACTTAACGCTGCCGCAGAAACGAGGTTCCTCGTCATAGGAATAAAAATAAGGCGTCGTAGGGATGGTGGGACGATGAAGCGATATCAGGCATCAAGGCTGCCTGGTTTGGGAGGCATGGACGGGGGATTGGAGGGGGCGGGCATCGGAGGAACCGGACTACCAGGGACGGCAGGCGCGGCGCCCTTCTCGCCGGAAAGCGCCTTAAGCTCTCTGACGGCCAGTTGGAACTCATTGAGATTGTAAAGGTTCGTGTCTACCAGACTCTGCAGCGATTTCAATGCCGCCTCTCTGACGCCCTCTTGCAGCTGCTTCTCCCCTAAATAAAAGTAGGCAGGGTAAGTCTCTTCCTGTGTCCGAGCCTCCATCCGGGCCAGATTGCGGTGAAAATCCTGCAGGGTATGGCGACCGGCGAGATAGTAGACCACGCCGACGTAGAGGTGTTTAGAGGCGAGGTCTCCCGCCAGCTTCATCTCATCAATCACGCGGTTAAGTTCTTTTTCCCCCTCGGCCGCCTTATTCGCGCGGGCCAGGGCGCACCAGGCCATACAAGTGTAGCCGAGCGCCTTCAGTCGATCTTCCGGGTAGGGCAAATGTATGCCGGTATCCCCAGCCTTGCGAAACGCGGCGGCGGCTTCGTCAAAACGGCCCAGACAAAACAAGACGCGCCCCTTTTGGCCAAAGCCGTCGGAGGAATACCCGCCGAAGCCCAGCGCTTCGCACTCCTTCATGTCCGAAAGCGCCTCCTCGTAGTGGCCCTTGCGGACGTAAAGGCGGGCGCGCAGCTGGTATGCACCGGCGATCTTGTTAATTATCCGAATAGAACGGGTGAGGAGATCGATCGCCTCATCGGTGTCCTCCATTCTCTTGCTCTTCTTGTCAGCCTGGCTGTATAGCGTCAGAGCATCGCGAGAGAGCGCGGCAATCCTGTACTGCTCCTGATTTTGTTTGTGCACCTGATCCGCCATGTCCAGCGCCTGCTTCTGCTGACCGACCGCTGCGCGTATGATCCATCTCTGGCGCTCCACCCAGGTGTGTACGAAATACGCGGCAACACCGCATCCGCCAATAACACACACCGCTACTATATTGATCAATGTCTTCGACATAATGTCACGATATACCCCACGGAAATCCGTAACGTGAAGCACCAGGACAATCTCTGGTACAATCGGAGCTGTAAAGTAAAAACGGGGTAAAGAACTATTTTGGCGCCAGAAACTTCAAGCTCGGCCCACTGCGGGAGCCTGTGAAATTTGGTTCCCATGCCGCCTTTGCCGCGGCCTAAAGGATGTGGCCGTCTTC
>JBGGNE010000199.1:0-8454 GCA_041287705.1 Methylacidiphilales bacterium | reverse complement strand
ATGACGGGATCAGGCTTTTACAGAAGAATCATGTGGATAACAAGCCCTTCATGGTAATGGAGTTTGCTTCTTATGTACACCTGGCAATGGGAGCCAGACCTTACAGAGGCACTACATTTATTGACTACGGAATCAATATTACAAAAGATTCCCATCCAGCCGAGGAAAAGTATATAGGCAATGCTCCTTACATACTTCAGGCAAAGATCTCCATGTCACCCGTTACTCTGGAGACGCTGAAAGCCTGCTATGGTGAGTACATAAGCAGGCATTACAAGGTACTGGATGAATCGGAACGCTGGGTACTGCTTGAGCGACTGCCTCAGGGTGGCTGATGCTCCGCGCTAATTACCGTAGTAAGGCATGTTCTGACGGCGATAGTCATCGCGCTGCTGGCATTCGCGGCGGTATTCCTGCTCCATGGCGGCGCGCTGCTGGTCGGAGATACCACCGTAACGGCCGGCGTCTTCCTGGTATTGCTCGTCGCGGTAGTCCATGGATTGCAGTTGCAGCATGATACCCTGAAGGGCAATGCGTTGCTGCATGCGGCGATACTCTTCCTGCTGGCGGCGATGCTCGACGTAGAGAGCCCAGCCGTCGGAAACGTCCCGCTGCGGAGCGCCGCCCATGCGGACAATCTCGTTGGCAGTGGCGCGCTGGCCGTAGCTGGCTACCAGAAACGCGAGTGAGCGTCCGTTGTAGCGACCGCGCAGGCTGGCGCCGCGACGCACCAGAAGCTGGAGCATCTGAATGTCGTTGTTAATGGCGGCATGGAACACGGGCGGCATGCCTTCAATGGGCTTGTCGATGTACTTGGCATCCGCGTATTTGGCGACACGGACGGTATCGCCGCGCAGAACCGCTTCCTGAAATTTGAGCTGGTTGGAGTAGAAGAGCCGGGAAGCCCCGGTCAGACGCGAAAGAGCGAAGACACCCGCGCCTGCTGCCACACCTGCGCCGGTGTCGCCTGTGGCACTGCTCACAGCCAGACCGACGCCGGTTCCGACGACACCAAACACCACGTCGGAAGCAAGCTGTGCGCCGCCCGTAGTATTGCAGCCGCTAAGCGTCGCGGAGAGAAGGACACATGCCGTTCCGCGCACCAGTGCGGACGAGCGGCGGGGAGAGGAGCTGCCAGATGGGGTTGAGATACGGGTACAGGCCGGCGAAACGGAAGCGGAACTTGGATTCATGGGAATGAGGTGGAGCGAAGGGAATTCCTCATAATGACGCTGAGAATAGAATTCCTGGCAAACAATTTGCCAGATTTCATGGGCATGCAAATATTTGCCTGACATCAGACCGACTTCCACCTCCGGATCAAGCTGTCAGAGCGAGACTTACAGACTGTTTACTCCCCTCAACATCCCTACCGAATGATGCCGCGGGAGCTCGTCTTGACGAAGTCAATAAGCACGCGGACTGCAGGAGAATTTGAGAACTCGCCGTCAAGCTTTTCCACGGCCTGGCTGGTATTAAGCGTCTTATCGTAAAGAATACGATAGGCGTTGCGGATCTCGACGATCTGCTCGGGGGAATAGCCCTGGCGCTGCAGACCGACGACGTTGACAGCGCGCATGGCTGCCGGGTTGCCGTCCGCAATGAAATACGGGGGAACGTCCTGGACGATCTTGGTACAGCCCCCGACGAAGGAGAGCTTGCCCAGGCGGCAGAACTGATGCACGGCGCTCAGACCGGAGATGATCGCAAAGTCCTCCACCACAACATGGCCCGCCAGTGTTGCGTTGTTGGAGAAGATACAGTGGTTACCCACGATGCAGTCGTGAGCCACGTGGCTGTAAGCCAGGAAATTGTTGCCACTGCCAATACGCGTGGCATTGCCGGGAGCCGTGGCGCGGTGAACGGTACAGAATTCACGGAAGTTATTGCCGGAACCGATCTCCAGGTACGTGGGCTCCACGGTGTATTTCAGGTCCTGAGTGCGCGCACCGATGACGGTGAAAGGATGGAAGATGTTGGCCGGGCCGATACGCGTGGGGCCTTCAAGGGAGACGTGATGCATCAGCCGGCAGCGATCGCCCAGCTCAACGCCTGCGCCGATGACGCAGTACGGACCAATCTCCACATCGTGGCCGATGCGTGCGGCGGGATCGATAATCGCGGTGGGATGTATCATCATGGCGTCGTTCGGGCATGTTGGAGAGCCTTGCGTTGCGCCGGCTACCCGATGAGGGCAAACATCAGTTCGCCTTCGCTGACGATCTCCGTATTCACGGTACAATATCCCACGGCTTTGCCGATCTTGCCACGGGCTTTGGTCAGCTCCACGTGAATCATCAGCACGTCGCCAGGGACAACCGGCCTGCGGAACTTCACCTTATCGGCGCTCATAAAGTAGCCGATCTTACCGGAGTTCTCGCTGGCGCGAAGCATCAGAATGCTGGCGACCTGCGCCATGGCTTCCACCTGCAGAACACCTGGCATCACGGGGTGACCGGGAAAATGCCCCTGAAAGAACGGCTCGTTAATCGTCACGGCCTTCTGTCCGACGGCTTTTGTCTGCCCTTCGAACTTCACTACTCGATCCACCATCAGGAACGGGTAGCGATGAGGCAAAATCTTCATTACCTCATTCACGTCCAGCCCGCCCTCGCCCATCGGAATATTTTCGATGGTCATGAGACCGGAGACGTAGGCGCGATACTGCTTCTGAATCGCCTTGGCCAGCTCCACGTTAAGTGCATGGCTGGGTTTGCTGGCATAGAGGTGCGCCTTGAGACGCAGCGGAAACAGCGCCAGATCGCCAATGAGGTCGAGGATTTTGTGGCGTACAAACTCGTCCTCGTAACGCAGCGGCTCGCGGCCGACGATCTTGTCGCCCTGAATAACGATGGCGTTCTCCAGGCTGCCGCCTTTGATCAGCCCTTTTTCCTGCAGCACCTGCACTTCCTCGTAAAACACGAAGGTGCGCGCCTGAGCGATTTCCGTGGCGTAGGTCGCGCTGTCCAGCGCGTAGTGGCGGAACTGCGTGTGCTTGCCCAGATGATTGGCGTTGGTAACCGAGACCTCAAATCGGTCGCTGGGCCAGGCGACGATGTAGCCGCCGTCCTTGCCGGTAACGCGGACGGGATCGCGCAGCTCGTAGAACGTAACGTTGGCGTCCTGCTCCACACTGCCTGCGCGCTGCAACAGCTCCGTATAGATACGGCCGCTGCCGTCACCGATAGGGGGCTCGTTGGCGTTAAGCTCGATCAGCGCGTTATCAATGCCGAAGCCGCGCAGGGCGGAGAGCAGGTGCTCCACGGTATGGATCTTGACGCTGCCTTCGCCAAGAGTGGTGGCGCGTTCCACCTGCTTGACGTTGTCGATATGGACCGCGACGGTAGGTTCGTCGTCAAGGTCCAGCCGCTTGAAGATATAGCCGGTATTGGCCGCAGCCGGTTTAACGGTGAGGGTGACGGTGTTGCCCGTGTGAAGCGCGAGTCCGCTGACGGTCTGGGCGTCCTTCACGGTGCGTTGCTTGATTACTGCCATCGGCGGATCTAAACGGTTCTGCCGTAAAATGGCAAGTGGACATAGCACAAATTTTGCGGCCTGCAAGCGACAGCATTTATTCGTGCAGTATAAATGAGGTCGCAACGTGCGCCAGCTTCATCATTCGCTCTCGTGCCAAAAGCAGCGCTGTTTTATAATGAAGACCTCATGACAACTCCCACCCAGGATATCCTCTTCCTCGGCTTTGGGAGTAACCGGGATGAGATGCTGGATACGATGGACGCCATAAATCACGTGGCGGCGCGCGCGGTCTACCGCTGCATTGGCTACCTGGATGATGATCCGGCCAAGTGGGGAATGCGTCGCCACGATATCCCCGTGCTTGGCGGCGTGGACCGAGCCCGGGAATATCCCAACGCGTTGCTTCTGAACACGCTTGCACGCTCCAACTCCATCCGTATCCGACCGGCGGTAACACAGGCTGCGGGGCTGCCGCCAGAGCGCTACGTCACTCTTATTGACCCGCAGGCCACCGTGGCTCGCTCCGCCACCATAGGACGCGGTTGCCTGTTGCTGCCCGGCGCCCGGGTGGGAGCCTCCGCCACGTTGCATGACGGCGTGATTCTCCTGCAAAACACCTTTGTGGGCCATGACTCGGTGGTCGGCATGCATACCTGCTTCGCCCCAGGCGCTATGTCCGCGGGATTTTCCAACATCGGCCCCTGCTGCTACATCGGCATGCAGAGCGCCATCCGCGAAAGCATTACCATAGGCGAAGGCTGCGTCGTCGGCCTGGGCTCCACAGTCATCCAGGACGTCGAACCCAACTGTGTCGTGGCGGGTAATCCCGCGCGCATTCTCCGCCGCTTTGACGGACCAGTTTCGCCCGATCCGGCTTCGTGGAATGAGATCAGAATTGAAACACAATCGATCTAGTGGCGAGCGGGGAGAAATTTCCGATGCACGAGCAAAGCGGGTGCATCCGAAGCACTGAAGGTGCGTAATAACAGCCCCAGCCCAGGGCACAGGTCCGCCGACGCCCTGGGTATAGAGACAAACAGAGGAACAACCGCGCGTGAGCGCTCTGCCCGCCAGCGGGAACGAATCGGGAAGAAACAGAAGCTGAAGACAGAGCGCTCACGCGCACGTGGCTCTTTTCTATATCTTTGCCCAGGCCGTCGGCGGACCTTGGCCTGGGCTATGTTATTTTCGCACCTTTGGTGCTTCGGACAGGCACTCGCTTCGCTCGGCCTACGCCCAATTCCCCATCCAAAGTTATATTTAGATCAAAATTACTCGGGCACTCGGCTTTACCTCTCCCCGGCATCCAGTCCCGCCTGGACTTTGCGGAGGCGGAGGGCGGTGTTGGCCTTGAGCTGGGCGGCTTCTTCTCGTTGGAGGAGGATGGCTTCGTGGCGATCGAATTGGGCGAAGCGGGCCTGCTCTTCCTGAGCGGGGATGACGAAGCCGTAGTACCAGCCTGCGATGCCGATCGCGACGAGAGTGGCGGCGAAGAATGCGATCTCGCCCCATGTGGGGGTGCCGCCCTGACGGCGTGGCGCAGGCTCAGTCTGCGTGCCGGTGGCCGAAAGCGGGAAGAATCGAAAGACGCTGAGAATCGGCTTGAGCATCGGGTCATATAAGACCAGAACAGCGCCGCAATGCCCAGCCCGAATATTTCAGCGGTGCAAACCTAAAACCTGATCCGGGGGATGGGGACATGCTTCAGCTTATCCACGATGTTGTTGATCGTGCGGTTCCGTTCGCGGGCAGCAGCGGCTTTCTCAGAGGCGGAGCGGTCGCTGGCCGTTTGTTTACCGGCGGTAGCGTTGTTGGAGCGGGTGGCAGTCGTGTTATTGCGCTGCTGTTGCTGGGGCTGGCCCTGCCAGGCTACCACAGTTACGGATACGGGCGGATTCTCCCCCGCAACTACAGTGACTGTCCTGGAGGTATTCTGAAAGCCGGGTTTGGCAAATTCCCACGTGTATTCGCCGGGCTGCTGATCCTTTAGCGTAAGCGGGGTGACACCGATCTGTTTGCCGCCTGCCAGCACGTTAACGCCTGCAGGCACGCTGGTAAGGGTGATGGTGCCGGCGCCGGGGGCTCCCGTGGCCGGGGCCAGATTACCGCCATTCGTGACAGCCGACATAGTGGCGAAAGGCGCAAGCAGTTCGACTTCCTTGCCGGTATCGATGCGGGCCGTCATGGTCTGGCTCGGCGCACCGGGAGCGGAGAACGTAACGGTAGCTTCACCGACGGGTACGTCTTTGATATCCGCCGGGATAGTCCCGGTCTTTACGTAGCCGTCGATGCCTTTGATTTCAAAGCTGGAAGCGGAGATAAGGGAAGTCAGCTTCAGGGTGCCGGTAAGATTGGCGAGGCGAAGTCCCTGGAGGCGCGTGGTTTCGTCTTCCTTAACCGTGAGAGTGCGCGTGGTGGGTTCGTAGCCGTCGCGGGTGATCCGGATTTCGGTTTCGCCGAGTTTCAGATCCTTGAAGATTGCCGGCGTTGTCTGCGGATCCTGTCCGGCTATGATAACCGTAGCGCCCGAGGGGATTGTCTCGACGGTGATGTTTCCACGCGCGTTGGCCAGGCGCTGGCGTTCGGCTTCCTTCTTGTCGATATCCGCGCCACCCATAGCGGTGGGTATGCGTGCCGCACCGCGAGCGAGAGTACCGGCGTCCACACGGCTGGTGACTTCAGGCGAGCCGTGCCGGGGACCAAAAGCAAAGTAACCCACCGCAGCCAGCGCCAGCCCCGCCGCACCAAACACGGACACAAGAACAAGGAAGGGAACACCCTGGCGCTCAACAGCTTTGCGTATGGTAGGCTCCGAAGGGAATTGCGAAGAAAGCGGAATGTCCTGTCTCGCTCCCGCTGCTGGTGAGGTGACAGGAAGGGCCGGTGCCCGGGAAGCCGCCGAAGAAGTAGGTACGGGCGAAGGGCTGCTGATTGCCACCTGGGCAGCGGCGGGAGCAGGAACAGTAGCAGCAGCGCGCAAGCCCAGCAGTTCGGCAACCTGGCGTGCCGACTGAGGACGCGAACCCGGATCCTTCGCCAGGCAGGCGGAGATAACCGTCTCGACGATCTCGGGGATCTCGTTCTCCAGATCAAACTCGGCAAGGCGCATCGACATGGGCTCCGGCACTTCGCTGCGGGCCTGGTAGCTGATGTCGCCGGTATAGAAGGGCGGCTTGCTGGTCAGCATTTCGTAAACCGTGGCGCCCAGTGAGTAGATATCATCCGTGGGGCGCGCCGACTTGCCCTGAAGCTGCTGCGGGCTCATGTAGGCGGGCGTGCCGCTGGTGCCGGCAGACTGCGCGGCGTTGTTGCTGAGACTAAGGCTCAGCGAATCGCTGATGGTTCGCGCAAACCCAAAGTCAGCCAGCTTAAGCTTCCCTTCGGAATCCAGCATGATGTTGCCCGGCTTCAGATCACGATGAATGAGGGGCTTGCGACGTGAATGCGCATAATCCAGGGCATCGCAGAGCTGTCCCAGAATCGGGCCAAGACGCTGCCACGACATGACGCGGCGCCCCTCCTCCAGCCGGACATGGCTGAGAGTGGGTCCATCCACGTACTCCATGGAAATAAATGTTTCGCCGGGGGTCTCGTGCAGATCGTGAATGCGGACGATGTGCGCGTGGGTTAAATCGCGCGCCTTCACCGTTTCTTCACGAAGATCGGCAAGCGCTGACGGGGCATAGCGCACTTCCGGCGGCAGGAACTTCAGTGCGGTCAGTTGATCCTTCAGCCTCGTATCTTTGGCCAGCCATACCACGCCCATTCCTCCACGGCCAAGTTGTCGCACGAGTTCAAACCGGCCACCCTCCCCTACTGTCTGCCCGGGCACATATCCGCCGCTGATGCTGCCGTCAGACCCACCATTGCCGGTGGCTGTTTCCGACACATGAGAGTTAGGAAGGTCGCTCATAGGATCAACGTAGCATGGATCAGTTAATTAGTGGACATAAAACATGCGCATGATACAAACTTGTGGCAACGCCCTGCAGCATTTGCATTTTTCATACCACAAAGCGCAACCCTTCCTAATTTGATCCGTAGCTGTCTATTACTTTAAGGTCTAAAATAACAACGGTAGCCACATAATCTCCCCATGATTTGTCGCCGGTGTAGTTAACCAGAGTGCGGTCCTTTCCGTCCGGATAGTTAAGCCTCGTCACGAGGTTAATGCGCTTTGCTGCGGGATCGCATGCGCCAAACCAACCGCTCAACTGCTCATCCACTTTTGCCTCGATGTCGGGCCGTATGGTCTGGATCAACCGAGCGGTGTTCTCAGCCCACTCCAGCTCGCGCAGATCAAATTCCTTACCTGTGCCGCGTACTCCAAAAGGAATGCCGGCCAACTGGAATTTCCAAAGCTCTTCCGCAATATCATACGAGGCACGAAAATTTCCCGACACGTAATCAGCGGGTTGCTGTTGCTGCTGCGGTAATTCCTTACTGCCAAAGAGCCAGTTCCACATGGGTACAGGGTAGGGCTCAGTTCCTTTGTTAACAGCACAATCAGCGATAGCTGACGGCGTTATTTCTGTCTCTATTGCTCAGCAAATCTGCGGCACCATACTATCAGCATAAATACACTCAGGCACCCCAGAACACTAGAAGAGGAAGTGAGCATTTTAGTATAAAGCTCCACTTCTCTCCCAAGATATTCAGAAAAGCAATAATTAAGAATGAGGGCAAAGAACGAGACAACCGGCATTGATAAAGCCAGATACTCAACTCTTAACTTACATAACCAGAAGAGCAAAAGAGTGGTGATAATGCCCAGGGCAAGGCCGGCGACAACCACGGTACCTCTAAAGGACTCTTTAGCCTGATAAAACAGGGAGCTCTGCACCCATACGAAAAGCAATAGAAACAGGCCCAGTGCCAGCAGCAGCCATCCCGTTCTTGTTTTCGTATCCATGGATTTATCTCCCGAAACTGAAGGTTAAGGCCTGATCACCAGAGTATCCCCGACTTTAAGCTTAA
>JBGGNE010000198.1:0-4657 GCA_041287705.1 Methylacidiphilales bacterium | reverse complement strand
TGCGATTGATAGTGGTGCAGATGGTCAACTTTCCAAACGCACAAGCTAAGGGATTCCCATCCGAAACTTGGTGTCTTCGTGTCTTGGTGGTGAAAAAATCATCATCCCAAACGTGTAAACGGAGGAAGAAGATCAGGCTTTCTTAACCACAAAGACTCCAGGACACCAGGTTTCTAACACGGATTTTCCCAACTTCCTGTTAGGGGTTGATCTTCAAGCGCACCACTTCTAATCACACCCGTCCGTGGGGATTAAAGAATCAGGGAAGCTTGTAGGATTGCTCGGGAAGAGATAGAGCTTTCGTTTTATTGATCAACTCTACGATGAATTCTGGAGCTGGGGGATCCGGTTCCGGTTGCGATAAGATGCCGGCGGCTGACCGGTGGTATGGCGGAAGACCCGGCTGAGATGGTGGCGATCCACAAAACCCGTCCGCTCCGCAATTTCCTCAATGCTTGCAGTGTCGAAAATCAGCAGCCGGGCCGCTTCTTTCACGCGGAGCAGCGTGACATAGGCCGCCGGTGTCATACCAAAAACGGGCTGAAACAGACGCCGGAAGTGGTCCGGTGAGTAGCCGCAGCGCGCCGCAAGCACTCCAATGGATAAATCCTGGTCCAGGTGGGAATTCATCCAGGAATTAAGAGACGCGAGCCTGGAGAAGCCTTTACGCCATGCTATCCAGGCCGGATGTTGCTCTGCCTGGGAGAGCTCCCAGCACAGTGCCATGGCCTGGCTGGCCATGGATTCCACTCTGAGATACGCGGAAAGGGAGTGCAGCTCCTCGCGACTCTGCTGGGCCAGGCTCGCCAGCCACGCGTCACAAAGTGCCTGAAGTGGAGGACAAAAAGGCAATTCGACCGGGAAGGGAAACAACTGCGAAATCAGCCCCAGCGGAAAGCCTGTGACGTCAAAATGCATAAACGCGTGGTCGACAGTTCCCTGGACAAACCCCACACCATGAAAACGGGGCGGAATGAGGACAAGTCGTCTGGCCGGCATATGCATTTCCCCCTGCATGGAGCGGAACACAACACCGGACTGCTCGTTGTAGTAGAGGCGCCAGAACTCGTTGTGCATCGGAGTGCCATCCCACCAGGCGGAGATGATGGTTTTACCGTGAAAGTAGGCGTGAATTTCCAGCCGCAGGAACTCGTTTTCGGAAAGAAGCCGCGCCATCACGGGATTATACACATTATTGCCCGCCACGTCCACATACACCGGGCAGTGAAGGATGTATCTTCCGTGGCGAAGATGCTAAACATACTTTTACCCGTCATAATGTCCCTTTTTGCCGCGGAAGCCTGCTTGCATGCTTCCAGCCTGGAGCTGAATTACGACAAGCCTGTCGAACCCAAACAATACCTGGCCCATGGGCTGCCGATCGGTAACGGCCGCATCGGCGCGGTGCTGTGGGGCTTGCCGGAGCAGGAGCGAATGGCCTTTAACGAGATAACCCTGTGGGCAGGTGACGAGACCCAGAAAGGCGCGTACCAGCCGTTCGGTGATGTCTGGGTCTCGCTGCCCGGCCATGAAAAAGGCTTTACCCAATACCGGCGCACGCTGGATCTGCAAAATGGAGAGCACATCGTCAGCTACGTAAAGGATGGCGTGACCTATCGCCGGGAAGCATTTGCCAGCTATCCCGCCCAGGTTATGGTGCTTCGCTTCAGCGCAGATAAGCCGGGATCCTACACAGGTGAAGCGGAGCTGACGGACCGGCATGAGGCGAAGATCGCTGCCGAGGGCAACAAGATAACGGCCACCGGCACGATGCTGGGCTGGGTGCACCCCTTGCCTCCCTGGATTAAGGACAAGACCGCATTGCCCTCGACCACGGGCTCCGATTTCGAAAGCCAGTTGGTAGTGCTGACCGAAGGCGGCAAAACCGAGATCCGGGACGGAAAAATTACCTTCACCGGCTGTGACTCTGTAACGCTGATCCTTGGTGCTGATACCAGCTATCTGGGAGATGGCACGAAAAAATGGCGCGGCCCGCATCCGCATGAGAGGCTGACAAAGCACGTGGATTCTGCGGCTAAGCGCTTGTTCTCTGATTTACGTGATGAGCATCGCAAGGACCATCGCCAGCACATGGACCGCGTTGCGCTGAGCCTCGGAAAGTCTGATGAGGCCGCAACGTCCCTTACCACCGACAAGCGCATGCTGCGCTACACGGATGTGGGCAAAGATCCTGAGCTGGAGGTACTGCTCTACCAGTATGGCCGCTATCTGGCCCTGGCGTCCTCTCGCGGCCCGCTTCCTTCCAACCTTCAGGGCTTGTGGAATGAAAAAATGGCGCCGGTATGGGACTGCGACTACCATACCAACATCAATATCCAGATGAATTACTGGCCTCTGGAAACCGCCAACCTTACCGAATGCACAGCGCCTTTCTTTGACTTTATTGAGCAACAGGCACCTGCGTGGCGCCAGAAGTCGGCGCGCAAATTCAAGAATGCGGCCGGCGTGCCCGTGCGGGGATGGGCGGTCCACACGGCTCATAATATCTATGGCCTGGGCGACTTTCAGGATAACAAGACCGGCAATGCCTGGATGTTGCAGACTTTCTGGGAGCACTATGCCTTTACGCAGGATAAGGAATTCCTCAGCAAACGCGCTTATCCAATCATGAAAGAGGTTTGCGAATTCTGGATCGACTCCCTTAAAGAGCTTCCCGATGGAAGACTTGTAGCCCCCAAAGGTTGGTCGCCGGAGCACGGGCCGACCGAGGATGGCGTCAGCTACGATCAGCAGATCATCTGGGATCTCTTCCAGAACACAGTGGATGCGGCGGACGCGCTCGGGGAGGACAAGGAATTTCGCGATAAGATTGCCGGCATGCGGGATCGCCTGGTCGGCCCCAAAATCGGAAAGTGGGGCCAGTTGCAGGAGTGGATGGACGACAAGGATGACCCCAAGGATATCCACCGGCATGTATCCCATCTCTTCGGCGTCTACCCCGGCCGCCAGATCTCCACAACACAGACGCCGGAGCTCGCCGAGGCAGCCAGGGTGAGCCTGAAAGCCCGCGGTAATTCCGGCACCGGCTGGTCCATGGCCTGGAAGATCGCCTTCTGGGCGCGCCTGGGCGATGGGGAGAATGCCTACGACATGGTGCGTGCAATTCTCAGCAAACAGGGTGCGCGGGGAGCCCAGCTGATGAAAGCGCGCGAAGCCCAGGGCATCCCTGTGGATCCCAAACAGCACTTCGACAACGGCGGCGGTACTTATCCCAACCTGCTGTGCGCTCACCCACCCTTCCAGATTGATGGAAACTTCGGTGCCACCGCCGCTATCACGGAAATAGTGCTGCAAAGCCATACCGGCGAGATCCATCTGCTGCCCGCCCTGCCAAAGGACTGGCCGGCAGGAAGCTTCAAAGGCTTACGTGCCCGCGGAGGCTACGAGATCGACGCAGAATGGGAGACTGGACAACTGAAGTCCGCCACAATCCGCAGCGTCAACGGCCGCGGCGGGAAACTGCGCTACGGAAAGCAGGTGGTAGATCTGGCACTGGAACCGGGCAGTGAAGTGCGCCTTAACGGTAAACTGGAGCGCCAGTAGGATGAATTCCACAGTCTTCTCCACAGGCTTCAGTTGAGCGTGCACCAATGTGCGCAACGTATCTGTTGCTATCCGGACAGAGTCCCCTGATGATCGGAACTTCAAAGCTATTTTCGCTGCTTAGGAGTCTCCGAAAACTATCTTCACCTTGTAGACAACGTCCCCTCCGCAATCCCTATTCTTCTGATAACCCCCATGAAGATCTCTCTTCCGCTGATCTGTCTCCTTTTCCTGCCCGGTGTTGCTTTTGCGCAGGAGAAGCCAGGGAGTGCATCCTTACCGGCCGCTGCCGGCGATGTACGTGCTTCAGCCGAAAGCTCCGCTGAGTTGCGCGCATTTATCGGCGCGCCTGCACGTGTGGTCTGGATACAGGATGCGGGCGACGCGGCATGTGTGTTTTCCGAGAGACCCACTCTGCGGCTCATGGGGCTGGATGCCGAGGACGGTAAAGGCGAGCGTGCCATCCTTCCCGAGATTGCCCGCTACGCCCGGCCGCTGATCAGCGCGGACGGACGACGCGTCTACTTTGGTGATCTGGAAAAAAGGACGGTGCACAGCGTCAATTGGGATGGCACCGGCCTGCGAACTCTGGTGAAGAATGCGGAGTTTGCCGATGTGTGGACCGACCCTGCCGACGGCATGGAATGGGTCTATGTGAAGGCACCGGAAATGCGCGGCGACAAGGAGTTGCCGGTCATTCGCCGGCACCGCGCGGATAAGCCGGAAATAGCGGAGCTCATCTGGGACAAAAACGAGGCCCACAATTTCATGCTCGGTGGAGATGGCCGCACGGCATCGGGCGGTGCAGGGGAAGGCGGCTGCGCCTCGCAGGGACTCTTTACGCTCCCCAATGGCGGCTTCTTTCAGCGTGGCAACGGCTGCTGGCCTTCCATTGCGCCGGATAACAGCAACCGCATGTGGGTTTTCTCCGGCAGCCATCGCAGCGTGCACATGGGGTATCCGGTGACAAGCCAGCGTGTAGGCCATGGCGCGACTTTCCCGGTAGAGTACGAGAATGTGCCGGGACTGAATTTTAAGGGACCTTTTCAGGGCAAGCCGGAGCTGTATCACCCGCGCTGGTCGAACGACCAGC
>JBGGNE010000197.1:0-11967 GCA_041287705.1 Methylacidiphilales bacterium | reverse complement strand
TTGCCTTTAATGGCATAGTCCACAGGCCTATTTCCGCGATTGTCGGTAAGGGAGGGATCAGCGCCTCGCGACAAGAGCAGTTCGGCCACTTCCGGGACATCATCGCAGCGCGCACAGTAATGCAGAGGAGTCTGGCCGGTGCGCTCGTTGCGGCTGTTGATTGCGGCTCCGTGGCGCAGCAGCAGGTCCACGAGCACAGCCTGTCGCTCCGATGCCCAGTGAAGGGGAGTTCCGCCCCAGTGGCGCGTTTCCTGTGCGGAAACATCCGCGCCGTGCTTTAGCAGCAGTTCCGCGATTTCAAAGTGCCCGTCGTGAGCAGCCCAGTGCAGGGCGGTGTCTCCGCTTTCCTCCCGGGCAGAGGCCAGGCCGGAGGATTCGCTTGCGGCGTCTTCCTCCAAAAGGCGTTCCACGCTTGCGATATCATTGCGCTTTACCGAGGCTATCAGCAGATCGCGACGGCCTCCCCAGGTATTGGGCCAGTCGACCAGCGTCTGGCGCGCTCCATGCCTCTTCAGAAACGCCACAAAGCCTTTGCGGTTTCGACTGAGTGCGTAATCCAGTGGTGTCCAACCCCGGTCATCCATGGCTTGAAGGTTGGCGCCCCGTGCCAGCAGCAGCAAAGCGGTTTCCTCGCTGCTGCACCATTCCGCGGCATGATGCAGCGGATGCATGCCGTTCTCCTGATCATCCTGACTGTCGGTTTCAGCGCCGTTATCCAGCAGTATCTCGCAAACCGCCGTGTCTCTCGGCTTTGAGGAGTGCTGTGGGGTATCTGCTGGCTGTCGCTTGCCGTCTTCGGTCACCCGGAATGCCGAACGAGGGCGTACGGCCCAGTTCAGTGGAGTGCTGCCCTGGCACTTGCGGTGCACCAGCGTTGGGTCGCGGCGCAATTCTTCACGAACTACTTCCGCCATAGAAAACGCGGACGCGGTAAAGATATCGATTCGCGCTCCTCGTTGAATCAGCCATTCCACGGTTGATTCACAGTCAGCATCGCTGCCATAGATGAGCGCCGCACGTTGCAGTACGGTTCTGCCCTGCGGATCAAGCGCCTGCATAAGCGACGGGTCTGCTTCCATGTATTGCTGCACGTATTCCTTCAGACCAAATCGGGCGGCTGTCCACGCGCTGCATTCTACGCCTGAGCCGATGAGGTGGCGCGCCATTTCTCGATACTGCGGCCTGTGCCACACACTGCGGTCGGCGATACCCGCCAGTGCTTCACGCAGCGACTTTGCCATCCCGGCGTTGCGACGGAGCATCGCGGCAAAGTCGCTCGGATTCGCCGCCGCGGCGGCAAGTTCAGTTTGCAAGTCTTCAAGCCGACCTGCCCATACTGCGCGTAACAGCCGCTCGCCGGCCGTAATCTGCAGACGCTTTCGGGCTTCAATTTCATCCTTCAGCTTGCTCCAGCTGGCACACCCGTGCTGGCGCGCAATGACGAGCTGCGCATCATGCAGGGCCACGCTTCCCGCCTGTGCAGGCAGGGGCTGCACGCCTTTGAACGCGGGGTGATGCGTGCGTAATAGTTGAACCGCGGCGGGATCTTCCGCATGCAGTTGCTTCAGCAGGCGCTTGGCCTGATCCTTCAGGAAGTCGAGACTGGGGCGATCGGGCAATGGACTGGCAACCGGGGTGAGCTTCATAACTCCTCCATGCAATTGTGCCTGAGGTCCGCTTACAGGCAGCACGAAGAGGGGTTAAGTGCTGGCAATGCCATTGAAACAGATGGGTTTATACCCTTTCCGCGGACCGGATGCGCCCTGTGCGCGAACATGTAGATACGCGATATCTGTGCAAAACGCAATCTATACGTTTAAGACATTCAGAAGTCGGTTGGGGCACCCCTTGCGTGTCATTCGTCCAGATCCAGTTCCTCGCCCCGCGCCTGCAAATGCCGTGGACTTTTGCCGTAACAGGCGCGCATGCGTTTATTGAACTGTTGGAGGTCCGCCATACCACACTCCGCAGCTATGCGTTTAATCGGCATGGTGCTGTGCAATAGCAGGCGGTACGCACGCTGTAGTCTGCGCTGAGTGACCAACTGCGTGGTTGTTATCTTGAGCTGTGAGCGGATCACCCGGTTAACATGGGTAGTGCTCAACTCAACATGCCTGGCGATATCGTGAACGCTAATGTCACCGGGAAGCCGCTCCTCTACAAAAGCCTCGATTGTTTTCAATAAAGCAGGGCCACGCTTTACATCTTGCGACCGTCTTTGTCCTGTCTCGGCAACGTCCCATAATATTCCCCAGAAGAGTGTTTCTGCATGCAAGTCATGATGCGTTCTTACCCGCTGCATATGTTGAAGGCGAGCCAGCAAATCATCCTTGGCATCCGGAAGATGCTGCAATACAGGTATATCAAGGATTGGCGCATTACCCGCTCCAAGATCAAAGTGTACATAGAAATGCCGGTAATGCTTGTCCGCAAAGTGGTAAACGATACGCGTCTGCGGTGGAATCAATGTCAGTGAGCCTGGAACGACCTGGAGCATATGCCCGCCCACCTCCAGCATTACTTCGTAGAAATAGAGGTGCAGACACCAGAGGCGCGGCAACTGATAAGATTCTGCCCCGCGAAATCCGTGCAGGGCCAGACCGCAGTTGACAACACGTGGGCGATTACCAAGCGGCAGGGACAGTGTTGATGCGGGTGAGTCGGTCGCCATGTTCTTTTCATACCACTAAAGTTGCTTTGGGCCAATTGAGATTATTTCTGCCATAGCTTACTCTTTCCACCCATGAACACAGAGCTTCTTGAAGCTGAAGACCACGCAAACGCCGGGCATGAAACTCCACACCAACAGGTGCTTTTCGATCCAGGTAAAGCTCGCTGCCCTGGCTCCGGCAGTCTTACATCAGGGCAGGTTGCGTTTTACGACACAGAAGGCTATGTGGTGCTGGAGAATCTTCTCGATGAGGTGGATATGCAACCGTTTCGCGATTCCGTAAATCTTCGCGTCGAGGAGATTGCGCAGGGCCTACTGATGGACGGCTTGATCTCGGACATCCATGCTGATAGTCCGTTTGAGACCAGACTGGCAGATCTATTCGCCCATCTTACGGATAAGGATTTTCTGAAGTACGGCCGCAGTTGGCGCGATCGTCTGCCGGGTTACTACCACCTGATGTCCAATCCCAGGATTGTAGATGCGGTCGAATCGCTGATAGGCAGTGAGATTTTCGCCAATCCCGTCTATAACACGCGACCCAAAGTTCCTGGTGTCGCAGCGGGAGCCGTGCCCTGGCATCAGGATAAAAGCTACTGGCCGGGCGCCGGTGCAAACCCTGTCATTACCGTGTGGGTTTCAATGGTCGATGCGACGCTGGAAAACGGTTGCCTTCACATCTGGCCCCGTACGCACAATACCGAGGTGCTTTCCTGGCATGCGGACGCAAAAACCGGCACCAGCTACACGGAAATCGACGATCAGCACCTGAGGAACGCGCGAGCTGTGGCTGTTCCAGTGCCGGCAGGCAGCGCCATCCTTTTCAATGACAGATGCGTTCATATGTCGACGCCGAACAAATCGTCGGGCGTCCGCTGGAGCTGTGACCTGCGTTATCAGCCCACGGACCAGGATCCCATGACGCAGCACGGGGCCGGCTTCCTTGTGCGCAGTCGTCGGTATCCCGAGCGCGTTGCCGATCTGAACGACTGGCTGGCCAGGCGTCCGGAGCATCAGGCCTCAGAAAAGGTTTAGCACCCACAATTGGTCAGACATCGCACTGGCGTCGCCACGGCAACTCAGCTAATGTGCAACGCCATGCGGCCGTGGTATCGCCTGTGCTATAAATTTATTGAGGCTATCAAGCTGGGATACTATCAGACCCGGGTGGAGGGGTTTGAAAACGTGCCTGCCGGCGGCTGCCTTGTAGTATCGAACCACGCCAGTTTTCTGGATCCCACCACAGTTGGCTGGGCACTTCAGCGGGAATGCTTTTTTCTGGCCCGCAAAACGCTGTTTAAGCCGCCCGTGATGAGCCGGCTGCTGCCCATCTGCAATGTAGTTCCCATCGATCAGGATAACGCGGACCTGCCCAGCATGCGCCGCGTTATACGGCTGATGAAGGACGATGGCTACCCGGTCATCCTCTTCCCGGAAGGAACGCGCACTGAAGACGGCGAACTGAAGAAAGCGCTGCCCGGCGCTGCTTTTCTGGCGTGCAAGGCGGGAGTGCCTATTTTGCCGGTACGACTTTTCGGCTCATTTGAAGCATGGCCGCGCCAGCGGAAACTGCCGGGATATCACCCCATGCGCGTCGTCATCGGGCGACCCTTCATGCCTGCGAAAGCCCGCAGCAAGCAGGATTACGAAGTCCTTGCCGACCGCATGATGAAGGAAATCGGCGCGCTGAAATAAGCGCACATGGAGAGAGAACTACTGGGTAGAAGCGACGTCAAACGTGCGGATTTGCCCAGCGTGCTGGAAACAAAAAGAAAACAGACAAGTCTGCTCTGAAAGTAGAGTCAGAAACTTGGAAGACCGCATTGCCCGCGGAACAATTGGCGAAGTGTACTAACAAATCGCTCTGAGGAAAAAAGAGCGACCCCAACGGGATTCGAACCCGTGCTGCCTCCGTGAAAGGGAGGAGAGCTAACCGCTACTCCATGGGGTCTTGATAACCTGATGTAATCGAGAGGTGATGTTTATAGAAGATCTGGCAGCCGATGACAAGAGAAAGTTTCAAGTTTTTTTGCGATGAGGAGAAAAAGATCATTTCTCAGAGGGAAAACACTCTTATTGAGTACCCGCATTAGTGCGGAACGTACCGCGCCAGCAGTGGGCCGGCGCGGTTTCAGATCAGCTTTCCAGCCGAATCCGTGCGCTGCGACCGTGAGCGTCGAGTTTCTCGATCGCAGAGAAAGTCTCAATAAACGGCACAACGGGCTCCAGCGTTTTGGCGCTGTACTCTACCAGGCTGGTGCGGCGATAGAACTGATCCAGAGTTAGGCCAGGGAAGGATTTGGCCGCTCCGCCCGTGGGCAGGGTGTGGCTGGGTCCCGCCAGGAAATCTCCAGCGGCTACCGGCGAGTAATTGCCGATAAAGATAGCTCCTGCATTGCGTATCTGCTGGGCAATTTCGCGTGCATTGTCCACAACCAGGGCAAGGTGCTCCGGTGCGTAGTCATCGGCAAGCTTCAGCGCTTCCGCCAAATCGCGCGTAAGGATAAAGCGGCTGCCGGTTGTCAGCACATCGGCAAGGTGCTTCTGACGCGACAGTTTGGGCAACTGTACGCGCATTTCCTCTTCCACCGCACGCAGAAGCGCCTCGGAGGGAGTCAGCAGCACGATCTGGCTGCCAGGACCGTGCTCGGCCTGTGCCAGAAGATCTGCGGCTATGAACGCGGCATTGGCGGTGTCATCCGCCACAACGGCGATTTCGCTGGGCCCGGGAAGCTGGTCAATCGCCACGTAGCCCACTAGCTGGCGCTTGGCCTCAACAACGTAGGCGTTGCCGGGACCGAAGATTTTCTGCACACGTTTGATGCTGGGTGTGCCGAATGCCAGGGCCGCCATCGCATGCGCACCGCCAACCTGATAAACCTCGGTTGCACCAGCGAAACGCAGGGCGAACAGCAGATTGCTGTCAACGGGGGGAGGGGTCATGACGACGATTTCCGGCACGCCTGCTTCGCGGGCAATACCCACGGTCATCAGGGCGCTGGAAACTAACGGCGCTGTGCCGCCGGGCACGTTGATACCTATACGCTGGAAAGGGCGATACATCTCGCCGACCCGCGCACCTTCCTTGTTGTCACGCTGCCAGTCCTGGGGACGGCGCGCATCGCAAAATGCGCGGATGTTATTAAGAGAATACGTCAGCGCTTCCAGCACTTCCGGCGTGGGCTGCGTTGCGTCGTGCGTTACCTTAAAATCGGCTGGTGCGAGCACCTGCTTATCGAACTTCAGCGTGAATTCCGCCAGCGCTTCATCTCCCTTGGTCCGCACATGCTCCACGATAGAGCGTACGGACTCATAGACGGCTTGATTGGGCTGAGCCACACGGCTCAGGGTGGCGATCTGTTGATCGTAGTCGCTGTCGTCGCGACGGATCGTTTGCCAGGTATTCATGTAAGAAAAACGAGCGGAAAGAATTTATTCCCACTCAATGGTCGCAGGCGGTTTGGAAGAAATATCATATACAACGCGGTTAATGCCTTTTACCTCGTTGATAATGCGGGTCGAAATCGTGCCGAGCACGGATTGATCAATGCGTACCCAGTCGGCGGTCATGCCGTCCTGGCTTTCCACGATGCGGAGTGCGATGGTGTAATCATAGGTGCGTTCATCGCCCATGACACCAACGCTGCGTACCGGCAGCAGTACGGCGAAGGATTGCCATACTTTGCTGTACCAGTCGCTGCGTTTCATCTCCTCCAGCACAATGCGGTCGGCATTACGCAGAATAGTCAGCTTTTCCGGTGTGATCGGACCGAGGCAGCGAACCGCAAAGCCGGGGCCGGGGAACGGATGTCGCCACACCATTTCATGCGGCAGACCAAGATTCTCGCCCACAACGCGCACTTCATCTTTAAAGAGCTGGCGCAGCGGTTCCACGAGCTGGAACTTCATGTTCTTCGGCAGCCCGCCCACGTTGTGATGGCTCTTGATCAGCGCGGCCGGATTATCCCCGATTGCCACGCTTTCGATGACATCCGGGTATAGTGTGCCCTGTGCAAGGAACTTCGCTTTGCCGACCTTCTTCGTGGCGTTCTGGAAGACGTTGATGAACTCGCGACCGATAATCTTGCGCTTCTTTTCAGGATCGGTGACGCCCTTCAGCTTCTTCAGAAAGAGCTCCGAAGCGTCGATGGTGTGCAGCTTTATCTGCATGTGCTTTCCAAAGATGTGCTCCACTGTCTCGCGCTCTTTGAAGCGAAGGAGACCATTGTCCACAAAGATACACTCGAGCTGCTCGCCGATAGCGCGATGGAGAAGTGCTGCGGTGACGCTGCTGTCCACGCCGCCGCTGAGTCCGAGGATCACGCGCTCCTTGCCGATCTGCTTACGCAGCTCGTCGCAGGTCTGCTCGATAAAGGAAGCCATGGTCCAGGTCGGCTCGGCGCGGCAGATATCCAGCACGAAGTTGCTGACGATTTCGAGACCGCGAGGCGTGTGTACCACTTCGGGGTGGAACTGCAGGCCATAGATTTTTCGCGTCTCATCCGCAATAGCCGCGTAGGGCGCATTGTGGGTGCGGGCGATCGGGCTGTAACCCTTCGGCAGCTTCGTAACATGATCGCCGTGGCTGTTCCAGATCTCCATCTTCGGGCCCAGATCTTCGAAAAGAGGTGAGTCCGTCAGAATTTCCAGATCCCCACGGCCGTACTCACGGCGGTCGCACTTCATCACTTCGCCACCCTGCAGGTGAGCAATCAACTGCATGCCGTAACAGATCCCAAGTATCGGCACGCCCAGATTGAAGATTTCGGGATCCACGTGCGGGGCTTTGGGCGAGTACACGCTGGCGGGGCCGCCGCTCAGAATGATGCCGGCGGGGCGCAGGCTGCCAAGCTTGTTGGCGCTGGTGTGGTAAGGGAAGATTTCCGAATAGACATGCAGCTCCCGCACTCGTCTGGCGATAACCTGTGTGTATTGCGATCCGAAATCGAGGATGAAGATGCGATTGCTGGAGCTCATGGCCGGTATATTGAGAAGCAGAATGTAAAAGAAAAGTCAAAGGGACCTGCGTCCCGTAAAATCCAAACGGCCCGCCACTCTTTGGTGACGGGCCGCGTGATTGTAAGCGCTTAGCTTAGGTAGATGTTCGGAAGAACGACAGACAGGCTATTTGGTGCCCATGCCTACGCCCTGGAACATCTGGAAGAGCTTGCCTTCGCTCTTGATGCTGGGGGCGATGATGATTTCCGTTTCCTGGAATTCTTTCAGATTCGCGGCGCCCACATTTCCCATGCAGGTCATGATTGCGCCGACGAGATTCTGGGAACCGTCGTCCACCGTGGCGGGGCCGAACAGGATCTGGTTCAGTGAGCCCGTGATGCCCACCTGAATGCGCGTGCCGCGCGGCAGGTTGGCGTGCGGCGTGGCCATGCCCCAGTGGTAGCCCTGGCCCGGCGCTTCCTGCGCCTTGGCAAAAGCGGAGCCGACCATGACGGCATCCGAGCCGCAGGCCAGCGCTTTGCAAACGTCGCCACCCTTGCTCATGCCACCATCGGTGATAATCGGAACATAGCGACCGGACTTCTTGAAATACGCATCGCGTGCAGCGGCGCAATCTACAGTGGCGGTGACCTGTGGTACGCCGAGACCGAGAACGCCGCGGGACGTACAGGCAGCGCCGGGGCCTACGCCGATCAGCACACCATTCACGCCGGCTTTCATTAGTTCCAGCACCACATTGAACGTTACCGCATTGCCGACGATGACGGGCACCGTGCTGGCTTTGCAGAACGCTTCCAGATCCAGGGATTTGTACTCCGTGGAGATGTGGCGAACGGTCGAAACCGTGGACTGAACAACAATGAGGTCCGCACCGGCTTCCTGGGCAATGGCGCCATAGCGCTCAGCCTTCTGGGGAATGGAGGAAACGGCTGCCTTGACGCCGGCTGCCTTCAGCTCCTGAATGCGGCGCGAGATGAGCTCTTCCTTGATGGGGGCGGTGTAAATCTTCTGCAGCAGCTCGGTGACGGTGTTTTTGTCCGCGCCCAGGATCTGCTCCAGCACTTCGCGGGGATTCTCGTAGCGGGTCTGGACACCTTCGAGGTTGATCACGCCCAGACCGCCCAGCTTGCCCATTTCGGTGCAGAACTTAACGTCCGTCACACCGTCCATGGCGCTGGCGATGATGGGGATCTTCAGCTTCAGCGGTTCACCCTTGCTGAACGGGATCTCAAATGATGTATCGACATCATTAGGATTGATCGTGATATCTCCTGGCACAAGCGCGATTTCGTCGAAACCGTATGTTACGCGTGCCTTCCGGTTCTTACCTATCCACATGCCCATAATGTTATAACTTCTCCTTCAAGGTGAGCTTTTCCTGCGAGGCGCCACACGATCTGCATCGTAAGCGCAGCGAGCGTCCGGGGTCGTGAATATCCGAGCCACAGCAGCCGCAAATAAAAATGCGACGCGCCCGGTGTTCGGCCCGGTTGCGTCGCCGTTCATACATAAACCATGAGATGAACACGATCGCAAGAAAAACCGACAGATAAGTGAAAAAGAACTGGACGAGCGTGAGCTTCATGAGAGGGAGAAGCGGCAAAACGGAGTCTTGAAAAAAGTTCTGCCGGTGTCGTTGCAAGAAATGCTAGGGGATAGATGCAGGGTTGCAAGCCGCCAATGGATCAGCATGCGGGAACATTTGGTGTAGAAGAACTTAAGAAATACCGGAGAAGGGGGAAGCGGCTTTTGTGCCCGATTGGCTCACCGTCGCTCACCGTTTCCTTGAATTTTACAGCGCGTCATTGCCGGGCCGGAGCTGTCCAATGTCCTTATGTTCTTAAATGCTTATAATAGTAATAATGCTGTAGAGTGGTATTTTGGTTGGTCAAATCAAATATGTCAGCAGACTCTGCGAGTTGTCGCAGGAATGTCAACTGGATCCGTATTGCATACATCACAATTCAACTATTTATAATGCAATATTGCTTTTAACTCCTACATACGTTAAGATGTGCGTGCCATGAACGCCTTCGCTAATAAAACCGCTCTTGTCACCGGTGCTTCCGCAGGCCTCGGTGCTGAATTCGCCAGGCAACTCGCGCCGCAGGTTGGCACGCTGATCCTGACCGCCAGAAGGTGGGACCGCCTGGAGGCTCTTAAGACGGAGCTGACGGCAGCGCATCCCGGTCTGGTAGTTCATCACTACTGCGGCGATCTGGCGCAGCCCGATGTTCCCGAAGCGATTGTGCGATGGCTGGGAGAGCAGGGTGTTAGGGTTGACATTCTGGTCAACAACGCCGGACTTGGCGACTTCGGCTCATTCGCTACTTCCCACTGGGGCAAAGTGCGTAATATGCTGATGGTGAACATGGTGGCATTAACCGAACTGACGCACCGCCTGCTCCCGGGAATGATTGAGCGCAAAGAAGGCACGATTATCAACGTGTCATCGACCGCGGGTTTCCTGCCTATTCCGGACTTCGCGGTGTATGCCGCAACCAAGGCTTATGTATGTAGCTTTACGGAGGCGCTTTATACGGAATTAAGCGGCACCGGCGTTACAGTCACCGCCCTTTGTCCAGGCCCGGTGCCGACCGAATTTGGCAGTGTGGCCAGCCGTCCTGATGGAGGTCGCCGTTTCAATCCTGCTGACTTCCTGAAGGTTTCTCCCGAAGAGGTGGTAAAGCAGACGCTTTGCGGCGCCAAAAAGGGTCGCGCCAGAGTCATTCCAGGCTGGATTATCAAAGTACCTATACTGGTTGTGGAGGCGTTGCCCGCGCCGGTTCTGCGCACCGCATGGTGGGGAATTGAGTGGACTTCAGGCCTCTCCAAAACGATTTTTTCGTCAGGATCTGCCGGGAAATAGCCCAAAAGCGATGGGTCAGCGGGATTTTTGTGTTCTGCCCAAGGATTTCTAATCGCTGTAACGTATCTTACGGATGCGTTCTTGTTAATATCTGAAAATCAAAATGTTACGTGATCTTATGTGAATCGTAACATGAGTTCGCTTTTATTAGAAAAACTAATAGAAGCGATATGTCTAGATCACATTTACCCTTATCGCAAATCAAGAGTTGCGCATTTGCCATAGTTCAGACAACCTTTGCGTGTGAAGTTTAAGACGTTTCTCCTCTTTGGTGCACCTGGCAGCGGCAAAGGTACACAGGGCAAGATTCTCGGCGCTATACCGGGTTTCTACCACTGCGCGTGCGGTGACGTGTTTCGCGCGCTTGATCTCTCCAGCCCCCTGGGCAAGTCGTTTCTCGACTACTCCAGCCGCGGCGAGCTCGTCCCCGACGACCTGACGATCACCCTGTGGTCTCACCAGATCGCCAATATGGTCACCATGGGCCGGTTTAACCCGGCTACTGATCACCTGGTGCTGGATGGCATTCCGCGCAACGTCAATCAGGCGCGCCTTCTGGAAGATCGTCTGGACGTGCGTCGTGTCTTCCATCTTTCCTGCCCGAATCGGGAAAAGCTCGTCGAACGTCTAAAAAGACGCGCTCTGAAGGATAATCGGTTAGATGATGCTAATGAAGAAGTGATTCGCTGCCGATTGGAGACTTATGCGAACGAATCCAAGCCCGTTCTGGACTTCTACGGCAACGATCTGATCCACACCATCGATTCCACAGAGCTTCCCCACCACATTACCCGCAATATCTTGCAGCATGTGGATGAGGCTGTGCCGTTTTTTGTCTAACCCTGTCACCGCAGAGCAAAGGCTTATTTCGAACGCATATACGGAGGCAAATCCATCCCTGGTTTTGCTTCCATGCGGTTAGCTATCATGCAGCGCACCCGGGTGACTCTGCCAGCTATTGCTAAGGAAGTATATGCTCTATTACAAGGATGGCACTACAGAGGTTCAACTGGGCGATAAAGTCAAAATACGTCGCTTTCTGATATTAAACTACAGCGGTGTCGTTTGTTACTTGCCAGGGCTTTCCACCCCACATCCCTCCATGGTGATGGAAGGTATGGACCTGTGGGCTGTGCAGGATAATGGCGGCAATCTCTTCATGATGCCTTACGATGAAGATACTCCTGTGCCTGCCTCCGTCTCTTTTGTGGAGAGAGGCTCGGTAGAAGGCATTGGTCTTGCGCCTTTGGGTGAAACTCCCGTTAATTAGGCGGAGGCCTTCTTCCACCGCAGGTGCAGGGCGTAATCGCCGGACGGAACGACAACGCCCTGTGGTGTCAGGCAAAAGTAGACCCAGCACCGCACCCGGGCGCCGCTTTCGAGTTCAGCCTCGATGAGTTCTCGACGGTACCAGTCCGGGTGCCCCTCAAAGGCATCCAGATGATCTATGTGCTGCGGACTTACTTCG
>JBGGNE010000196.1:0-6910 GCA_041287705.1 Methylacidiphilales bacterium | reverse complement strand
CCCATGGAGCTGGTGCTGAACTCGTGGTCGAACCAGCTTTCCCCGCTTACCAGATATTGTTTCGCGTTGATGCGAATACGGCCTGCCGTCATCATGCGCGGGTAGCTGTAATAGTAGGACGCATTGCCTTCGCCCGGCGCCTTCTGGCTCAGGCCGCCGGTGCCCTGCAGCACCAGCTTCTTGATGGGGCGCACCACCAGTTCCATGCCGAACTCGGGCGTCTCCGCCTGCAGCTTGTACTCCTCCGGCCCTACGGTTTCGATGCGCCAGCCGCGTATCCATGCCTTCATTTCTTTCGTTGAGGCACCGCCTTGACCTAGTACGCAGCGATCCACAATTTCCGCGAACCGGAACTTCTTCTCTACCAGATCCGCAACTGCCATGTGGCCAAACATGACATCGCGCACCGCCCATTTGCTGGACTTCTGCGCGGGATCTTTTTGGACACCATGGCGAAACAGGGTGAACTGATAACCAAAGCGCCGGCCGCCTTCCTTCTGCTTGCCCACGACTTTATCCACACGAAGGTACTCGCTGCCGCCCGAGGCGATGTCGGCCAGATTGTCCGGATCATCGGGCGCGGTTGCCCCTGTTGCCACGGGATCGGGCGGACGCAGCGGCGTGGCCGTGGGTATGTCCTTAATGTCGATGGAATCCGCCTCAATAAGCTGGCCGGTAAAGTACCACCATTCCGTCTTGAAATCCGGATGCGCTCCGTGATCCGCCGGGAAGTCCCACCTCCGGGGACCGATTGCGCGCTTCCAGTCCAGAGGCGTGGCCACCACAGCGGGCGGAGTCTCGGCAGGCGTAAGGCTGGGCGCCGTAGGCTGCACGCGCGGGTGGATAAGACCGCTGGGCGGGTCCGCCTGCGCAAACAAATGGGGCGTGGAAAGATGCAACACGGCAGCCGCCATTGCCAGCAGGGACCTGTGCCGCCGGAAAATCAAAAGTGTTGCAGGCATCTGGCTTAAAGATTGCAGATTTTGCCGCACAGGCAAGACTTGGCGCACTCCATCCTTCAGCCTCTGCCCTCTCCCCATCATGACTCCGGACTACGTCCTTCCGACACACGACGTGCGCATGGCAGCCCGTGCCTGGGATAAACGCCGTCCCATGGTGCTGCATCAGCGCTGGGAGTCGCTCCTCTTTCTGCACTGGCGCTGTCCGGCGGAGATCGTACAGCGCAGCCTGCCGCCCGGTCTTTATGTCGATACTTACGAGGGCATGGCTTACGTGGCGGTGGTGCCGCTCTTCATGTGCAACATCCGTCCGCGCTTTCTGCCTTCCGTGCCATGGGTTTCGCACTTTCTGGAACTGAACGTGCGTACTTACGTCCACGATCGGCATGGAGTTCCCGGCGTCTGGTTTTATGCGCTGGAATGTGAGCGCCCGCTTACTGTGTGGATCGCCCGCGCCATGTTCGGTCTTCCCTATCTCCACGCGCACATGTCCGCGCACTCTACCCCAGCCTCGGGCGCCGGCCCTTCGGATCTCCCGGAGATCGCCTACGCCAGCACGCGTTTCGAGTCCTCACCCGACGCGTTGGAGGGACAGCACCGCGCCACATCATCCTATATCTACCGCGGCACCGGCCCCGAACGGCTGGCCGAGCCCGGCTCTCTGGAATTCTTTTTTGTGGAGCGCTATTACCTGCACTCCCTGCATCACGGCAATATCGTGCGCGCCCAGGTGGCTCATACTCCCTACCGCTACACGGATGCGATTGTGGAGAAGTACTCGGCGCATCCGCTGGTGGGCTGCGGCCTTCCTCTCCCGGAAGAACCGCCCTGCCACCAATGCTTCGTGCGTGGCGTAGACGTCTTCACCTACGCCCCGGAAGTTCTGTATCCGTCTCCTTCGCGGTAAGGAGAAAATTCCATGCGCAGCCGACTTTTTTGAGACTTGCCAATCAGCAACTGCATTCTAGCGTTTTGCTCTAATGAAACACATCCTCCGCCTTGTGCTCGCACTTGTTGTGGCAAGCAGCCTTTCCAGCTGCTGCTGCCTTCGCAAAATCACTCCTCCGCCGCCAGTATTTGATCCCAAGGATTCCCGCTGATTCTGACTCGCGGTCAGAGTGAGGCAAACTCGTTCCAGCGCGAGTTGCCTCTTCCTGACCCGAGCGCAGGAAGCCGGGCCCGCATGTGGCGGCAGCGTTATCTGACTTCAGCCACGATTACTTCTTCAGACCGAGGAAGCTCAGTACTTCATCATAAAAGCCGCTTTGGTTGGCATAAAGCGCATAGTTGCGGGCGCTTTCGAACCAGGCTTTGCTGCTGGGTTTGATGTCTTTGGCGCTCTGGATGAGATCGGCAGTTGTGATGGGCACGACGATGCCTTTCTTCATGGCCAGCGTCAGGCAGCGCTCGATGGTGACATCGAACACCTGCTTCAGATCGGCTCCGGAGAAGTCCTTGGTTTTGCGCGCAACAGCCACAGCATCCAGATTGGTCACCGGCTTGTCTTTGGCCATTACCGTGATGATAGCGGCGCGTGCCGTTTCGTCCGGCGGTGGGACGAAGAGCATGCGGTCGAAACGACCGGGGCGGCGGAACGCGGGGTCGATATGCCACGGCGCATTTGTTGCGCCAAGGATCAGCAGGCCATCATTGTCGCGAACGCTTCCGTCCATCTCGGCCAGAAACTGATTGATCAGCGTGCGGCCGGCGCTGCGCTTCAGGTCGTTGCGATCAGCGGCCAGCGCGTCCACTTCGTCGAAGAAGAGCACGGCGGGTTTATTATCGCGTGCCAGCTCGAAGATCTGGTGCAGATTCTTTTCGCTGTCACCCAAGTGGAGATCGAGAATCTGGTGGAGACCAATCGAGATAAAGCTGGCCTGCATTTCACCTGCAACGGCACGGGAGAGAAGCGTCTTGCCGCACCCGGGAGGGCCATACAGCAGCACGCCGCCGCCAATCTTCTTGCCGTAGGCACGGAAGAGATCGGGATTCTGGAGCGGGTACAGGATCTTCATCCGCAGCTCTTCCTTCACCGTATCCATGCCGCCTACATCGGCGAAGGAAAGGCGGGGCTGTTCCAGCGCGTCGTCCTCCATGTCGTCCAGAAACGAGTCATCGTCGTCATCGGGATCCGCGTCATCGTCATCATCCTCGGCCAGCGCGGCGGCTATCTGTGCATCGGTAGGCAGCGGAGGCGGAGTGGCGCCGGGGAAAAGCTCCTTTTCCAGCGCGGGATTGCTGACCGTGCGGTCGATCGAGCGGGCTTTCAGAAAATGTTGGCGGGCCTGTTCGGTCTGGCCTTCCGCCAGCAGCAGGCGCGAAAGCAGCAGCCAGCCCTGCGCTACACGGGGATGCTCCTGCAGAAACGCTTCGGTGCGCAGCACGGCTTCGCTTGTTTTCCCCGTAAGGTGCAAAACATGGTACAAACCTATGCGCGCCGATACATGTTGAGGTTCCAGCGCCAGGATCTTCTGAAAGGTTTCGCGCGCTTCATCAAAGGCAAGCGAGTTAACACAGTTAGCGGCAAATATCAGCAGCAGCGGGACGTTGTTCGGCGAGGCGTTGACTGCTTG
This sequence comes from Methylacidiphilales bacterium, assembly GCA_041287705.1. Classification (GTDB taxonomy): domain Bacteria; phylum Verrucomicrobiota; class Verrucomicrobiia; order Methylacidiphilales; family UBA1321; genus LW23. Next base: position 3,378 of record JBGGNE010000196.1, on the reverse strand, counting down.
ACGTAGTTGATCCAGGTCGTCCATAGAAGGTAAGCTTACGGCACCTTTGGGCGCGGGCCAATAGTAATCATGCCTATTCTTCTTGACGTATTATTCTAATGAGCGATCAACGTCACGCTGCTAAAAGAAACCGTTTCTGACGGTGGGGAAACGATCAATTATTTTGAGATGAAGCGTCTTACGTGTGCGCGAAGCTATGTCTTTACGATATGACATCTCGCGACTTTTTACTTGAAATATAATGAAAAACCGGCCTAAGCTTCCTGCCTTTATGATGTCCGCCTTTGTACGTCCATCCACGCTGAGCTCGCGGTTGCTGGCCGTTATGGCAGTGCTGATGGTCGTGGCGACATCCACCACACTGCTGCGTGCGCAATCCACGCTGAAAACAGCCAGGGTGACTCTGGCGGAAGGAACTCTGACGACCGGACTGCTGGGCAAGCCCGCCACCACTCCGCTGACTAAAGGCGCAGTGATGACTTCCGACAACTACGCACGTACCGGCGCCGGTTCGCGCGCGGAGTTTGAGTTTGCCGATGGATCTCTGTTCCGCATCGGCGAGCGCACGATTTTCAGCTTTGAAGGCGGTGGTCGCACGCTTCGCGTGGATGAAGGCGACGGCCTGCTTTCCATACCCAAGCGTCAGGGCCAGACCACTATTACCACGCCCGCGCTTTCGGCCGCTGTGATGGGCACCACCATTTATATCAGCATCCGCCCCGAAGGCACCACCTACGCCTGCCTGGAAGGCAAGTGCAAAGTCGGACCGCACATGATGCTGCCAGGCCATATCCTGACGGTCTCCGGCGCTGGCAGGAATTACGCGGGAGCTCCGTTGCGCCGCTTCCGGATTGCGGAGTTTGTGCGCACGCATGGCCTCTTTACCCGTTTCCGCAGTCGTCTGCCAGGCGCAAAGCTTATCGAGGCGGAAGCCAAAGCGCAGGACAGCGGCGCAGCAGCTGCCACCACTCCCGCAAAGCCCTCACCCGCCCCTGCGACTACGACTCCCGCCACTTCCACCCTGCGGGAGCGCATCATTAAGCGACGGAGCGCGACTCCCTAGGCGCTATGCGTAATCAGGGCTCCAGCGAATCGAATCGCCCCAAACCTGCCGATAGCTGTGCGCATTCCGCCGGCAGTAGCAGGGCTGGAGTCACATGGCATTCTCTGAATCTCCTGCCCGGATTATCCGTGGCGCTATTTATCCTTCTGGGCGCTCTGTCTCTTCCTGTTGAGCTGCATGCGCAGCCCGGCATCTACGCGGACACTCACGAACCGCGCATGACAGAAGTGGAGCTACGCAATCTCAGCAAACTGAAGGGGATCGGCTTTCTGGAAGATCTCGAAGGAGCTTCGCTGACGGCGGGTAAAAAGTCTTTCTTCATCGATCCCGCGGCGCAGCCCGTCAACATCAATCAGAACTACCGCACTGCGTTTCGCAAGAAGACCGGTCTGCTGTTGGAGGAGGAAGAAAGCCAGGGTGCGCGCATGAACCTGGGATTCCAGGGAACATCGCCTGCATACTCGGAGCAGGTCGCGGTTATGCTGGACGGCTTTCCGCTCAATGCGGATTTCTCTGGGCTGCGGCAGGTGTTTTACGTGCCCGACATCAATTCCGTTTCGCAGATTCAGTTTGTGCAGGGCGGCAGCAGCGTGCTTTACGGGGCTCCTCCCGGGGGGGCCGTCAACTTCATTGGCTACCAGCCGCCCGGCGATCAGCCTGTACGCGCCTCTGCCACCTTTACGGTGGGTTCCGACGATTTCTTTGAAAGCTTTACCCAGGCAGGCGGCACCGTGGATGGCATCGGGTGGTCAGCATTCGGCAAATACGCAACTGGTTCCGGCTACAATACCGGCTCCGATTTCGATCGCGCTTCGGCAGGCTTCAGGATCATTCTGCCAGTGGGTGAAGCGGCGACGCTGTCCATGCAGTATATCTATGCCGATTACGATCTGCGCGGATTCACCACTGATTACCAGATTGGTGTCCCCGGCATGGGGCTGACGTCCGATGAATACGCCGCGAACCCCACTCAGTCGGGCTCCGCGACAGGCGGCGTGCCCAGCAGACAGGAAGTCGAGCGCCACATCGCCATGCTGCTTTATACCCGCGACTTCAATGGCCAGGGCGAGAGTCTCAGCCGCGTCGAATGGCGCACATGGTACTCCGATACCGATCAGCATATCTCCGTCAATACGCGTGGCACCGGCTCAAGTTCCGATCTCTTTACTGAGCAGACTTCTGATACCCGCATCATCTATCCCGGCACGGAACTGCGCTGGCTGCGCGGCTATGATCTCTGCGGCGGCAGCTCCACCGGACACTTCTTTACTGCCGGGATGCGTCTTCAGGGATCGCAGACCACCATCAACGCCGGGCTGGATGATCTGTCGCTCTTTCAGAACGCAGCGGGCCTTTTCCCCGGCTCGCCCGTCCGGGATTTTACCGCTATGGAGTTCAGTGCGGCCCTTTTTGCCGAGAACAAATTTCAGATCACCGAGCGCTGGAATGTTACGCCGGGCGTTCGGCTTGAATATCTGCACCAGCAGGCTGACGGCACCGATTTCACTGTCAACAGCACCGTGTTGAAAGGCGAGCCCATCCGCCGCATTCAGGAGGACGTTGTGCCGCTGTTCTCACTGGCTACGGAGTATGATCTGGCTGTTGGATTCAGCAGCTTTACGCGCCCCGCGACACTTTACGCCAATGCATCGCGGTCCATGCAGCCGCTTACCTATGTGGAAGCGCTTCAGCGTCGCGGGGATGTCCATGTGCCGAACGACCTGCGCCAGCCCGCTTCCTGGCACGGCGAACTTGGTGTGCGCGGCAACCCGACATCCTGGTTCACCTACGATGTCTCGGGCTTCTGGCGTCGATCGGAGGATCTCATCAGCGCGCCCTCCAACGATAACGTGGGTGTTCCCGGCGCGAACGACGCGCCGCCCGCATTCAATACTGCAACCACGCAGACTTTTGGCGGTGAATTCTTCGCGCAAGTTGATCTGTTCGGCGTGTCGGATGCACTTTGCGGCGAAAAAGACGGCACCGGCATGTCGCAGTACGGCCATCTGAATCTCTTCAGCGCCATCACCCTGCAGCACGGCACGGTGGAGGACGCGTTTCAGCTCAATGCCGCGGGCACACCGATCGATTCCGGCCGCGACACTCCGTACACGCCTGGCTTCATGGCGAAGTTTGGCCTGGAGTACAACTATCAGAATCGCTGGAAGGCCGCATTTTCCGGCACGCATGTTTCCAGCCAGTTCGGCGATAACTGGCGCTCCACCCAGCGGCTGTCATTCTCGGAAATCCCTGCCTACACAGTCTTCGATTTCGAGCTGGAGCATACGTTCATCCAGGATCGCGTCACGGCCTTC
>JBGGNE010000195.1:0-18352 GCA_041287705.1 Methylacidiphilales bacterium | reverse complement strand
GGAAACTGCAGCCTTTGGCACCCGAAGCGTTCAGTGAGATAGTGCGAGCGGAGTTGCCCAGCGTGTCGCGGACAAGGCCGGAAAGCACGGCTTTCGGACCCACCTCTATAAAGACGGCATGCCCGGACTCGGCCAGATGCTGCACGGACTCCGTAAAGCGCACCGGCTTTGCCAGCTGGTTTGCAAGAAGCTGCGAAATTTCCCCGGATTCGGAAGGATAGCCGGACGCCGTGGTGTTGGCGATGACGGGAACCTTTGGCGCGCCAAAGGAAATCTTGCCAAGCGCCTCGCCAAAAGGCGTTGCAGCTTCAGCTACTTCCGGGCTGTGGAAAGCGGCGGCGACTTCCAGACGGCGAGCCGTCCAGCCGCGTTTGGCGCATGCTGCTTCAGCGAGTGCGATCGCATCGGCGGGACCGGACAGCACGCCCTGACGCGGGCTGTTGCGGTTGGCCAGGATGACGGGGATTTTCTCCGATTCCAGCATCGCATCCAACTCCTGCAGCGGAGCGCGCACGGCCAGCATGGCACCAGCCTTCGAGCCGGAGCCGGATGAAATCGACGCCTCTGCCGCGTCTGCCATGGCTTTGCCACGAGCCGCGGCGGCTGCCATCAATCCTGCAGCATCCAAAGCGCCTGCGGCAGTGAGAGCAGGTAGCTCGCCAAAACTATGCCCTGCAACAGCTTCAAACGGAACCGCGAAGCGATTGAGCACGTTGAGCCAGCCCAGGCTTACCGCAGCCAGAGCCGGTTGCGCGATATCGGTGGGAGTAAGCGAGGCGGCTGCCCGGCGCTTATCTTCTTCAGTATAAGCGGGCTCGGGGTAAAGCTTGCCGTGAAGTCCGGGGACTTTGGCGAAAGCAGCTTCGAGGGCTTCGCGAAACTCCGGGAAGATGGTGGAGAGCTCACGACCCATGCCGGTGTACTGCGAACCCTGGCCGGGGAAGAGAAGCGCGACTTTTCCGGGGACATTTCCCGTACCCAGATAGATTCCGGAGCTGGGATCCACGGGGAGAAGCTGGACCCTGGCAACATCTTGTGCGGCAGGCAGAGCACGCAGAGACACAGAAAGTCCCTTCAGTTGCGTTGCCTGCTTCGCCAGGGATTCCCCCTCCAGGAGGCGCAGCACAAAAACGCAGCGCCAGGGGGCGGCGTTGGAAAAAGACTGGCGAGATTCCCAGGCGCGGCGCGAGATTTCCGCCATACGGGATGGGGAAATCGTAGCGTGCGAAGGCGTCCGAGTTACAGGATCGGGCTCGGCTTCGGAAAGGAATTTGGCCCAGGGCTCAATAGCGACAGCCAGTTCCGCCGCGGTTGCAGCGCTGAGCGTGGCGATTTCCACGGAGCCGTCCCATGCGGGCTCAGGCTTTGCAACGGCCTGAGCAGGAACGTATTCCTCCAGCACTGCGTGGAAATTGCTGCCGCCGAATCCGAATGCGCTCACGGCCGCACGGCGCGGGTGACCAGCGGCGGGTGCCGGCCAGGGGCGCGCTTCGGTATTCAGGTAAAACGGGCTGGACTCCATCTCCATCTTTGGATTGGGAGCCGTTATCTTCAGCGTCGGCGGAAGTACCTGATGATGAAGCGCCAGGGCGGCCTTGATCAGACCGGCGGAACCTGCCGCAGACTTCGTGTGACCGATCTGCGATTTAACGGAACCAATGGCGCACCAGCGGCCTTCAGCCTTAGCTTCGCGATAGACATCCTTAAGCGCGCCGAACTCGGCCAGATCTCCAGCTTTGGTGCCGGTGCCGTGAGCTTCGAGCAGTTCGATGGTCGAGGGAGAGATGCCGGCCTGTGAATACGCGGCGCGCAGCGCTTTGGCCTGACCATCCGAGCGCGGGGCATAAATGCTCTTGAAACGACCATCGCTGGAAGTCCCTAAGCCTTTGATGACAGCATAGATGCGGTCATTGTCGCGTTCGGCTGCGTCCAGACGCTTCAGGACCACCATACCGATCCCCTCGCCTATCGAGGTGCCGTCGGCGGTGGCATCGAACGGACGTGCGTCGCCACTGGGAGACAGCGCGGGCGTCTTGCTGAAGCACATGAACATGAAGATGTCGTTAAACGTATCGACACCTCCCGTGATCGCCATTTCAGCCTTGCCGGAGCTGACTTCCAGCATGGCCAGATGGGTGGCGCTGAGGCTGGATCCGCACGCCGCGTCGACGACGCAATTCGTGCCGCCGAGATCCAGACGATTGGCGATACGACCGGCAACCACATTACCCAGCAGACCCGGGAACGAGTTCTCCTGCCAGGCTACCATACCTTCGCTGATACGGCGCATTACGGCTTCAGTCTGAGCTTCCGTAACCCCTTCTTTTTCCAAGGATTTACGCCAGAGCGGATGACTAAGGCGGGCACCCAGGGGAATGACGAGTTCCAGAGCGCCGGTAACGCCCAGAATGACGCTGGCCTTATCGCGATTGAAAGGTTTGCCTGGGGAACCGGGCTGGCTGGCGTAGCCCGCATCCATCAAAGCAGCTCGGGCAGCTACCAGGCCGAGAAGCTGCGAGGTATCGGTGGCTTCCAGCACATTCGGCGGGATGCCAAATTCCAGCGGATCGAAAGGATAAGGAGACAGGAAGCCGCCGCGACGGCTGTAGGTCATGTCCGGGGCCGAGGGATCCGGGTTAAAGTAATCGCCTGCCCGCCAGTGGGTGGCGGGAATTTCCGTGATCGTGTCGACGCCGTTGCGCACATTACGCCAGAAGTCTCTGATGTTAAGTGCCTTAGGGAATAATCCACCCATGCCGATAATGGCTATCGGATGCATAGGGGACTCGGCGGTTAGAGGCGATTGAGGAGATGTCGGCATGTCGGACGTCATGGTGCCACGCCCCCTGCTGCTGCCAGGGAGGACGAGCGAAGTTCCGCGGAGGGCCGCGGCGCAACAGATGTAAGTTCTTCGTTATCCGCTATATCGGCGGCTTCACTTTCTTCACTGTCGCTCATTATCGAGTCCTGATCAATGGCAACCTGCACCGCGGAACGAGGCATCGGCGCGAACGCCCGGGCCGTCGAGGGAACCGGAACGCCCTGGCTCTGAAGACTCGCCGCGCGCAGTTGAATAGCAGTGCCGTACAGAATGTTGAGCGCTACGGTAACCACGTCGCGCGCCTCGGCTTTCTCCAGAAAGGTGCCGCGCGTCCACTCGTTGAAGGCGCCCATGGCGGGACCGCACCACACCTGATAGTCGACCTTGCGGGAGGAATCGCCGGCAATAGCCCAGCGGCTCGTCTGGCCAAGATAAGAGCGGAAGACCAGAGCCATCATGTGCTTGGGATCTTTTTCAGCGCGAACGATCTGGCGCGGATCGCGGGTCTGGAAATAGGCTTTGGTAGAGGTCCACGCTTCTTCCAGCGTGCAGCGGAAGAGGTCGCGCTCCAGCGGCTGGCGAACGGCGGCGGGGATCGCTTCCAGGCTGGGATATTGCAGATATATATCGTAAAGTTTACGACCACGCACCGCAAACATCGTGCCGCGCTTCAGAACCTGAACTTTGACGCCCATCTCAAACATATCGGCGGCGGGGGCCATCACGATATCGGCCTGACCAGCTTCGGCCAGCATCTGCTTTACCGGAGCGGAGATCCCGGCTTCGACGCAGGCCTGATTTACCGAGCCGGTGACGATGTAGGCCGCGCCCATGGCAAAGGCCGCGGCGGCGGAGGCGGGCGTGGAAATACCACCCGCGGCACCCACACGCGGGGCGACGGTAAACTGAAAGCGCGCCTGCAGTTCATCGCGCAGGGCAATCATTGTGGGGATCAGCGAAACGGCGGGGCGATTATCTGTATGACCGCCGGAATCCGCTTCCGCGGTGATATCTTCAGCGACGGGGATAAGCGCGGCAAGCGCGGCCTGTTCGGCGGTCAGGTGACCCGCCGCAATCAGCATATTAAGGAAGCGCTCCGGCGGCGGGGACAGAAAATGTCTCGCCACTTCCACGCGCGATACCTTGGCTATCAGGTGGTTAGGCGTGACGATCGAACCATCTGCGGCGCGATGAATTCCCGCCGTACGGAAGCGGATGACGGGCAGCGTAAGATCCAGGTAGGCGGAAGCGCAGACACGAGTTACGCCACGGCGCAGATAAAGCTCGGCCACGGCGGTTTCCAGATCGGGCTCGCTTGGGCTGTGGATCAGGTTAAAGCCGTAGGATTTATCGCCCAGATTGCGCTGAATACGGTCGATGGCTGCCTCAATGCGCTCGAGGCTTAGACCGGCAGCACCGAAAAAGCCGATCATGCCGGCGTTGCCCATGGCCTCCACAATTTCCGCGGAGGCGATGCCGTTGGCCATCTCACCCGCGACATACGCGTAGCGCAGGCCGTAGGCGCTGCGGAAGCCTTCATCGCCAAGGAGTTCGGGAGCGCAGGGCGGGGCAAAGCCGAGGAGCGGCAATGCTCCGCCGGATTTGCTTTCTTTGCTGGACGCTGTGGTGGCTGCGTTGAAATCGACCGAACCTTCGGTAGCGATGCTGCCGTCGCGGAGCGCGAACAGCGGTTTCCGTACACGCCGAAGCGCGAGGCTCATGGCTTCGAGTCCTCGTTCGGGAGTGCCTCCGGGCCTCCAGTAGCCGATCTGCGGGGGCAAGTTCATGCAGGAAAGCTGTTCAGGTCGTAAAGTGCTAATGTTGCTAATAGTTCGCAAGGCAGGCACCAAATGGCGGCCCGCATCGCGCTGGTCAATCGGATTCAAAAGGATGTCTTAGAAAGATTCAAGTATAAGCCGTGCCAGAAAGCAAAGTATCGGGCAAAATTTTAGCGTCATTGCCTTTATTGTGACGTGACGCCGCCGGCGCGCCGCGTGTCACTCCATACCATCCTGTATTGCGGCCCACGTGGCAAGGCGGCATGTTTGTTTTTAGGGTATGATTCAATGAGGAGACTCCTAAGGTGTACGTGACCGAGCGATGCATGCATGATCGCCTTCTATTGATCTCCTTCCCTCCCCCCATCGCGGTCGTCGCGTCATTGCAGAATCCTCAGCGTCCGTCCCGCAGGAATTCGCTGGGCGTCTTGCCGCGTATGCGTCTGAAAACGGAGGCGAAGTATTGCGAGGAAGAAAAGCCCAGGCTGAACGCTACGTCTGTAATGGTAACAGAGAGCTCGGGGCTCGCAGCGGCAGCGGCGCTTTTGTTCTTCAGCATCATCGCGGCAGCTCGTTCGATGCGTTCGCGAACAATAAACTCGGCGGGGGGAATGCCCGTGTCGGCTTTGAATTTAGCCTTGAAGCGGGATTCGGAGAGACGGGCGATCTCCGCGAGATGCGGAAGAACGAGCACTTCGGGATTGGCGAGGTGCTTATCGATATGGCGCATCACCGGCGTCAGCCAGTTGTCGGGGCTCTCGTGATGCTGCTGATGGGTGCGTGCGGAGACCACCTCCAGCAACAGCGCTACAAAGTGGGAGGTGACTTTGATCTGCCACAGGCTGGATTTCGGCGCGTGCAGCTCCGCAGCTATTGCGTCGAGATGCAGCTTCATGGCGGGCGTGCTGCGGAAGTGGCGCGGGTTTTCGCGGCACAGTTCGCGCCAGAGCTGGCGGCTTTGCGTTTTGGGCAGATCCAGAAAGCGGCCCCTCGTGGCGGCGGGATCGAGCAGGTTGATCCAGTAGAGCAGCCCTTTCTCCTGAGGTGTGTCGCCCGTGCTGTGCCGCTCGTCGGGCTGCGTCATAAAGACGTCGCCGCCGCGCATATAGTACATCTTGTTCCCGACAAAATAGGCCTGCCGGCCGCGAATCAGAAAGCAGATCTCGATAGTGCGCTCGTGCAGATGGACGGCGAGACCGGCGGTGGCCGAGCGATAATCGTACCGCCCCAGCGACGTGACAGATGCGATGCCGTGCCGGCTTAGATCCTCCATAAAACGGGGGAGCTTCGCCCGGATAACCGAGGATGCTGTCTCGCCGGAGGAGCTGTGGAGCTGAGCGCTCATGTATAATATTGTACTGCGCGCCAACATCGAAAGCAATATTTTCATGCTCAGGGTACAGTGGATGCATGAATAGCTCACTGCTCAAGCAAGAGCCTCACCTTAAAGAATTTACGGAAGATGTACGCCGCAATGTTTCCATCAACTGGTACCGCACCAAGCTGCCGCCCGGCGCGCTGAAACAGCTGCACGAGAAGAGCGACTGGCAGGCCTCTGTTCAGACGCTCGGCTACCTGGCGATGCTGGCGATCCCGGGAGCCGGCGCATGGTATTCCTTCAATTACGGCACCTGGTGGCTAACGGCGGCGTGCCTCTTTATCTACGGCATGGTGGCGTCATTCCTTATTAACGCGGTGCACGAGTTGGGGCACGGCACGGTATTTCGCACCAAATGGCTGAACGACTTCTTCTGCCACGTGTTTGCCTTCCTGGGCTGGATCAACCATGAGCTCTTTCAATCCAGCCACATACGGCACCACCGCTATACGCTGCACCCGCCGGATGATCTGGAGGTGGTGCTGCCTGTCAGGCTTATTGTCTGGAATGCCCTACGTCATGGCATTGTTAACGCCGGCGCGTTTAAGGGGCATATCCAGAACACACTGCGCATAGCGCGCGGCAGATTTCAGGGCGACTGGGAGCTGACGCTCTATCCGGAGAACGACAAAGCCAGCCGCGTTGTTCCTGTGCGCTGGGCTCGCGCGATGCTGCTGGGGCATGGCATCATCGCGATGATCTCCATCTCGTATGGCCAGTGGATTATTCCGATCATCATCTCGGGATCGGGCATCTTTGGCGGGTGGCTCAACTTCCTGTGCAACAATACGCAGCATGTGGGGCTTCAGGATAATGCGGCGGATTTCCGCCTGTGTTGCCGAACCTTTACTCTTCATCCTTTCGTTCGCTTTGTGTATTGGCAAATGAACTATCATATCGAGCATCATATGTATGCTGCCGTGCCCTGTTACAACCTGGGCAAACTGCACGAGATGATTCGCCATGACCTTCCCCCTACCCCGCACGGGCTGATCGCCGTCTGGCAGGAAATCATCGCCATCCTGAAGCGTCAGGAGCAGGAACCGGGCTACCAGCATATTCCTCAGCTTCCCGGCGGGTGTAAGGAAACCGCCACGGAGGCGACCGAACAGGACGGGGAGACAGTCGCGGCATGAACGCAAACTGCCGGTATTCGCTCGTCTCATGAAAAGCTGTCACACGTGCTTCCAATGGTGACAAACCCGCTGCAAAGTGTAGGCTAACTAAACCAGAAATCTCTTTCGGCTTTCCCTTACCTCCTCCTTATTACAAGATCACTGCTCCGTGCCTGCGCGCCCTTCTTCCTCGTCTCACCCACAATCAGATCTCGCGTTTGGCCACGAGCACGCGGATCCGTTCAGGGGAATGGCGGCGGGCAGCGTTGCATCCACAGCTCCGGTATCTCATTCAGCGCCAGTTGCTTCCCTAAGCGTGGCCGATCAGGTTTCTGCCACGCCATCTGTTTCCCACCCTCACACGCCCTATAGCGTGCAGGGCAAAAACTGGGACGCCACACCGGCATACACTCACGATGTGCTGAATCTGGCGCGCGATCTTTCCACCACCCGACTGGTGGCCAGCCTGCTGTGTCAGCGCGGGTATCGCGACACAGCGTCTGCCCGCGCCTTCCTGAAGCCCAGCCTCAGCGATATCTTTGATCCCTTTGAGCTTACCGACCTGAAGCTGGCTGCGGAGCTGATTCTGAACGCGGCCCATCAGGGCAAGCGCATTGTCATCTTTGGCGATTATGACGTGGATGGAATCACGAGTTGCGCCATGATGTGGCGTTTTCTGCAACAACTCGGCGCGCGTTCAGACACTTTTCTGCCGAACCGCATGGAGGAAGGCTACGGCCTGAGCCAGAAAGCCGTGGAGCGCTGCGTGGCGGAGCTTTCGCCGGAACTGCTGATTGCGGTGGACTGCGGCACGACTTCGGTAAATCAGGTTGCGTGGCTGAACGCGCAAGGCGTTACAACGGTTGTCGTCGATCACCACGCCCTCCCCGCTCAGTTGCCGGAGTGCGCCGCGCTTGTGAATCCTCAGCGAGACGGAAAGCACACTTATCTGGCCAGTGTCGGCCTTGTGTTTAAAGTATGTCACGGCCTGCTGAAGCTGCTGCCCAGCGAGCAGCGCACGATCGACCTTAAGGAATACCTGGATCTCGTGGCCGTGGGTACCGTGGCGGATATTGTGCCGCTGCGCGAAGATAACCGCGTGGTGGTGCGCAGCGGCCTGCGCCAGATCATGCGTACGCGACATGCCGGGCTGCGCGCGCTGTGCGAGGTGGCGGGAATCAAGAGCGAGCCGACAACGACCGACGTGGGTTTCCGCATCGGCCCTCGCCTGAACGCGAGCGGACGCATCGGCGATGCCAGCCGTTCCCTGCAACTGCTGAAGACGGATGACGACGCCGAAGCGCTCCGCATCTCCCACGAGCTGGATCTGAGCAATCGCGAACGCCAGCGCCTGGAACAGAATACCTGGGGCGAAGCCCAGAAGCTGCTGGACCGCGACTATGACGCTGAGCGCGACTGGGTGATTGTGCTGGGCCAGCCCGGCTGGCACGTGGGCGTCATCGGCATTGTGGCGTCGCGCGTGCAGAAGTCGTATCATCGCCCCGCCATCATTATCGGCTTTGACGAAGACGGCACGGGCAAAGGCAGCGGCCGCAGCATTGATGGCTACTCGATCGTGCAGGGGCTTAGCGCGTGCGCCTCGCACCTGGTTCTCTTTGGGGGTCACGACATGGCGGCGGGCCTCACGATCCGGCAGGAAAATCTGGACGCCTTCCGGCAGGCGCTGCTGACTCACGCGCGCGAACGGCTAAACGACGATCTGCTGCGCCCCACGCTGCAGATCAACGGCATTGTACCCGCGGCGGATATCAGCGAAGCGCTCTTCCGCGACATCCATCGCCTGGCGCCGTTCGGTCGGGACAATCCCGAGCCGGTATTTCTTTTTGAAGGCGCCCGCCACAAGCGCGCTCCGCGAATTTTTGGTCGCAACCACATCAAGTTTTTCCTGCGCACCACCACTGGTGAATGTGAAGCAATCGGCTGGAGCATGGCCCAGCATCCGGTCCCTCACGATAACTTCACCATAGCCGGCTGCCTGGACTGGGACGAAGAGCGCCGCCGCGTGACGCTGCGCATTATCGACTGGCGCGAGGGATAAGAGTGGCGTTACAGCTAACATGGATAGCGCCGGCCTGAAACGAGCAGCCAGAGCGCCCTATGCAACCCGCTCCGCGGGTTGGAATCCGGGGGCTATCTATACTGGGGTTGTCTCGCTTCAGAAAGCTCGGGCAACCCCAGCCTAAGATATGGAACGGCTAACGCCGTTCTCGGAGGGGATTCTGGAAGCGCGACTATATCAATGGAAAGCGCTCCAGAGGCACTTTACGGCTGCAAGCGGAACTTATTCTAATCAGCTTTCAAGATGAGGTGAAGGCGCGCAGGATTTTTTGTAAAAAGCAAGGCGCGAGGAGGGCGCCTATTAGAATAATAGGCAACCGACGAGCAACGCCGCTATTGACAAAAAAGACAAGGGCATTCGCCTTAGCTTGAAAGCGAATTAGAATTAGACCATTTCTAAGACATGATCTTATAAAAGATCAGGGCGATGACCACAAGAACGGTGGCAACGACGAGGAAACGGTTTCGCTCGATGCGGCGCTGGACGCCCAGGCGGCCTCGGGGGGGCGGGGTGGAGGGGAGCGGACGGACGTAGCTTTCTTCTTCCTTCTCGACATGCCAGATGGTGGGCGGGGAATCAGCGTGCACGCCGTTGCCCTGGCCTTCAGAGGGCTCGGTTGGCGGCGGTTCCAGGTCCGTCTTTACTTCCTCCATCTGCTGGCGCAGGCGTGCCTGCTGCTCCTCCAGCTCCTTTTGAAGGCGGCTGATGGCGCTTGTGGGCTCGACTTTGCGATTACCTGTACGCTGAAGCCACTTGGGCCATTGCAACCTCATGATAATGCGAGAGCGGAGGAGAAAGAACGGAGAAGCCGGACCTGAACGAATCAGGTGGCGGGTGTCCCCAGTTTATGCAGCAGGATCCAGATGGCCATGGCGATAGTGGCAAATATCATCAGCGGCAGTGTGAAGGCGAAACCTTCCTTTATCAGCACCAGGAAAGATTTCTCGGCTTCGACATCCATATACTCGCCGCCCTCGTCTTCCCCCTGGTCGAACTTGGCCAGTCGAGACCGCGCCTGGCTGTGGATGGCATGGGCCTGATCCACGCGGGCGAGCGCCCGGGTAAGATCCGACTGCACGGACTGCACGTCGCGCCCCTGCCACTCGCTCGGGTCGATCTCGCGAACCTGCATGAGTTGCTCGGTAAAGGATTCGCGGAGCTGGCGAAGTTGCTCGGCTTCGCGTTTTACCTCAAATTCCTGGTTCTCCAGGATCACGAGGCCGCGTTCCAGTTTCTCCAGTACGCTGCGGCGGCCTTCCTCAAATTCTTTATTCTTGCTGTGCAGGTCCTCCAGTTCGCGCTTCTGGCGTTCGATTTCGTCCTGCTGACGGCGGAGCTCCATCAATTGCTCCTGCGCCTGCATCACCTTGTGGTTAATCTCGTCCTTGTTGGAATCACGGGGATCGCCTGGTGGCATAGGGGAATAGCCAGTTTCGGCAGGCCAGCCTTGTTGAGGAGGAGGAGGCATAGGGGTGGAATAAAGGGATAAGGGAAAAAGGCGGGTGTGGAGCAGCAGAATTGACCGCGCACGGGATCTCTCGATCTCTTATTCATCCGTCTTATAGAATCGCAAGGCGAAACGCAAGACTTGCCGCACAATCGTCGGGACTTTTTTACGCTAATCGCAAAAACTAGTTGCCAACTTCGGTTCCAGGCTTCCGAAACCGTTCGGCAGCGACCCCTAAGGCAGAACAATCACGACACCTGGCTTCAGAGAGCGATCATTGACCAGGATATCCTTGTTGGCTTCCTTGATCTTGGAGATGACGCCCATGATGTCGCCTTTTTCCTTGTCGCGATCCTTGTAGTTCTTCTGGGCAATCTTCCAGAGCGTGTCGCCCTTCTGGATCGTGTAGGTCTTGGCGCCTTCCGGTATATTGGCCGGCGGAGTGCCGGGAGCGCCGCCGGGGGGAAGCTGAGAGCCGCCGTCGGCAGGCGGCAGCATGGGGCTGCCGGGCGGAGGCAATACGCTGCCGCCGCTGCCAGGGGGCAGATTGGGATCGCCCGCAGAGTTGGGTCCGCCCGTTGTGCCAGGGCCGCCGGCCATACTGGTCTGACCGTCTTTAAGGGCAGCTTCCAGTTTGGTGACTTTGCTTTGCTCCAGGCGCAGCTCTTCTTTCAGACCGGAGATCTGCCCACGGGCAAGCTCCAGTTCGTGCTGCACCTTCTCAAAGGCCTGGGCATTATCTATAGGGCTGTCCGGCATGGAGGCCGCATAGGCCATCTTCTGGTTGCTGAACAGGGAAGCGGCCTGCTCTTTAATAGGGCTCTTGTCGGGGGCGAGATCCTGAGCGCGCTGGAGGTGGTACAGGGCGAAGAGCGGGTTGTTGAGCTTTTCGGCGTAGAGTTTGCCGAGATCGAAATGTACTGCGGCAAGACCGGGGTTTTCGGTAAGCGCTGCCTGATAGCTTTTGACGGCTTCGGGGAAATTTTTCTCAGCGACAAGTTGTTGCGCCTGTTTGACATGGGGATTGCGCGCGTCTTCGAAATCGAAGTTCGGATCCTTCCCCAGACAGCCTGTGAGCATGGCGCATGCGAAAGCCGCACAGATCAACCAGATATACCGGTGCATAATGTTGCTATGATGCCCTGACTGCAGTCCGCGCGCAAGTGGTATCAGGAACTTTTTACACTTTTATTATACCAACCAGCCAGCCAGCGTTCCGCTGGACTATGTAGCAGACGACTTTGTCGTCGCCGGGGAATGTGCGGTTGGCAGGGGTTTGTGGGTGGCTCTGTTTTGGGGCGGACTGGCTGGCTTGGCCTTGTGAATCTTTAGGCGGCGACGGCTTCAGCCACGGTGGTAGGGGCGCCGGGTTTGGGAGGAGAGGGCGTGGCGGGTTTGATCGGAGCGCCGGGTGACGCAGGGGTGAGGACGGGCGCCGTTGTGGCGGGGGCTATGAGGGGAGTGGTGGGATTGATCGGGGTTGGCACGACGGGCAGTTGCGGGCCGATGGGAGTGCCGGGCGGCAGACATTTCTCCACGATAAAGGCTTCGGCGTCGCGACGCTTTTGAAGGCCGGGATTCGCGGGCCAGAGGCGCTTCATGTTGCGGATGTTGCGCGCGATTTCCTGCAGCGAGGCGACGGTGTTCTCCGGGCTGCACGCGGCGATAGCCTGGGCGATGGCGGCCATCTCCATGCGACGCTCGCCTGTAAGGCTGCTGCCGCGGTTAAAGACCAGGCTGACCAGAGCGCCCTGGGCGTCGGCGGGCAAACGTTTCATACCCGGGAAGGTGCTGCGGGTAATGGCCTCAAAGCGCGGCAGTGTGCGGCTGAGAAAGACGCTTTGCGCATGCACCCAGGGGACGCGGATATCCGACAGCGGTATGACCAGCGGGCGCGCCGCCAGGCCGGTTATGCCCAGCACGGGACGCAGTCGCGCGAGCGTATCAGCGGGCAGCAGGCTGCCCCAGTCGGCCTCAAACTGCGCGGGAGTGACGTAGCCGAGGTCGTAGCCCACGCCTATGGTGACGCCGCTGAGTTCGCCCGGCCAGGTAGGCATAATGAGATTGCGATTATAGTAGGCCTCACCGCCGCCCACTTCATAATCCAGAATGAGCTGTCGAGTTGTCGAAGTCAGAACCATCCCCCGTTTCTTGTTAAATACGGCCAGGTTGAGATAAAACGCCGCGCACAGCACCGCAGCGCCAATAACGCACAGCACAAAGAATTTCCAGCTTTCCTCCCGAGCCGAAGCCCGGGCTGCGGGCCCGTGCGCTTCGTGATCCATCATATCCGCCAGGCTGGGACGCCTCGCATGGGCCGGCGCAGCCGCGGGCAAAGGCGAAGCGGATGTTGCCGACGCGTTGCGTCCGGTTGCTGTTGCATTGCCTGCTCCGGTGCTGCCCACATTTCCCCTGCCCCGCCGATCATCGGTGGAGGGCATTCCTTTTCCAGGCCCGGCGTCACGCTGGCGCGGATGCTGAGGCGGGGGTTGGTGGTGTGGCTTTGCAGTGTTCATCTTAACTAAATCAGTCAACTGCCTGTTGACAATGTTTCGCAATGTGTTATTGCGTTCTTACATTGCATTTTTATTTTTTATGCAATGTTGCGGAGGCTATTTGCCTTCATTGGGCTGGTTTTCATCGCCTTTTACGATTTGTTGCTCACGACGCTGTCTCCTTCCCTGAGCTTTCCGATGCGCCGGCCATTGTTCACCGTTTTGTTCTAATTCCCCCTTAACTTTCCTTTTCACAAGAATATGAACGCTAGAGACAATAGCGCAGTTCAGCGGCTAAAGCAATGGCGCGTATTGCGCGGCCTTACGCAGGAAGCACTGGCCAAGCAGCTCGATATCAACCGCTCCTACTACAGCCTGGTCGAGAGCGGTCGCAAAATTCCCAGCCGAGAGCTCGTCATCCGCATGGAAGCCCTGATGGGAGTGGACGCGCCGACGCATTACATGCGCTCCGTGCCACTGCTCTCCTGGGCACAGGCCGGGCAAGCCGTCGCGTTTGAAAGCATTCCGGAATGGGCCGAAGCCGTGCCGACCGATCTGAAGGACGACCGCAGCTTTGCAGTGCGTCTGGTCGGCGACTCCATGGAGCCCCGCCTGTACGAAGGCGACATTGCGATTCTGACTCCCTCCATTCCGTCCACCAATGGCGATATTGTGGTGGCCAACCTGAAGGAGGAAGGCGTTTTGTGTAAAATCATGCATGTACGCCACGCCGGCCCCGAGCAGCACCACATCAAACTCTCCAGCTACAACAGCGCCTACCCGCCCATGGAGTACATGCGCGAGGATTTCCACTGGATCTTTCCCGTGGCGCAGGTAGTGCGCTATATTCGGCGCAAGGGGTAGAGAACCGAACAGTCAGAGGTGCCCTATAGCGGAAAGTTCAGCGCTGCGTCAGAGGGATCGTATACTTCGATACCGGTTTCCATTGCGGGCCAAATCGTTCCCGGCGGAAGCTTTTCCTCGTCAAACTTACATTCTATCTTCGCAGCGCCGGAGGTGGCATCAATGGTATAGGTCAGATTCAGATAGCGGGTCTGGATCAGCTTTGACTGGATCTCCGGCGTGATAAATTCCTCCAGCTTCTGTGGAATCCTGCCGGTGCGCGCCCTGTGGAGGCCGAAGCCAAGCACGGCGTAATGCAGGTTGTGCGTGGCGATATCCGCGGCGCGCAGCTTGTTGACGGTTGTGAACAATTCATCATCTGTCACGCTAATCTCATACCAGTTTCCCTCCCACTCATCGGTGCGGTACAGGATTTCGTCCAGGTGCGAAGTGCCTCGCCGGGCTTCAATCTGGTGCATGTACTCCTCCTCGTGGCGCATTTTATTGCGAAGGAAGAGCATGGAAGCCTTGGGCGGAAACAACTGAATGGCGATGACTTCGAACTTCTCCCGTGGTGACAGGGTTGTCCAGTCCCGACGGTTGATATCCGGCCAGGGTACTCTGTAGTGGCGCATCAGGTCCGCGTCCGTCTTCATTTCGGCAATATCGCGTTGGATAAGGTAAACGCGTCTCTCGCGCAGCTCCTCAGCGGAAATGTAGGGAGCGCGCAGCATTCGTAACAGATGCTCCTCTTTGAACAAGCCGCTTCGTATCGCGAAATTCAGCTGGCCCAGCTCCCATCTCAGCCTGGCCTCCCCCGTCCAGTGCACGGCAACAGGCACACTCGACCGCAGATAGAGAAACTCCCACAGCGAGATGGCCCCCTCCGCATCCCCTTCCCGAATATACTGGGTAAGGAGGCAATTGAAGACATTACGATCTGCATACCACATAACAAGCTGGGGATGCTCGTCGTATTCCGCAGGCTCTCTGGACAACGGGCAATCTATAGCAAGCAGCCTGCGCCAGTGCCCGGCAATCATGCAGTTGCGAATATCCTGAAGAGCGCGTCGTCTGCGGGCGGGATCTGTTTCCGCCGTAAGCTGGCCGGCGTACTTTTGGTTCGCGTATTCAGCCCGCTGTTCTTCAAGGGTTTCCACATCCCACGGGCATGCATGCAGCTTCTCTGCTCTCTCCGAATCATACGGTTTGGCGTCCCATGGCTCCAGTTCCGCCACTCGAGCTCCATACTGGCACAGCCGGAGGGCCGCGCAACGCACGCCCGGCGTGGCGGCGCGGCGTTTATGCCAGTCCTCCCAGTTGCGGAGACCGAAATCCGTCCGCGTAAGTGCGTATCCCTGGGCGCGCTTCTCCTCATAATAGCGATCGAATGCGGCCTCTGACCATTCCGCAATCACAAACCACAACGCCATGCAGCCCATCATCGAGCCCAGCAACGCCAGTAGCAGCAGCACCGTCCAGCGGCGATACCACGGCGCAGAGCCGCGCGGGTAAGATTTAGACCGTGCGCCGGTGAGTTCCGCTTCAGGGTTCATCGGGAAAATCCTCGTGTTTTAGCGGGAAGACGAGCGGTTTGTCAGCAGGCGAGTAAACCACCATATCCGGGTCTGAATTCCGCATCGACATCATGGGAGGCAGCGGTCCCGGCCAGTCGTAACTGCAGGAGATCCGCACGTCACCCGTGTTGCTGTCGATTTTGTATTTCAGCTCAAGATACCGCATCTCAATCAGCTTTGCCTGAATCTCCGGGATAATGAAGTCTTCGAGCTTTTGCGGAATCCTGCCGGTGCGCGCCCGGTAAAGGCCAAAGCCCAGAATGGCGTAGCGTTCATTGTGGAGGGCCGCATCCACAGCCCACATCTCGTTCACGTTTTGCGCCAGATCATCTTGTATATGACGGGGCCAGTACTCATCGCCCTGGTACTCTTTTGTATTGGGCGGGATCTCGTCCAGCCTGGAAGTTCCGGCCTGGGCTTCGATCTGGCGCAGGTACGCTTCCTCGTGGCGCATCTTGTTGCGATGGAAGAGGAGAAATGCTTTTCCCGGCAGCATCTGCAGGGCGAAAAGTTCTCCGCTCTTCGGCCACTCCAGCGACTCCCAGCCCATATTATTGAAATGCGGCCATGGCAGGGAGTACTCGCGAAACTGTTCTCCATGCTGCGTCATACCGGCGATGTCCTCTCGGATAAGCCAGACGCGCCGTGTCCGCAGGTCTTCAATCGTTAAGAAGGAGGCGCGTAAAATCCTCCGGATATGCTCCTCCTTCAGCAGACCGCTGCGCATGGCGAAGTTCAGCAACTCGGCATCGATACTCAGCGTACAGCCTCCCCGCCAGTGCACGGGAGGCGAGGCGGCGGATTTGCGGAAGATAAATTCCCACAGGCTGACCGCCCTTTCCACATCCCCTGCCCTGAGGTAGCGGGCGATAAGGCAGTGATAGACTGTCATGTTCGTGTGGAGCGTGAGAAGGCCCGGATACACACAGGATTCATGAGGGCGCTCGATCGGGCAATCCATGGCCAGAAGCCTTCGCCAATGTCCCGCCACGTAGCAATGATGAATGTCGAGCCACGGCTTAGCTTCCTGCACGGGGTCTTGCGGAATGTTCAGGATATCGCCGTTGGTAAGTATGATAATAGCGGCTGCCTGCTCACGAATCGGCGATCCGTTGCGGGGATAAACGCCACGTAAATCTTCCAACTCGACAATGTACTCCCTGGGCTCCCAGGGTTGCAGTTCCGCGACGCGAGCGCCGTACTGGCACAGCCGCACGGCGGCGGTCTGCAACCCGGGTGTCGAAGCGCGACGCGCGTGCCAGTCGTCCCGGGCGCGCTGATAGAAGTCCTCTACGGTAATGGCATAGCCCTGGCTGTGCTTCTCTTTCACAAAGGCATCAAACGCCCACTCCGAAAGCTCCCCTGTCACAAACCACAACGCGACCGTCCCAAGCAGCGCGACCACCGGCGAGAGCAGCAGCACCTGCCAGCGCCGGTACCAGGGAGCGCGGGCCCGCGACCCCAGTTCATCAGAAACCGAAGCGCCTGGTGTGGAAGCGGAGTTGGATGGCGCGGATGATGCGGGTATGAATCCCATTTCGGGGTGCATCCTACAGATCATCGGCATGTGGAGGGAAGTCCGGCGAAATGTTGGGCGGAAGGTCATGTGACAATGGCGCCGGGGAGATCGATCTGGACCGCCCGGGTGTTTGCCTGTACAAGGTGGAGATTGCGGACATCCCCTCATGGGTCATGAGCACTATTTCTTCCCCTAAACCGAAGCATTTCCTGCTGACAGGCCTCTGGATCTTTCTGGCGCTTTTCCTGTTCTATCCGCTGGCGTATGTGCTTCAGGGCGCGTTCTTTATCCCGCGTGCGGATGGCAGCGGAATCGGTTTTTCCCTGCAATACTTTCAGCTGCTGTTTACCAATGAGCTGTACCTGCGCTCGTTCTTTAACAGCTTTTCCATTGCGATAGCCGCCACGATTGTCTGTCTGCTCATCAGCGTGCCGCTGGCGCTGGCGTATTCACGTTACACGTTCCCCGGCAAGACTCTTCTGCAGGGGGCGATGCTTATCCCCATTATTCTGCCGCCGTTTGTCGGGGCGATTGGCATCAAGCACTTCTTCGCGCGGTACGGATCGCTTAACCTGCTGCTGATGCACTGGGGCATCCTGCCGTGGGACGGGCCTATCGACTGGTTTGGCAATGGCGGCGTGGGTGGCGTCATTGTGATGGAGGTACTGCATCTCTTCCCCATCATGTTCCTCAGCATGGCCGCCTCACTGGCGAATATCGATCCCTCCATGCGCGACGCGGCAGCCAACCTCGGCGCGAAGCCGTTCTATCTGTTCCGCACCGTGACGCTGCCGCTGGCTATGCCGGGCATTTTCGCCGGGGCCAGCATCGTGTTTGTCAGCGCGTTTACGGATCTCGGCACGCCGCTGATCTTTGATTTTCAGGCCACCATTCCTTCGCAGATCTTCAACGCCAGCACCGAGGCCGGGGATAACCCGATAGGCAATGCGCTGGTCGTCACCACGCTGGTTATTGTGGGCGGGCTCTTTATCCTCGGCAAGAAATTCGGCGATGCGGGCAGCTACGCCATGATGGGCCGTTCCGCCACGCATACCGCGGAGATACCGATGTCGCCGCTGGCAGGCTGGGGTGTAACGATCGCCTCCGTAGCGCTGCTTCTGGCCGCGCTGATGCCACATGTGGGGGTGATTGTGAACTCATTCGCGGCTCACTGGGCCATGACGATCCTGCCCAGCGAGTGGAGCGCAAAATATTACGCGGAAGTCTTCACCAACGACACGACAACGAAGGTTATTGGCAATTCGCTCTACTACTCGATCGGCAGCGCCTCTGTGGATC
>JBGGNE010000194.1:0-6568 GCA_041287705.1 Methylacidiphilales bacterium | reverse complement strand
ATCGGCGATGTCGATTATCCCAAAAGCCTCCGCTGGTAATCGCGCCTGCGCTTTGCTATAGGCATAGCTTATGCCTGTACATGTAGCGGACCCCGCGCCGGTTTATCTCCATTCCTCGCAACAGTCCGCTGCTATCCGCGGTGCCCGGCTTGATTCTCTGAAGCTGGGGCGCATCCACCACGCTTTTCATTATAACTCCGTCCGTCAGACGGAGTTATGGCTGGATGTGTTTCGCCGGCATTCTCCCGTTGTGGGGAATCCGGAGTTTGGTCGCATTTACCGTCAGTGTTTCGAGAATCTGGCCGCCCAGCTTGTCGCCGCGGCAGCAGGCAGCGGCTCTGGTCCTGGAGAAGTGCATGTTATCGGCCTTGGCAGCGGTGATGGAACCAAGGAAGCCTGGCTTCTGGAGGTCCTTGCGGCGCATGGTGTTGCCACGCGTTTCACCGCCATTGATGTCAGTGCCGAACTGGCGCTGATTGCTGCGCGCAACGCCGCCCGGTATTTGCCCGATCGTGCGCCATCTCCTACCGCGCTGGTGTGCGATCTTCTTTCTTTTGCCGGACCAGATCTGGCGGCATGGCTGAATGGAACTGGTGCGCTGCGTCTGTTTACGTTTTTCGGATTGTTTCCCAACTTCGAACCCGACTCCGTGTTTCCCTGGCTGCGCTCGTTGCTGCGGCCCTCCGATATATTGCTGGCAAGCGCACACCTTGCCCCGACAGCGCCCGGCGATGAATCCCGGGATGCGTACGCGGCGGGCTGCAAGGTCGTGTTGCCACAGTATGATAACGATACCACGCGCGCCTGGCTGGGTACTGTTCTGCAGGACTGGGGCTGGGCTTCGCATCTGGGTCCGCTGCAGTACGCCACGGAGCCGCTGGGGGATCTGCTTCGGTTCCGCGTTACCGCAAAATGGCGGAGCGACATGACGCTTGCCTGGCAGGGCGAGGAGATTGCGGTGCGTAGAGATGAGCCGTTGCAGATCTTCTACAGCATCCGTTACACACCCGGTCGATTTGAGGAAACTGCCAGGCGCTACGGTCTGAACGCGCTCCTGCAGCAGTTGACAAGCTGCCGCGAGGAGGGTATCTGGAAGCTTGAGCCTGAGAACTAACACTGTTCTCCCGCTCGCTCCGTTTCCTTTTTCATGAACGTCCCGCGCCACCCATTCTATCTGCTATTTATGGGAGCCGTCGCGTTGACGTTAGCCACCCAGCAGCTTCCTCATGGCGCTCTTTCGGAAGTCGCGGCTGCTCCATCGCCGCATCCAGATACCGTGTCAGAGCCTCCAGCCACTTCTTTGCTGCCGCCCGTGCCGCCTGCGCTTACGCCGCCTGGTGGATCAGGAATAGCTCCGAGACCAGATTCCAGCCTGCTTCCCCCTTCTAACGGCTTTGGACCAGACTCCTCGCCGCTGCCGGGTTCCGGGTTGAACTCCACAAATCTTCCAGATCTTGGTCCACTGCCGGATCTGACACCTGCCCCCGCATCGACGCCGGAAGAACCTCGTAAGCCGGATACGCCGTTCGTTGCCGCGCTGCGTCAGGCTTATGCCGCGTACGACGCCGGGGACTTTGATGCCGCGTTACGTTATTTGGGAGAGGCGGATACGCTGAAGCCGCGCGATCTCAATGTCTACACGATGCGGGCCACCTGTTATCTGAAGAAGAAACAGTATGCGCAGGCGGAAGAGTGGTACCGCAAAGCGCTGGATATCGATCCCGCCGCCCAGGCGCCCAGGTTCAGTCTGGCTGAGACGCTGTTTCTGCAGAAGAAATACACCCGCGCGCGTGTCCGTTTCGATGGACTGCTGAAGTCAGATCCCGGCAACGACGTGCTTCGCTATAAGGTTTATCTGTGCGCGTTGTGCTCCCGCGAGGTCAAAGAGGCGGATGCCATACGCAAGCGCTTTGATATCATGGCGTATACACCGGTGTATCACTATGCGCAGGCCGCGTGGCACTTTAGCCGCGGTGAATCGGATGAGGGGCACATGTGGGTAAATAAAGCGCAGGAGGCCTATCATCCTCGCGATTTCATTATTTTTGAGGATTCACTAATCAACCTGGGCTTTTTGCCTAACCCCTTTAACGGCAAGGGTTCAGAAAGTCCCGCTGCATCTCCGTCCGCTGTTTCGCGGCCTTGACAGGCTGTGTCTGCACGCGTTTGCTGTTGTTTAGCGGCGGCGGCGCGCTAGACTTAATCGAATGCAAAAGCTCGCTCACCGTACTGCACTGTGGCTGTGGATGGCCGCGGTCGCGCTTCTATGCGGTTTGGCACTGCCGCAACCCCTTCCGGCTCAGGATAAAGCGCAGGAACCCAAAAAGGCCAAGGCCGTCAAGGAAGTCACGAAACGCGCCAAGCCCGCAGGTAAACTGACGCCCGATGAAATGCGGGCCATGATCCCCGTTTCCGACGCCCAGGCGCCGCCCTCCACGGAACTGAGTGCCACAAAGGCTGTTCCAGTTATGCCGGAGGAAGTGGAGAAGAAGCCAAAGAAGGGTAAGCAGCGCCCGCCGGCCATCGCGACCGTCTCGAAAGTGCGCTTCTACGGCCATGCCTTTGTGTATCTTACATCGTCTACCGGCGTGCGTATTGCCTTTGATCCTTTTGGACCTAACGTGGTGCAGTATCCGTTTCCCATTCGTCTGCCTGCCGATCTGGTGCTGATCAGCTCACTGGCCGATGACCGCGAAGGTGGCGAGCGTCTGTTCGGTGATCCGCCTGTTTATCGCGCCAATGTAAGTATCGGCCGCATTCGCGCCAATGGCCTGGATCTGAAGGGCGTGCAGAGTTTCTGCGATGTCGGTCGCTCGATGACGAACACGAT
Organism: Methylacidiphilales bacterium; assembly: GCA_041287705.1. Taxonomy (GTDB): domain Bacteria; phylum Verrucomicrobiota; class Verrucomicrobiia; order Methylacidiphilales; family UBA1321; genus LW23. The sequence continues at coordinate 3,738 of JBGGNE010000194.1, read as the reverse complement.
TTATGTGCTGAAGATGGACGGTATGACGTTCGTGCATGTGGGCAATCTGGGCCAGGTGCTGGACGCACGTCAGCGTGAGGAGATCGGATCGGCGGATGTGCTCTTTCTGAATGTGGGTACGCTGCAGCTTACTGTGGAGCAGCTCAATCGCATTGCGTTGGATATGGGCGCGAAGATCATCATTCCTCTGGCCTGCAAGACGCCGAAGTCGGGTCCGCTGATGCTGCGCGCGGAAAAAGATTTTACGGGCGGCAAGGTGTTCCCGGTGCAGACACTGGGTACGAGCGAGATTACGTTGAGTCAGTCTACATTGCCGCCGGTCCCCACGATTTATGTGATGAAAGCGCATGAAGCGGGTGCGCCTGACGCAGATTCGGCTCCTGAAAAGAAAGCGCCGGAATCCACTCCCGCCCCCGCCGCCACGGATAAACCCGCCGAGAAACCTCCCGAACTCCCTGGTGATCCTGGCACTACTGCCCCTACCACGACACCACCCGCCGAGCCCCCGCCCATCACCCCTCCCGGCGGCTAACCAGCGCGGGGCGCTGGACCCCTGTTGCTGACGGCTCTTCGGGGGCCGTCGCGGGGGATTTGTCGTGCCGGGGTTTCCTTGTTTCAATAAGATCTGCTTATTCGTGACTGGCTGTGGCGCGTAAAGTCATGGATGCCGGCTCAGGATCATGAACACGTGCCCAGTCGCACATGGCGGTGAGGATGGGTCGCAGGGATTCTCCGCGAGCAGTTAAGGAGTACTCCACCCGGGGAGGGACCTGGCGGTAGATTTTGCGGTGGACAACGTTATCCTGCTCCAGTTCGCGCAGTTGCTGGGTCAGCATTTTGCCGCTGGCGTGCGGGATGAGGCGGCGGAGTTCGCTGGTGCGGCGCGGGGCTTCGGCCAGGTAATGCAGGATGATGGGTTTCCACTTGCCGCCGATGATTTCCAGAGTTCTGGTGATGGGGCACTGATGATATTCCATAATTTAAATCCTTCTTTATCAGTAAATAGCACCTTTTGGTGTGTAGGGAACTAAATAGTGGGTAATTGACGCAAACGCGCTATGGCGGCACCATTTTCCTTATGGCTAACATCCTGATTGTTCACGCTCACCACGAGGCTCAGAGCTTTTGCAGCGCTCTGGCTTCCACCGCTGCCCAGACTTTCACTGCCCAGGGGCATGAGGTGGTGATATCCGACCTTCATGCCATGCAGTTTCAGCCTGTGTCGGACCGCCGCAACTTCATTACCACGGCCAACGCCGACTACCTGAAGCAGCAGCAGGAGGAAGCCTATGCCACGGAACACCAGGGTTTTGCGCCGGAAATTGAGACAGAGATCCGGAAGCTGGAATCCTGCGACATGCTGGTTTTCTGTTTCCCGCTGTGGTGGTTCAGCATGCCGGCCCTCCTGAAGGGCTGGGTGGACCGCGTACTGGCGTTCAAACGCGTGTACAGCCGCGGGCACTGGTATGAGAACGGGCTTGGCCGAGGCAAGCGCGCCATGGTGCTGATGACGACCGGTGGCGATGCCGAAATGTACGCAGAGGGCAATAGCCTGCATCCCTCGCTCCACGCGATTCTGACGCCGATCCACCACGGCATCTTCTGGTTCAATGGCTTCGAGCCCGTGCCGCCCTTTGTAGCATGGGCCGCGGCACACGGCACGGACGAAGACCGCCACCGCGTACTGGACGATCTGCGCGCACGACTATCCGGTGTGCTCCAGGAGCCGGTGATCCGTATGCCACGCGCTGCGGATTTCGGCGCATAAGACCAATTTGCAGAGTTGATATATTCACAGCCACCAGGAACTCTGTCTTCGCTGAGAATCAGCCTGCCCAGGGGAGCGAGACGTTTTCGCCGTTGAGATCCTTGCCGCGAGCCCAGCCGGTGAAACCGGTCTCGGTGACAATGAGGAACCACTCGTTTTGCATGCTGGAGTCGTCGCCGGGCTTCTGGGAGGCGGGATCCCACAGCAGCACCTTAATCTTGCTGCCTACCTTTGTGTTGCCGATCACCTTGGCGCCGTCACGCTTCTGATAGACGGGGAAAGTCTTCTCCACTGTGCCGCCTGCGTCCACGGCGTAGAACTCCTGGGGCCACAGTGCGGGCGTCAGATCTTTGCCAAAGACATATTTCTCGGTTTTGTTCCAGAAGCCCATCCAGGTCTTCAGAATCAGCGTGCCGTTGCCTGGGATGGAAATTTCGCCCTGACCCTGCAGGGTGGCCATCCTGGTCAGCTTGCCATTGACGATAGCGAAGATGAACCAGATCTCATAATCGCTTTCCCCGCGGGCGCTGGCCACCAGTACGCGGCCCTTGTCATCGGCGACGCGGTAGGCCTCGAGTTTCGCGCTGAAGCCATTAAAATCTTCGCCGAGCGTGATGGTCTGGCTGCCGGCGCGAAGAGTGCCGCCCGTGAAGGGTTCATCTTTGCCGGCTGGTTTTACCTCCAGGCTGTAGGTCTGTTTGTCGCCCGTGCCGGCCAGGTCCGCAGTGACGGGGGCTGGTCCTGCGGCCGACGCCGTCAAAACTGCGCCACAGGCCAGAAAAATCCAAAGCGTAAGAAGCTTCATGTGGATTGCGATCTTAGGACTACCGCTGCATGAGCGCAATCGTGAAGCGTTCATTCTATGACTCTGGAGGCGCCCGCCGGCTGTATGTGATCACCGCACAGCGCCACCATAAAAACGCAACGGTGCGCAAGCAGACTCATTAAAAATGCTTATATTAGCCACGACATGAACTACAACAACTGTGACATCCGCCTGCGCAAAGTTTCCGAACCCGCCCGCGAGATCAAGCCGCGCACGGCCAAGCCCCATCGTAAGCCTGCGTCCACCAAGCTGGGTGCCAAGACTGTCGGACGCTAACGCAAAGAATGCCTGGGAACGTTGTCCATCCACAATGTTGATGCCATGGAGACTAACCTCCGTTCTGCATTTGCATTACCTTGCCCCTGAAGTTCGCCTTTAGCGAGAACTCTTACTTGTCGGCGTTTCGGCGCCTGGTACAGTGGGAAGATGATCACCCGTGTCGTCATCAGCGCAATAGTGATATTGTTGCTGGGGGCCTGTCCAGTGCTGTCGCATGCGCAGCAAGTTATATCCAATCCGGGCTTTGAAGACGGACTTACCGGCTGGGGACAACTTTGGACTCGCGAAGCCAATGCCGGGACGCGCTCGGTAAGTAAGGCCGAAAATCACAGTGGCAGTTCATCGGCGGAAATTGAGCATACCGGGACCAGCGACTGGAGCATGGACTGGGAGCAAAAGGTGGATGTCACTCCTGGCGATCTGTTTGAGCTTGGCGGCTGGGCCAGGACAAAGGCGGGCACGCCAAAGCGTTCCAGTGTTATCCTGTGCGTCTCCACATGGACTGCCCAGGGCAAGACGCAGGAGTGGCTCTACGGTGCCTCTCATCTGCGGGGAGAGTTTGACTGGAAAGCGTTTCACAGCCGATTTATCATTCCGGAGGGGATAGTTCGGATTCAGCTCCGCATTGTGGGTGAAGGTCCCTCTCACACATGGCTGGATGATATTTCGCTGGTGAAGAAGGGCAACGTGGCGGATATGCGGCGCAAGGGGATACCGGAAAAGATGACGCTGGAAAACACGTCTCTTTCGGTTGTCATCAATACGCACGACGCGGCGCTCCAGGTTACGGACAAACGCACGGGGCAGCTCTGGAAGCAGCAGGCCGTACCGGGCGAGGCGGACCCGGGCAATCCGGCGGATGTCC
>JBGGNE010000193.1:0-11739 GCA_041287705.1 Methylacidiphilales bacterium | reverse complement strand
TGGAAAGCTTGAGCAATAATTGAGAATTGATATTGGCCATAGCCGCTTCTGCGATGGGGATCTTTTTCTCTGTAAATAGCAATTTTCCCTGTGTACTTTTCTATTATATCTTCACAAAGCGGCCTGCTGACAACTTCAAGTTGATGCTTTAAACTCATGGGTTTTTGACCTGCATTCAGTAGGATCATTCTATAGGTGAGTGCAGATAATGTTATGTCTGGCCATACTTCCACACGCAGCCGTCTCAAAAGAAAGGACTTTAGCTCATCTGTCGGAATACTGTTCTTAACGAATTGAATTGCAGACGTTCTTTGGAGTCCGTCGATGATGAAAATATTTTGAGCTTCCATGGATGTTAGAGCCCTTATAAAGCTCTGATCTGTCAAGCTGCTAGGGGTACTTACCCTATCTTTGCGAATACCTAGTACAATAGGTGGAATCAGGCACCCTTCTCTAAGATCTTGCCTCATGCGATCATAAGGTTTAAATCCTTTTATGATTTTCCGTTGTATTTCCAGATTTTCTTCAGCTCCGCTTACTAATTCGAGATACTTTTCTGTAGACATTTCTACAAGAACACTTGTTGCTTTAATACGATCATCTTTGATTATGCTGAGAATTTTCATGGTGTAATTATTCACAAAGTAATACAAGAGATGCCCATTTAAACAAGATTTTTTTGAGTCTTAGAAGATAATATTAGGTTTTCAGTTAAGAGCAAGTAAAAGAGATGTCAGCTTTGTGGTGCAATCGGTGCAGATTGTTTGAACTGTGGAAGCGCATTCACGGCCTTGTGGGAATTATTCTTTAGCATGCACGGATTACTACGCAGGACGCGGCGAGTTAGCTAATTCTTTCGCAACCTTATCTTGTGCAGCCACTAGATGAAGGGATGATTCCTTTTAATGAAGTGGGCCCGGCTTTACCGGGTGTGCGTTAAGATTCTGGTAATGTATCAGAAGGAGAGTCCCTTGCGGCGCCTACAGAATACTTGATAAGTTTGCTACTGCTGTTTACCAGAAACTGGGGCATGAACTACGGGGATGTAGACGAGGGCACATAGCGACTGTTCCGTACGACAACGCCTCCTGCGAGCAGTCCTGGCTTGTCCACGTAATAAGGTTTAATTATTGCTTTTTCAGCATCATGGCTATAAAATCCACAAGATGGACCCAACGGATGCTTTGAAGCTGGCGGTGATGCGTAGTGCGGCGGCGTGGTTTGAGGCGTTTGGGGTGATTCAGGTGAAGGGTGGGGCGCTGGTGCGGCATCCGGAGTTGCGGGCGAATTATATGCAGAGGGAGATCTCGGATGTGGTGGAGTATTGTCTGATGCACCGGATTCCGTGCAGGCTTATCTCGCTGAAGCCGCGGCAGGGCGGGAGCAGTACGATGTATACGGGGGTGTGTCACCGGTATTTGTCGAATGACCGGAAGCGCGGGTGCATTGTGGGCGGGGCCCATGAGCAGGGGGAGAAGCTGTTTGGGATGCTGCGGCTGTATGCGGAGAATGATGACTTTAGCCGGGCGAAAGCGAAGATCATGAGCCGGCAGGGGACGTACCCGAATGGCAGTACGGTGACGCGGATTACGGCGGCCAGCCCGCACTCGGGCACGGGCGGTACGTTTGAGGTGCTGATATGCACGGAGGTGGCGAAGTGGGCGGAGGAGGGGGTGGCGAACGCGGCGGATTTTCTGAGTAATCTGCTGAAGACGGTGCCGAGTACGGGGGAGGCGGCGGCGGGGACGATTGTGGTGCTGGAATCGACGGCGTACGGGGCTTCGGGGGATTTTTATGACCGGTATCAGTCGGCCATTACGTTTGCGGAGCTGCAGGCAGGGAAGCGGGGGTATGTGAAGCTGTTCTTTCCGTGGTTTCGCTTTGCGGAGTGCCGGGTGCCGCCGCTGGAGGAGGGGCTGCGCGGGGAGGGGGATTTATCGCAGAAGGAGGCGGATCTGGCGGCGCAGTGGGGGCTGGATCTGGCGCAGGTGGCCTTTATGCGCCGGGCGATTCGGGATGAGTGTAAGGGGGATTTTGATGTGTTTTGTCAGGATTATCCTTTTGATGATGAGAGCGCGTTTTTGCGCAGCGGGCGCCGGCGGTTTAATGTGGGGTGCCTGGCCAGGATGAAGGAGGCGGCGCAGGTGCACCGGCCGGAGTTTGGGGTGTTTGATATGCAGGGCGGGGAGGTGGTGTTTCGCCGCTCGCCCGCGGAGGAGGCGCGGGTGCTGCGCTGGGAGCAGCCGCGGGAAGGATGCGCGTACCTGCAGTCGGTGGATGTGATGACGGGGGCGAGTCAGGCGGGCGGGCGGGATCCGGATAATCACGCGCCGCTGGTGTGGCGCAAGGGGTACTTTGACGGCGGGCGCGGGTGGGTGCCGCCGCGGCTGGTGTGCCGTCTGCTGGGGGATTGGCCGGAATGGGAACGTAGCCGAAAGTATGAACTGCGCTGGGATATTGATGTGCTGGAGGAGCAGGTGTGGCGGATGAGCCGTTACTACGGGGACTGCCTGATTGTGCCGGAGATGAATATGGATCGCGGTCTGGTGGAGCTGCTGAAGCTGCGCGGGGCGAATATCTATCAGCGGGAGATCTTTAATCGCCGCGAGCAGACGACGGATAAGGCGCTGGGCTGGATGACGGACGCGCGCACGCGGGAAAAGGCGGTGGAGCTGCTGGCAACCGCGGTGCGCGAGTACGGCCGGGCAGGCAGTATGGATGGGGTGGATATTCATGATCCCATTCTGATTGCGGAGATGGAGAGCTTTGTGGTGAAGGAGAATGGCCGCAGCGAGGCGATGGCGGGCCGGCACGATGATAATGTGCTGAGCGCGGCGATAGGCCTGGCTACTCTGGAGGGCGCGACGACGTACCGGGAGCGCTCGAGGGAAGCGTACGTGCCACGCGATCTGCGCATGATGGAGGAGGGGATGGGCCGGGGCAGGGGCCGCGCGCAGTACGGGTGATGAGGGGGAGGGGAGGGCGGAGGAAGAATGCCGTGTCATTCGGTTGCGCAGCACTACCACTTCCATTACCTGGTGAACTGATCTCGTGTAAATTTCGTATCACGGTAATATATTCTGGCTTTCTGATGGATATTTGTTCAGTGTGTTACGTCATATGAGCCAGATGGTAGAGCTGAGAGTAATGGTCATGGGGGACTTTGCTGCCGCGATACCGGAAGGTGTGCTGGACGGCAGCGGTCTGGTTACGCTGGCGAACGGAAAGCGCTATTCGATCTACATTGAGAATGGCGGGAAGCGGCCATGCAGTGTGGATATTCGGTGCGAGGGCCAGGGAATCGGCTTTTTCTCGCTGGAGGCCGGGCAATCGGCGCAGGTGGAGAAGTCGACGCATAATGGAGAGAGCTTTACGTTTCAGCGCCGCGATGATGGGGCTGCGGCCGGCACGGTGCGGGTGCAGTTTACACCTGAGGGGGAGTCCGCGGGATCGGCGGCGGTGCGGACGATGGAGTTCCGCCTGACAGCCCCGGCGAAGGCGGAGGCGGAGGTGATGCGCGGGGTGCACAGGGAGGAACTGAGGCAGCAGGAGGAGGAGGAGGAAGCGCCGCTGGCTGCGGGTATCGGGCGGCGCCCTTTCATCCTGGGGATTCTGATGTGCAGCCTGGTGGCGGGGGTGATTACGGCTATTTCCATGGGGAGGTCGATGAGTTCGAGCACCGTTGCATTTGCCCTGGGCAGCGCCATCGCTTTTGTGTTGGTGGGGCCGGTTCCTTCGCTGGTGTCGGGTGGGCCGCTCAACATTATACCGCTGACACCCGCGCTTGTGCTCTATGTATTGCGTCTGCGCAATAGCGGCAGTCACTGGGCCTGGGTGTTTCTTACTATTCTCCCTCTTATCAGTTTATTTGTTACGGTGCCCTGCATGTTTCGTTCGACTAAGGGGAGACTGCCCTCCGGAGACTAGCTGCCAATTAACAATGAAGCGTGCCTGTTGCATGGTGGAATGATTGATATGAACGGTATTCTACGCGGTCAATACCTGGTGACAATTCCGGAGGGTCACATGCTGGACAGCGGAGTTGTTGTCCTGCGGCATGGGTCGCCTTATTCTATTCGTATTCAATACAGAGGTACGGTCAGGTGCGATATTGAAGTGGAATGTAATGGCATTGATATAGGTACTTTCCGTCTGGAGCGTTTCGAAACGATAGATATTAACCAGTCGAGCTATCATCCTTACGAGCCGTTCACGTTTTATCAGCCGGGTACAAAGGAAAGTATGGAGACGGGGACGCCTGTGGACAGTGCGCTTCGGGGCACGGTATCGCTGCGGTTTTATCCTGAAAAGGGGTGGGAAGCTCCAGTTGGCGTTGGCTGGGTTGGCGGCGTTGATGCTGCCTGGCGTGAGCCCGAACCGAGCGGGGCGCCCGGTCGAAAGCGCGTTCTGGACAGGATAAAGGCGGGCGGATCCGCGGACCGCCGCTATACAACGGAATTCATCGTGAGAGATGAGGCGAAAGCAGTGACAATTCAGATTCAACTGGCAGCCGCAGTGAGTGTGCGTCCTGAGCCGGTACGGGGCTGTGTGCCGGAAGAGCCAGCGCGAGTGTCGGAAGCGCCGGTTGTTGTTCCGTCCGTACCGTCCGGGCCGCCGCCTTACCGTGCTGCGGGGAAATCCGCGCGGCCGGGCAAGCCTGATGCAGCGGCAGCAGCAGCGGCGGTTGCTGCAAAGGAGGCCGATTTTAAGTCTACGCTAGTCATGGTCGTAGCTATGTTTGTGCTCGCGAGCATGGTGGGTTTTTATTATCGCTATGGCATCTATCAGCCCGTTATAGATAAAGAGCGGGAGAGAGTTCGTGAGGAAGTGGCAGACGCTCGCAATCGGGTAAGAGCTGAGGAAGCAATGGAGTTTGTGAGGGAATTGAAATCACAGACGAACGAGAAGTAATACCAATATCACTATTTTTACACGCTGGTATTTTTAACAGATATTTGGCCGTATACTTTATATATGAACAAGCCGGTTGAGCTAAGAGTTATTACAAACGGGGACTACGCCGCGGGTGTTCCGGAAGGAACGCTGGATGACAGCGGACGCGTGAAGCTGAAGCGCGACGAGCGTTATTCCATTTACGTGGCGAACAGCGGAAACCGGCCGTGTCAGGTGAGCGTTCAGTGCGATAATCTGCTGGTGGGGCATTATTCGCTTGGCGCCGCGCAGAATGTGCGGATTGAGAAGTGGGAATATAATCAGGAGTTGCTTACATTCAGTGGCTACGGACAAATGTATGGAGGAAGAATCCTCATTACATTCATGGGTGAAGGTGAAGATCCTTTAAAGGCAAAGACAATCGCATTTGAGCTGATAGCAGAAGGGCAAAACGTTCCGGTTTCACCAGCGCCGCTTCCGCCGCCTCCTTCGGCGAGTGTACAGCGCTATGCTGCTACCAACACGACTAAAGCCGGCATGCTTAGCAGGAAAACGTATGAGAGTAGCAACAGGAATAGCGATCCCGCAAAGCTTACACTCTGGGAGAGAGGGATCTCCCGGGGGACTTTTGCCAGAGGGCTTTTTCTGTGCGCTATGACGGTAGGGGCCCTGACTGCGATTTCGCAGGGGAAACCGTTTAATACCATAACGATTGCCGGCGCCATGGGAACCGGCTTTGGTTTCGTGATTGTCGGCCTGTACCCCTTTGGCAAAATGGCCGAGCTGCTGAAGCTGCTGCCTGTAGGTATGGCTTTTGGGCTCTATATGTTTCGTCTGCGTAATATGGGTAAGGACTGGGAATGGGTTTTTATTACCTGCATACCTTTTGTCAGTCTGTTTGTCACCGTCCCCTGCCTTCTTACGGCTGGGAAAAATGAGCCCGTAGCCAATGATCGGCAAAGGAAGAGTGAATACATTATCCTGGCATGTATTGCTCTCGTCGCCCTCTGTCTGTTGCTGTTTGCTTTTGTGCGTAAGAAATCAACTGCAACTGTAGCAGTAACAAATGCTGCTACTCATACTTCTGCAAATACAGCCCAGACGCAGGTTCAGGTTCAGGAAAAGGTCTCGGCTTCGGAAAAGGTACGGGCTCAGAATGAGCCGCAGCAACAATCACAACCTTCCTCTTCTGCCTCTATAAGGGAAGATACCGATACCTCCGCGGAAGCAAAGCTGACGACAATAGCGTTGCCTTATCGTATTAAGATGGACGTGCCTTCGGCGTGGCAGGTCAGGGCGGATGGCGTTACTCAGCCTATCAGTCCTCGCGTTCAAAGCACAAAACCGGTAGAAGAGCTGGATCTTTCCAAAGGCCCGGTAGTTCTGTTGGAAGCTGGAGTGTTTGCTTCGGACGAAGCGGTCATTACCATTAGCATAGAGAATCATGCGCCGGGAATGGATACGTTCGCTCGTAATGTTACGGAGGAAGAATTAAAGAAGTATGTACAGGAGGTTATCGCCAAAATGGAGCGCGATGCCAATGCAGGTATTACCAAGAAGAAGACCAAGATTATCGAGAGTGTCAGACCGGAGAATCGAATTGTAGGCAAGTACTGGTCCATCGTTATGTCTGCCAGGCAAAAAGATATAGATGGAAAGCAGTACGACCTCAAAAAAATTCAGATATTCACCCATGGAACGATGCTCACCATCGATATCCGGGAGTTGCTTACGAAAGGAAATTACGGGAACACACCCTGGAATTCTGCCTTGTCCCGCGCAGAAAATTCAATTCGCGTTGCACAGTAGTTTTGTGATCTGATCTCAGGCTCGCCTTATGATTACTACGGAAAATTGCTTTCAACATAACGTCCCTATTGTTTCGATGAAAATTAAATACATCACATTCAAATTTCCTTCTGCAAAACCTTCTTTGGAATTGTATGAGAAATTCTCCAGCATGTCGCAGAATGATTTTACTAAATACTGCGCTGACGTGACAAAGGAACGGTGGAAAGAGGGATGGGAGGTTTTAAGCAGTTATATTGTAATAGGATTGTGGGCGCTGGGTGGTATTGCCCTGTCGTCCCTGGTCTTCTGGATCATGGTCGAGACCGGTGCCAAGAAAAATCTATCGAAGCCCATTGTAGATGTCCTGGGATTTATTGTGGTGGCCGTGTTTATCGTGTGCCTGGTTGGTTTTTTTATTCTTCTGGTAGAATTCCTTCATTCATGGATGGATCTATCATCTGCTGTTGGCGTACCGAAAGACGAAAGAGATCTGTTTAAGAAGGTCAAGGAATCTTCTTCCTATGAAGATTTTGTAGCCAGGATTGAGGCGGATAAAGCGCATGATGCTGAGAGTATCCATTCACCTGGATTAACCGAAAGAGGGTTGACGGCCTTAAACAACGACAACACTTTTGCTCTTGTCGTTATAGGCGTTCTGTCTGTTGTTGGTATAGGTGGTTTTTTAGTAACCACTCTGGCATCTGGGATCTACTCATATTTCCATAAGGAGTCTTATACCGCAGTGCGGGCAGCTGAAACATCTGCTAAAGATATTGGAAAGGTAAAGAAGTTCGTGTCCGTCTCGCTGCCTTTGGGGATAAAGATGAATTTGCAGGAAGATTGGAGGGTGGATTTTAACGGCACATACTTTGCAATAAATGCTAAGGGCCAGTCCACTCGAAAGTTAGCTAATACTGATCTGTCCAAGGGACCGGTAGTCATCTTTAAAGCTACGGGGCCTACTCGTTTTAGTGAGTCGCCGGATGCCGTAGCAACTATTACTGTGCAGGATAAGCTATACTCCTTCACTAAACCGATTGCCGATGCGACAAATGAAGAGATAGCGAAATTATCGACGCCTTTCAGTTTGCTCAACATCATGTCAGATGCAGATTTCAAGAAGATGCTGCGTATGGAGCGAGCAACTGTGGGAAGTTTTACCAGCGTTGCCTTGACATTCAAACAAGCGTCGTCGGATTATGGAAATCATTTCCAGGTCCGCATGATTGTTATCGTTGCTGACGATAAAGTCCTGACAATCAACCTGACCTATAATGAGGAAGCCGCGGAGAAATGGAGCGCAGTCTTCCAGCGCATAGCGGCTTCGATCCGAGCAGAGTGAAACGCCATCATCTCTGGGCACCCAGGTTGCTCCAGATTGACTCTCAGCAATCCGCTAACCGGGAATTCATATCTGCTTCCCTCGTTGCGGTCGTTGCGCCGTTGCGTACGTAGCGTTGAGAACAGAATTCTTATGGCGACACTCTATAGCAGGGCAATACCACAACCTTCTTTAACGCCACGGTCGCTACGGCGCGACGACCGCAACGACAGATTGGGAAACGTGATGGAAAATCAGGCGGCGTGTGAGGATGCGCATTCATAGGCACGATAGATGGTGAGCGTCCCTTCAGGACGCGTGTGATCGGCGGACCTGTGCCCCGGGCTATGTCATTCGCACGCTTACAGCGCTTATTGGGCGCAGGCCGCGTTGAGAATTCGGTCATGCATTATATTCTCGTGCACTCCCTCTTTCTCGCCTTGCCAGCTTTTATACCAACTAAGACCAATCGCAGACGTTAATTGGTACAAATCCTGGGTCGCTTTTGGGCGATAGCAGCGTTGCGCTTTCGGTCATGCATTATTCTAATGCACTCCCTCAATCGCGCCTTGCTCTCATCCCAAAATCGAGCCCAGTTTTTATACCAATTAACGCCTGCGAATGGTCTAACTCCGCGAAATGGTCTAACTCAAAGGCGCGGTCCTCACACCACGACGCCTAATCCTCCTCTTCCTCTTCTCCGTCCCCGTCCCCCTCCTCCCCCGCGTTGTCTTCTCCGGACAGCTTGCAGATCTCCTTTACCGGTCGGAGCGCTTCTGTCAGGACGGTGGGGTCGACATTCTCGATGGTGAGGCGCTCGGCGTCGCAGTCTTCGCTGTCGCGGGGCTGGGTGCCGTGGCAGAAGAAGATTTCGGTGATATTCAGAGTCCACTCCTTGTCATCGATTTCCAGGCCGGAGTCGTAGCGGATGTACGCGGTGCACTCGGCGGTGCTGAAGTGTTTGCTGTGCGAGTAGAAGCTGCCGCCGGATTCAGCCGGAATCGCATGAATCCAGCCGTCACGTCGCAGGATGGCATAGATATCGGTGCCTTCCACATCCACGTCTTTGAAGCGCGTGATCTCCGTTTCCCCTTCATCCGCGGTATGGAGGCGATAGTACTCGCGCCCCATCTGGTTAAAGGGCTGGGTGATTCCCTCCTCCTTCAGCACGTTCTTCCACTTGGTTACGTCGTAATCCTTCAGTTGAACGGGGTGGACGATACCGAGGCACGCGTCCTCGTACAGCTCCTCTTCATCACCGTATTCATCGATAAGGCTCAGATCCTTGTCGATGCGGAACACCTTGAAGGGCTCATTCGTCTCCGTGTCAAAAGAGCCGAAGATGAGTCCGCGCGCAAGGTGGCGCATGAGCGGGTTGTCCAGAAACAGCTCCGTTAAATCATCGCGCTCCCAGTAGTAGCAGGTCGCCATGGCGTCCTCCAGACGGTCGCACTGAATCTTCATGGCCAGGGCCGTCGTCTCCAGAATCAGCCTGCCTTCCGCGTATCGGGCGGCCGCGAGGGCGTCGCCCGGGGCCGGCATGGGGATATCATCCGGCAGAATGTCGCTGAGAGTGCGGTCCGGAAAGATCTCGCGCACCTGCGGCCTGAAATCGGGCGCGGCCCCCAGCGAGAACTGGTACCGTTGCTGGCCCACGCCGAAGGTGCGGGTGCCCTCGACGCTGAAACCGCATGTGGGCACGATGTGGTTGATCCCGGCAATGGAATCCATCACGGCTTCCGCTTCCTCCTCCAGCCGCAGGGCGGTGTCCGGCATCTGCTCGTCCTCTTTGCGGGCGAGTTCATCCAGTGCTTCCATTATATACGGGGATGTCAGGCCGTACTTCAGCTTGCGCACCATATCGGCCAGAAGCATGCGGGCCGTGTCGGTGCCTATGGCTTTAAGGCAGTGCGCGGCTTCCGTGATGTAGCGGAGCTTTTCGCTGTTGAGCCAGTTGGTCAGCACCTCATATTCCACGATGCCGGTGACCTTCCCCTTCGCGTCCCGGGTCGTGCAGCTATCATAAGTGGGGGACCACGCCGTAAACATGCGGTGCAGGCGAAGCGCCGTGTCGTCGCCACCCACGTGGCCCAGGCAGGTAAAGCCCCATTCCGCGTCCACAGGCGTCCCCGCCCGCAGCCACGCCTGAAAGATAGCCCACGCGAAGGTTTCCAGCGAGCGCGGGTCGGTCGTCTGCTTCAGCACCGTTGTCTCGCGGGCAATCTCGTCGTCGGCGTCCTCCGGCAGGTCGTAGCTCAGTATCATGATTACGCTCTCGATCGCGGATTCGGAGAGCCTTCCTTCCCCGACTTTTATCCAGGGAAGCGCGAAGATATCCAGCCATTCCGGCACATTCTCCTCCGCGTCCTCCTCATTTTCCTCCAGCACCTCGCGCAACGGCTCGGGGAGATCTTCGTCGAAGTGGATCTCCTTAAGCTGCTCTTCGGGGCCTTCCATCACCTCGCGGCGCAGCCACTCCACGTGCTCCGCCGAGAGATGGGGCAGGCCCAGGCGGATAAAGTGGAGGTCGCCCCGGCGCATGAGCGAGAGCAGTTGCTGCCGCGCGGGCTCCACCAGGCCGGGATTGGGATGGCGCGATCCCCTGAATCCTTCCACCTGCAGGGCGGCCGCCACCGGCGTCAGGCCGATGACCACGTTTGTCGGGTAAATGGCGAACCAGTCCGTGGCATGGCCGCGCACCGCGGATTGCAGCGCCAGCTCCAGCATGGCCATGGCTGTCTCCGGCGCATTCACCCCGGCAAGCGCTTCGATCATGCCTTCGTTCACATATTCTGGCGCCTGCCTGATGGTTGCCACGACAATGTCCAGCGAGCGCCATTCCGTGGCGGCAATCCACAGCTGCACGGCGACGATGCTCGGCAGCTTCCGCATCAGGCGGCATGTCGACAACCTGAAATCCTCCTCGGTGCCGGCGCCGGCGAGCAGGAAGATCTTGCCGTGCCGCCACCAGAACAGGCTGTCCATGGCCATATCGGGCAGCGCATTCAGCCAGCGGGCCACCCGGCTGCTGCCCACGGCGGCCAGCAGTCCCGTTATCATCTCCCCTCTCCCGTACTTCAGAGTGGTCTGGGATTTGGCGATGTTGCCGGCCTCTTTGTCATTCAGGTGCTTGTCCGGTTGCTCCTTATCAAACAGGGCTTCGAACTCCGCGCGCAGTTCATCGCGCTCGGCCAGCGACATGAAGGGTACGATGGCGCGGCTGAAGCCGTCGGCGGCGCGGGCACCGTTCTGCCCATTGTGGGGGATAAGCGGCTCATCGGAGCCGGGCTCTGCCAGGCTGCTCCACTGGCGGAACATGCGGGCGATCTCCAGCGGAGAGTAAAACGGGATAAAGAGCTGCGGGTAATGGAAAAAGTTCCAGTAGGTGGCCAGCACCGGCTGCCGCTCCAACCAGGCGCGAATGTCCTGGCACAGCGAGGGCACGGGCTCAAAATCCTCGTAGGCCTTGCCCGTCTGCCGCAGTGTGGAGATCCAGAACACCGCTTCCTCCCGGCTCAGGGTGGCGGGGATTTCAAACACCCACGCTTCTGGTCTCTTCCTGCTCAGCACGTGCTCGGTCAGCTCCTTCTTCCGCTCCTGAATATCAAACCTGCGCGGCGCGGGCCGCACGGAAACGGTGCGCCACTCCTCCGTCCACGGCAACAGCGCCCGCCACTCCGCCAAAAGCTCCGCATCGAGTTCCATGGTGCGCTCTCTCGGCAGGGGCTCGGGGG
>JBGGNE010000192.1:0-9643 GCA_041287705.1 Methylacidiphilales bacterium | reverse complement strand
CTCGATATTCCACAGAATGAAGTCGTTCCGATCCTGACCATGGATCTTACAAGGCCCGAAACGCAATGCGACAGCCTGAGCCGCTGGATCAAATGCGAGAAACCGGATGCCATTTTCAGCGATACAAGCACTATTGTTAACCTGGTTCGCACCGCCGGGTACCGCGTGCCTGAGGACATCGGCGTCGCCGCAACTTCAATCCTGGATACAGATGCGGATAGTGGTATCGATCAACGCTCCGAAGACGTCGGCCGCGCCGCCGCCCTGACCCTCCTCTCCCAGATCCACGAGAACCTTCGCGGTGTCCCTCCTTTCGCCCGCCAGCTCACTGTCCCCGGCACCTGGGTAGAAGGAACCACCCTGCCACGTCGCATTTAGGGGCATCCAGAAGTAACCTTCGCTGTGAAGGTCCGGGTTATTGCTGGATGCCCCCTGAGGTCTGCTCCGACCCTTCTACCGCCCCGGCTGAGGTTTGCTGGGCCGGCACTTGTCCAACCGGATTACATTCCAGGACAGCTTGGGAAGTACTGCGTTTAGCATGCCGCTCTCAACAGCCGCATTTCCGCGATTGTTCGGGGTGACGTTGCTGGTGCTGTCGGCAGTGTTGGAAGCCTTGAGGTCGGAATGTTCGAGAATCTGGTGCTCCACGACACGATAACCTGCCCATGGGCGCATGTCGGCCTCAAGTCGCAGCCCATGCTCCGTGTCCCGATTAACGGCAAAGACGGTGAGGGATTCCGCCGTCCTGTCAAACGTGGCTATCGACTCCAGAAGCGGAATGTCTCCCAACTCGGCGTCGTGATAACAAGGTGCGGTCACTCGAGTGCGCAGCGCTGTCCCCCGACCGTAGACGGATGCGTGCAAGTAGGGGTAGAAGATGGACTGCCGCCATGCGCCGCCGCCGGTCTGCGTCATGATCGGTGCGATAACATTCACCAGTTGGGCCAGGCAGGCCACCTTCACCCGGTCGGCATGTTTCAGAAGGGAGATTAGCATGCATCCCACCACCAACGCGTCCTCCATGTTATAGACGTCTTCCAGCCGCGGTGGCCCAACCTGCCAGGGCGCGATCACTCGGTCTGTCTGGTGCGAGTGATACCAGACATTCCACTCATCGAAGGAAAGCATTATGGTTTTCTTGCTGCGCTTCCTGGCTTTCGCGTAATCGCATGTGGCGATGACGCTCTCGATAAAGTGGTCCATACCCACGGATTCCGCCAGAAAGTGACGCGTGTCTCCCGTGGGATTCCCAAAATACTGGTGCAGCGAGATGTAATCCACCTTGTCATAGGCATGGCTGAGGACGGTGGCCTCCCATTCCGGAAATGTCGACATACCTCTGCCCGAACTGCCGCACAGCGCAAGCTCAATGTTGCTGTCCAGTTTCTTCATGGCATTTGCCGTCTCCAGTGCGAGGCGGCCGTATTCGTCCGCCGTCTTGTGGCCGATCTGCCAGGGACCATCCATTTCGTTACCCAGACACCACAGCCGAAAGCCGTGCGGCTCGGGAATTCCGTGGGCTTTCCGCAGATCGCTCAGATAGCTGCCGCCGGGGTGATTGCAATACTCCAGCAAATCGCACGCTTCCTGAATCCCACGCGTGCCGAGGTTGACAGCCATCATTACCTCCGAGCCGGCAAGCTTCGCCCAGACGGCAAACTCGTTGACTCCCACATGATTGGGTTCAACGGTCTGCCATGCGAGATCGAGCCGCTTCGGTCGCAGTTCCCGCGGTCCGACGCCATCTTCCCACCGGTAGCCGGATACGAAGTTACCGCCGGGATAACGCACCAGCGGAACCTTCAGTTCCCGCACCATCTCCAGCACATCGCCCCGAAACCCGCTGGCATCGGCGGTCGGGTGGCCCGGTTCGTAGATTCCGCCATAGACGGCACGTCCCATGTGCTCGATAAACGAACCGTAAATGCGGGGGTCAATTTCGCCGACCGGGTTCTCGGGGTGAAAGAAAATACGAGCTGTCTTGATATCGTTCGCCATGATTGTTGAGTCTGGCAATTGCATCCTAAATACGCCATGGTTCATCCCCACATGGTCCTTCGAGAAACCCACATTATAGGCGAGCACACCCGCGAATGGCTGGTGCACTCCGGGCTGTGCCATCCGCTTCGCCCCCTCTCTATTCCCCACGCGGGGCTTTCCAGCGCGTTGCCGCCCTATTGCATGGTGCGGCACAAACCGCCCCACCTTCACGTACTGGTTTGCATTGGTGGCAAAGGCGAAGTTTGGATGGATGACGACTGGAAAGAGTGTTGCGCCGGCCAGGCTTATGTATCACCCCCCGGCGTGTTTACTGCGTTTCGGGCGATCCCCGAAACGCAGTGGGACTTTATCTGGATTTACTATGCGCCACTTTCGCCCGTCCGCATGGGTTCTACAACCCAGTGCACGCTGCAGAAAACAGATACGCTTCCGTTCGAATGTTCCATGCGAGGACTTTTGCACGAGGCGCAGACATATGCCGACGAACCCACGAGCGCGATGTGGGCCGGACTGCTTCACAGCGCATCCCTTCGTCTGCTGGAACCTTCCCGACGACGATACAGGCTACACACCCTCTGGCAGGAAGTAGAGGGCCATCCAGCGCTTCACTGGACCATGAAGATGCTTGCTGAGCGCGCCGGCTTTAGTGAGGAACATCTGCGCCGCCTTTCGCTCGGCGAAACCGGGCGAAGTCCTATGCACCAGGTGGCGCACATCCGTATGCAAAAGGCGGCCATGCTTCTCCAGACTACACAACTCACCGTAGCGGCCATCTCGGAAGTAGTGGGTTACGACAATCCGTACGCCTTCAGCACGGCCTTCAAACGCCACATGGGGGTGCCCCCTTCGCAGTACATAAAGGCTGCCGTGAGCTGAGGTGGCGCACTTTGATAGTTACACATAAAACGGAGGACCCTTCGAGCTGGACGATCGGTACCGCAGACGGGACAATGCAAGCTCTTAGAGGGCGACGATGCCAATGGATACATCCGCAATGGACGCCAATCAAATGCAATCCGGACGGCTTGTTCAGCGAACATGTGGATTTCTCGAAGGGATATGTGGGTTTGAAACATGGAACTTTTGGCTCCTCCCTGCCAGATTATTGATCCATCGACTGCGATGCTTTTCAATGCAACTTACCCGAAGCCGCAGACCAGCGATCAAGAGAAATCGTTAAGATGGGGAGTTGAAGCCGTTGCCCTCCTCGTTCGTGCCTCCCACCATTACTTTACCTTGCTAATCCATGTCCAAATGCCTCATGAACCTCATCTTCGCCTGCGCTGTAGCCGCTCTTCCGCCGGCCATGCACGCGGCGGATCCGACTCCTGCACCCGTAGCTGCTCCGACTCAGATCATTGTCGACATGGCCAGGAACAAGCCGATCAGCCCGGATCTCTTCGGACTCTTCTTTGAGGATATTAACTACTCAGCCGACGGCGGACTGTATGGGGAGCTGATTCAGAATCGCTCGTTTGAGTATCGCAGCATGAGAAAGAAGGACTGGAATTCGCTGAGTTTCTGGAGCCTCGTTCAGTCCGAAGGAGGGAAGGGAAGTCTGGCCATTGATGAAGGCATCCCCGTCCATCAGCGCAACCCAAACTACCTGGTGCTGGAGGTAAGCGGACCTGCTAACGGTGTGGGGATTGCGAATGCGGGCTTTGACGGCATCCCCATAAAACAGGGCGAAACTTACGATGCTTCCTTCTTCGCCCGCCAGATTTATGCAGAGCGCCGCAACGAGTCGCGTGCTGATATCGAAAAGCGGCCAATGCCGGTGACCGTGCGCCTGGAGGGCAAGGATGGACGCAACCTCGGCGAGTTTTCTCTGAACATTCAGGGTATGGACTGGAAGCGCTACGAGGGATCCATAACCTCTACAGGCAGCGATGACGCCGCCCGCTTTGTTCTGCTTGCGAAGAGCCGTGGAAGCATCGGACTGGATGAGATATCGCTTTTCCCGCGCGCCACGTTCAAGGGGCGCAAGAACGGGCTGCGTGCGGATCTGGCCCAGGTGATCGCCGACCTGCACCCGCGCTTTATCCGCTTCCCTGGCGGCTGCCTGGTGCACGGCAACGGCCTCTCCAACATGTATCACTGGAAGAATACGGTTGGACCAATCGAGCAGCGCAGGCAAATGCCGAACATCTGGGCTTATCACCAGAGCATGGGGCTTGGCTACTTCGAGTACTTCCAGTTTTGCGAAGACATTGGGGCAAAGCCACTTCCGGTCGTCGCCGCCGGAGTTTCCTGCCAGAACTCGGGCTATACCAACGGGCATGGCCAGTGTGCGATTCCCATGGAGGAGATGCCGGCCTACGTGCAGGATGTCCTCGATCTTGTGGAGTGGGCCAATGGCCCGGCCACGTCCAGGTGGGGATCTGTGCGAGCTGCCGCCGGCCATCCGGAACCCTTTGGGCTGCAATATATTGGTGTAGGTAACGAGGATCACATCACGCCGGAGTTTCGCGAGCGCTTCAAAATGATTTACGATGCGATGAAGAAGGCTCACCCTGAGATTATCGTTATCGGCACCGTGGGTCCCGACGCGGCGGGCCGGGACTTCGAGCAGGGCTGGAAAATCGCCAGGGAGTTCGGCATCCCCATGGTAGACGAGCACTACTATAAAGCGCCGCAATTCTTCTGGAACAATCTCAGCCGCTACGACAAGTACGATCGTGCCGCCTCCAAAGTCTATCTGGGCGAGTATGCCGCGCATGATGACAAGCGTCGCTCCACCCTCCGTTCCGCCCTTGCCGAGGCGGCCTGCATGACCGCCCTTGAACGCAACGGCGATGTCGTTTCCCTTGCCTCCTACGCGCCCTTGCTGGCCAAACGGGGCTTCACGCAATGGAGCCCGGATATGATCTACTTCACCAACACCTCCATCGAGCTCACTGTAAATTACTGGGTGCAGAAGCTCTTCTTCACCAACGCTGGTGACACCTGCCTGGAAACGACGCCCAGCCAGACAGGGACGCCCGCCGACTTCGCCGTCTCAACAGTCCGGCAAAGTAAAACGGGCGATGTCATCATGAAGATTGTGAACGGAAGCCCCAGGGACAAACCGCTCAGCTTCAAACTGCAGGGTGCCGATAATCTCCCTGTAGAAGCCTCCCTAACCGTGCTGGCGGGCGCGGATCCCTCCGCAGTCAACGATGGGAAGGACGCAACACCCACCCTTCCGAAAGAGAGCGTGCTGCCAGTTGGCCCCGGCTTCAGTTACATCGCTCCGGCCAATTCGCTCTCCGTTATCCGTATCCGTGCCGGCGGAAAGCCGATATCGGCCATAAAACAGTCGGAAGACACCGCCCGGTAAGCATGTCCCTTCTTATAAAGAATCTTTATGTCTGAACTCCGGTTCTTCATCTCCGCCATTGCGTTTACCGTGACAATGACACTTACAGCGTTTACGTGTGCATCTGCCAAAGCGCAGACTCCGGATGTGCCTCCGGCTATTCTACCCGGGTACACGGCGGATCCCGCGATCCGCGTCTTTGGCGACACTTACTACATCTATCCGACAACCGATAAGCCAAACTGGAATACCACGGAGTTTGTCGTATGGTCCTCGAAAAATCTGGTCGACTGGAAGCGGGAAGGTGTAGCGATGGACGTAACGAAGGATCTCTCCTGGGCGAATCTCCAGGCATGGGCACCGGACTGCATGGAGCGAGACGGTACCTGGTACTTCTACTTCTGCGCCCGCAGCAAGATAGGAGTCGCGAAAGGCACATCGCCCGCAGGTCCCTTCAGAGACGCGCTCGGCCAGCCCCTGATTCAGAAGAGCAACAAGCTCAATGTCCACACGATCGATCCGTGCGCCTTTATCGACGAAGACGGGCAAGCTTATCTTTACTTCGGCAACGGCCGCTGCCATGTCGTTCGACTGAAAAAAGACATGATCTCCCTGGATGGCGAGCCGTCACCCATAGCGCTTAAAGACTTCCGCGAGGGAATTGTCGTCTTCAAACGCAAGGGAAAGTACTACTTCATGTGGTCGATTGACGATGCCCGAAGCCCTAACTATCGCGTCGGCTGGGGCGTTTCCGATTCCCCCTTCGGCCCGGTGGTCGTGCGAGACAAGGATTTCATCGTTCTCCAAAAGAACGGCGCCGCGGCAGGCACCGCGCACCACAG
Source organism: Methylacidiphilales bacterium (assembly GCA_041287705.1). Classification (GTDB taxonomy): domain Bacteria; phylum Verrucomicrobiota; class Verrucomicrobiia; order Methylacidiphilales; family UBA1321; genus LW23. Next base: position 3,502 of record JBGGNE010000192.1, on the reverse strand, counting down.
CGTTATTAACATCCCCGGCACGGACAGGTGGTATGCAGCCTACCATCGCCACGCAGTGCCTGGCGGAAGCGGCTACCAGCGCCAGACATGCCTGGTACGCATGGAGTTCGACGAGACCGGCGCCATTCGCCCCATGGATCCGCTGACCACGCCCTTCCACCCCGGCGACAAAGGAGAGCCTCTTACGAATGGCAGAGGCACGCCTTGACATCCACCTCCACCTCGTCTCACCCCCCAATCCTTTCCTTATCCAATGAAAATCCTGAACACCCTTATCCTTATGTTTTGCCTCTCCACCGCCACCGCCCTCGCGGACAACGCCGGCTATCTCTTCGTAACCTTTAAGGGCGAACAAACGCCGATGACAGAGCAGATCTATTTTGCCTTAAGCAAGGACGGCAGGACCTGGACGGCCCTGCACGGCGGGGAGCCCGTGCTGATCAGCAAACTTGGAGAGAAAGGTATTCGCGACCCCTACCTGTTCCGCTCTCACGATGGCAAAAAATCCTACATCATTGCGACCGACCTTTCGACCAACCTGAATCCCTCGTGGAAACGCGCGGCTAATGGCGGCAGCAAGTCGATCCTCATCTGGGAATCCGAAAATCTGGTCGATTGGACCGCTCCACGCCTGGTTAAAGTAGCCGCCGATGACGCCGGGTGCACCTGGGCTCCCGAGGCAGTGTATTGCGATGAAACAGGAGACTATCTCGTCTTCTGGGCCTCCAAGAACAAGAGCGACGACTTCAAGAAATTCCGCATATGGGCCGCGCGCACGAAGGACTTTGTTACCTTTAGCGCGCCCTTTGTCTACATTGACAAGCCCGACTCCGTGATTGATACGACCATTGTCCGCGAGGGCAGCAAGTACTACCGTTTCAACAAGGACGAAAAGAACAGTGCTATCACGCTGGAAGTCAGCGAAAACCTCACGGGGCAGTGGACCGAAATCCCCGGTTTCAACCTCGCCGGCATGAAAGGCTTCGAAGGCCCCGAATGCTACCAGCTTGAGCCGGCGGCCCAGGGCAAACCCGCTCAATGGTGCCTGATTCTCGATAACTATACCAAGTCGGCAGGTTATAAGCCCTTTATCACTAAAGATTTGTCTACCGGCCAGTTTGAGCCTGCCCAAGGCTTCGTTTTCCCCTTCAAGTTCCGCCACGGCTCTATTCTACCGGTTTCGGCGGACGAATACCAGCGACTCGAAGCAGCTTACGGCTCGGCTAAACCGTAAACCTACCGGTACTCATCGTGAGAAAACTCCTGCTTACCCTCTGCCTCGCCCAATGCCTGACTGCGATGACCGTATTCGCCACCGATACGTGGATCGCTGACAACGGGAACGGCACGTTCACGAATCCACTCTTCTACGACGAGTTTTCGGATCCGGACCTTATCCGTGTCGGCAAGGACTTCTACCTCACTGGCACCACCATGCACGCCATGCCGGGCCTGCCGGTCCTGCACTCGCAGGATCTGGTGAACTGGAAGCTGCTCAGTTATGCCTCAGAGAGCCTGAACTTCGGCCCCGAATTTAGGCTCGAAGAAGGCAAGTCCATCTACGGTCAGGGAATCTGGGCGCCCAGCTTCCGCTATCACAAGGGCACCTTCTACATCTTTACCAACATCAACCGTCGCAAGACGCAGCTCTACACGGCCACGGATGCCCGCGGGCCCTGGACGCATCGGGAGCTCAAGCGCTCGTTTCACGACCTGTCCGTGCTTTTTGATGATGACGGAAAGGTCTACGTGGTATGGGGTTACCGCGAGATCAAGTTTGCGCAGCTCAACGATCAACTCGACGATGTCGTGCCCGGGACAGAACGCACGCTTTTCCAGAAATCCGATGGCATGGGGGAGGGCGCCCATTTCTATAAAATAGACGGCAAATACTACATCCTAAGCGCATGGTATAGCGGCCGTATGCGCATGCCGTGCGCCCGGGCGGACCGTCCCGAGGGCCCCTACGAGGTAAACCTGGAGATCAGCTCGGACGAAGAATTCGGGATCCCGGAGGGCAACCGCCTGGAGAACGACCGCAAAGGCGCTCCATTCACCCTCAAGGCACCGGACCCAAACCGCGTTGGTCGAATGTCCATGCATCAGGGCGGCATCGTCAACACGCCCACCGGTGAGTGGTGGGGATTCTCCATGATGGACTACAACTCCGTGGGGCGCCTCACCTGCCTTTCACCCGTGACCTGGCAGGATGGCTGGCCCTACTTTGGACTGCCCGGCAACCTGAGGCGCACCCCTCGCACGTGGGTGAAGCCTGATGTCGGCACCGCCGGCAACGGCAAGGGTACCGAGAGTACGCCGCCTACCCCGCCCTCCGCCCCGTATCAGCGCAGCGACGAATTCAACGGCCCCGGGCTGGCCAATGTCTGGCAGTGGAATCACCTCCCTGTCGCCGACAAATGGTCACTCACCGAACGAGCCGGCTTTCTCCGCCTGCACTCCCTGCCCGCTCCCGATTTCTGGAATGCGCGCAATACTCTCACGCAACGCGCCATCGGCCCCGAATCCACAGCGACGGTCGAACTCGATTGCGCCAGTCTCCGGCCGGGCGATGTGGCCGGGCTCGCTCTCCTGAACCATCCGTACACGTGGATCGGCGTAAGTCGCAACACCGAGGGATTCGAACTACTGCGGTTCGACCAGACGACCGGGCAGACGGACCGCGCTCCGTTCACCGGCGGTCGCGTCTGGCTGCGGGCGCAGTGCGATTTCCTCACGGAAAAAGCCACGCTAAGCTACAGCACGGATGGAAAAGGCTTCCACGCCCTCGGCGGTGAGTTCGTCATGATCTTTCAGGGCCGCACCTTCCAGGGCGTTCGATACTCCCTGTTCAACTACAACTCCGGCAACGCCACGGGCGGACACGCTGATTTCGATCGCTTCACTTTAAACGAGCCGCGACCCTCCGGATTCACACGCCCCATTCCGTCGGGCCGCACGATCGTACTGGAGAACCTCCGCGACAAGACCGTGCTCGTCGCCCAGAACGGAGTCTTGAGTGCCGTGCCCAGTACCGACCCGCTTGCGGCCACTGCTGCCGCCCGCTTTAAAGTCGTCGACCGCAAACTCGGCCGCGTTTCCCTGCAATCCCTCGTCGATGGCAACCTCATTACCGTAGCAGGCCTCGGCAAAGAAGGCCGCGTGTCCCTCGCACCGGCTCGGCTTACAGACGAATCACAGTCGTTCCAGTGGACCGAGATGCCCTGTGGAGACCTGCTGCTCCTCTCCCTCACCAGCCACCGCCACCTTCGCGTCGCTCCGGACGGCTCCGTGACCGCAGACGAACCGGGCGCGAGCGCAGATCGTCAGAACGGCGCTTCATTCACCTGGCGAGAGATTGCCCGTTAGGAATTTCGCAATCGACCTGCCTGCTGAAAGTCACCGGATCGAAGAAGACCTCGCTCATCCCCGAGTTTCAGCAGCAGCGGCTTCGCTCCGGGTCGCGTTTACGCCGCGACCTTGTCCTGGAGGTAAATGCAAATTT
>JBGGNE010000191.1:0-15104 GCA_041287705.1 Methylacidiphilales bacterium | reverse complement strand
TCTCTTTATCAGGCCGACATATCCCTTCACTGGGGGTGTCGGCCTGTTTTCGTTTTTTTTTTTTTTTTTCAGAAAGTTTTCCCCTTCAGTCCGTAGCGGTCGTCGCGCGGCTTACTCCGGTGCCTGACCGCCATCTCCCTGAGCGCTGGGAGTGGAAGAGACCGGCTGGGCGCGTTTGGCTGCTGGACTGTTGGAACTGCCACTGCCCGAGGCTGTGCCTGTGGGGACTTTGCGCGGCTTGAAATAAATGGCCCGTTTGCCGTAGGCCACCTTCGCCTGTATGGACTGCCCAATGAGACGCACCGCTTCGTCCATGGTGGAGCCAGGAGGAATGGTTACCGTAACGCGCGGAGCAGGCGGATCCGATTCGTTGCGATCGAAGATGACTTTGATGCGCTGAAAGGGCCCTTCAATTTTGGCCTCTTTAATAAGGCGCGCACTCGCCTCCTCCAGCGTTACAACTACCTTAGTCATGCCGGAATTATCGAAGGTGAGCCCGTTGGGCAGACGCACCAGCCTGGCCGTATCTTCCAGGTTCTCCGCCTGAGCCGGACCGGAGGGAGCCGCGGCTGTAGCCTTCTGCTGGCCGGGTGAAGGGGAAGAAGCGGGAACAGATGCAGTACCGTTATCCTGCTCCTGAAGTGAAGGTACGGCAGGTGCTGCGGGAGAGGGAACCGGAGCCGTATCCACAACTGCCGCTGCCGTCGTCGATGCGGGCGGAGCTGCGAGAGGCGAAGATACAGGACTTTGCGCCATGGTCGTAGTTGGAGGCGCTGCAGGCACAAGGGCCGGAGCAGGCACCAATGGCGGCGGCGCGCTGGTATCGATGACAGCCTGAGTGGCAGGCGACTGCGTTGCAGGAAACATCGGCGTGGGACCGCCCGCCATGGAGCCGGGCATTCCGTTCGCGTTCTCACCCGTGGCAAGGGCATAGCCGTGCTGAGACTCGAAGGGGGCCAGCATTTCGATGCGCGCTTCCAGGATATCTTCGACGGATTGCTGGCGCGGCATGCCGAGCACGATGGCCTGAGCGTAGTAGGGACGCGCTTCAAGAATAGACGGCGGCTGGCGACGCAGCAGCAGCACGGCGAGTTGCATGGCAGCTTCCGGGTAGCTGGAGCGAAGTTCCAGGGCGCGGCGGCACTCATCTATCCCCTGCTCAAGCTTGCCTGTGCCGGCGAGTGAAAGCCCCAGATACAGACGCGTGCGGGCATCGCGAGGCTCCAGACGCGCAGCCTTGATCAGCGTACCAACGGCCTCGGGAAGACGCCCGGCCTTGTGCAAAATAAGACCCAGCGCCGACATGGCAAAGGCATCCCGCGCCGCAATTTCTTCCGCGCGCGTAATCATCGCCTTACCTTCCTCGGCTTTGCCGGTGATGATGCGTAACGCAGCCAGATTGCCCAGCGCCAGGAGGCTGCCGGGATGCAGCTTCAGGATCGACTCGTAGCGGGCGGCGGCCTCGTCGTAGCGTCTGGCCTCCCAAAGGCGCCGGGCTTCCGCCGCGATGACGTGCGACTGCTCATCCGGCAGGGTCACCATTGCCGAAGTGCCCACGCCGCCGTCGGGATCCGTATCTATAGTCGGCACACCCAGGTTGGTGGAAGCGGGAGCCGGAGCCAGAAGAGGCGATATCGCAGCCTTGATCGCGGAGCCTTCCATGCGGCCCGCCTTCCAGGATAGATCGCCGCGCATCACAGAAGTAAACCGCACGTCGGCCAGCCCCAGACCGGTGCTCATATCCACCGCAAACTGCACAGGCGCAAGGGAATATTCCACGCCGCCGTCGCGGCTCATAATGCGGACAGTTCCCCTGGCCGTGCCAAGTCCGCTGATGGGGTCGATCTCAAAGTAATCCGCGAATAGATGGAGCCCGCCGCCGCGTACCTCCACGTCGCGCGTGCCGGTAACCTTCGGGACCGGACGTTTCATGCCAGGGACATGCGATGTGCCTGCGGGCAAACCTGCGGCACCCGAAAGCGTTTCCAGCCCGATTTCATGTGCGCGAAACACGATGGCGTTGCCTGGCCCCGGCCTGCCAATCTTCACGGGTGCAGCCGCCGTAACGCGAGCCGCGGGCGTAGAGGATGCCGCCGCCGGATGGGAAGCGGGCGTCTGCGCCGGCGCTGCGGGAGTCGATGAGATCGAATTCGTACCCGCTGAACCAGGCAGCAGAGCGACCGAGGTGTCCACAACAGTAGCCGGCAGGATGGGAGCCACCACGCCGCTCTCCGGTATCGGCAGGCGAATGAGCAACTGAGCGCAGCCCAGCTTCTGCTGCCCCTGGGCATCCAGAATGCGTACAGACCCCTCAGCCTCCAACTGCGTGGAGCGACCCGGCGGCTTCACAGCATCATCTACGACCGCTTTCCTGCTCTCCAGCCGCGCCATCTCGATCTCCTCGATCGGGTGAGCGGTTGGGATGCGATCTGCGGGGCTTCCCGGCGCGGGCACTTCGGATACGGGCGGCAGAGTGGGCGGCGGTACGGAAGCAGGCGCGGCGGCTATGGGTGCAGGAGTGGCATCATCCGGCATCCAAGTCATGGTTTCCGCTTCTACAAATTCGCACCAAGGCGAGGGCGCAACAGAAGAACTTACACGCGCATTCTGAAAGACCAGACGCCCGAAAGCCAGTGTTACGTCCGGTCGAAAGGACATGTGATGTCCCGGCACCTTAGGGGAAAGCAACATCGGCTTCTGAGTTCCGCGCTGCCACAGCGTTACGCTCTGCATCGTGTCCTCACCGTCACGCATGGAGTTCGCCGCAGGCTCCATCACCACACGATCCGCCGTATAGCGGAAACGCAGATCCAACTGAGCGGCCAGGCTCCGCAGAGCCTGATGCAGATTCCCTTCTGGAATCTCCACCGACACTCCTTCCGGCAGGCGCGCATCCGAAGGGCCCGCCCATGCCACCGGCAGAGCCTCAACACCAGAGGCCATTGCTACAGCGGAAATTGAGGAAAGAGCATCGGAAATGGTAACGCCGGAAAGCTTCAGGGCGTTAGGCAGCATCAGCTTCAACGCCCGTCCCTGAGCTCCCGAAACCAGGCACACTTCCACCTCACCGGTGGCGACTTCCTGCCCGGCCGGTGTCAGCAGATGCCCCAGGCGGGGCGCACGCAGCGTGGCGGTTTCCGGGTTATACTCCACCTCCGGCGCCATCAGAATCCAGTCCGGCGTCTTCACCACAACGCCGCCTTCCAGAGTAAGATGCGAGTACTCCACGCCTGCGCCCCCGGTCAGGGCAATCCGTTCCCGGTAATTCGAGAGGGGCTGCTGAGGTCTGGAGGGAGAGGGAGAAGGGGTAGTGGGCTGCGGCGATGAATAAAGGTCCGGCCCCTGCGCCGGTGAACCGCTTCCGGATGAATCTGGAGCAGAAGAAGGCTCGGAAGCGGGAGAAGATGCAGCTTCTGCTGATCCGCCGGAAGGCATAGCGCCTGTCTCGGGAGCAGCGGCAGCAGCCGTGCTGTCAGCACGTACATTAGATATTCCAGAGACTTCATTTGTCCCCCCATGAGGCGTTTGTACGGAAGGAGCTGGAACCGGGGTTTCTTCCGCTGAGGGAATGGCTGCACCGGATTGATCCGCCTGCCCCAGCGTCACACTGACCGGAGCCGTAAATCGCCAGCCCGCGCCAAACGGTATCGCCAACATTGCCGCGCTGACTGCCAACAGGGCGCGGAACTTCCCTCGACGCGCGGGAATGACACTATCGTCACGCGTTAATCCAGATCCGTTTGCGCCCTCTTTCTGCTGCATGGCCTCCATTATGATTTCCACCAATGAATAACAACCTATTGTGCCCACTCCCCCGCGAAGCGCCAGCCCCAAATTGTCAAATCCCCGCGCCTCCCTCTTACCCGCATTTAAAAAGAAACCCGTAACAGTTCTCCGCTTCAGGCGGTCTCCCACGCAGCTTCGAACTCCTGTGCAGAGAGCAAGATTTGACTTTCCATCACGTGGCTTAATCGGGTATATCGCCATTGCTGGATCAGCTCTTTATTTTATTTCCTTCACTTCATGATTATCCTTCCTGCCATTGACTTACGAGGCGGCCAGGTGGTGCGCCTGCAGCAGGGCCGCGCCGACGCCCAGACCCAGTACAGCGACGATCCCGTAGCCGTCGCGCGGGACTGGGAGGCCCAGGGCGCCGTGGAACTGCATGTGGTGGATCTGGATGGCGCCTTCGATGGTATCCCCAGGAATCTGGACTGGGTGCGACGCATCGCAGTGGCAGTCAAGATGCGCGTGGAGCTGGGTGGCGGTCTTCGCGATATCCCCAGCCTGGAAGCCGCGTTTAACGCCGGCGTGGCCCGTGCCGTTCTGGGCACCCGCGCGGCGGATTCCCTGGAGTTTGTGGAGCAGGTCGTGAAACTCTTTGGCAGCGAGCACGTTGCGGTAGGTATCGACGCCAAGAACGGTTTCGTGGCCACCAAAGGGTGGACGGAAACTACCGGCCTGCGTGCCGTTGATCTGGCCAAACGCGCCCAGGATGCCGGCGCGGGCACCATCATCTATACTGATATCGCCACGGACGGCATGTTCACCGGCCCCAACTTCCCATCTCTCCAGGAGATCGTCGATGCGGTCCCCGGCGCACAAGTCATCGCAAGCGGCGGCGTAGCTACGGCCGACCACGTCAAGTCCCTGCGCACCATCCCCAATCTGTACGGCGCCATCGTCGGCAAAGCCCTCTACGACAAGCGCGTCACCCTGGCGGAAATCCTGTAGGTCGCGATCAAGTCTCTACTTCAGCGCAAAGACAACGCGAATATCCACACTGCACTCTTTCACCCTGAAAGGGTGAAGCTTTGCGGCGTCCTTTCAGGGCGCGTCACGTCCCACAGTTCACCCAGGGTTCCGTAGAACTGCACCCTGGGCTAAACTGCGCCGCACCGCCGGTGCTGAAGACCGGATCGATACTCCCAGGCTGATCCCAAGGTCTCACCCCCACACCTGCCGATCCAGCGTCCGGTACTGGATCGCTTCCATAATGTGGTCCTCCTGGATGTCCGGGACGGCGTCCAGATCCGCAATGGTGCGGGCCACTTTCAGAATGCGGTCATGGGCGCGTGCGCTCAGATTCAGGTCGTTCAACGCCATGGACATCATATCCTCTGCGGCCTGATTCAGCTTACAGTAAGCACGCAGCTCCCGCGGCCCCATCTGCGCGTTACATCGCACCTTGCTCACGCCCACCGACGCAGCGGCTGCGGCGCCCGTGATCGGTGAAGCCAGCGCCGACCCGGTCTTACCCGTGCCACGCTTCTTTGCGCCCGACGCTTTTGATATCGCCACGTTGGCGGCTCCAAAGCGCGCCAGCTGAATCGCGCGCGCCGCAATAACGCGCTGCCGGATGGTATCCGAACTTTCGCCGCGCGCTGCCCGAAGAATAATTTCGCGCTTCAGTTGCGGAACCTCCACGTGCAGATCAATACGGTCCAGGATAGGACCGGAAATCTTGTTGAGATAACGCGACATCTCCGCCGCCGTTATCTTGCCCGATCGCGCATCCAGAAAACCACCCGTAGGGCTGGGATTCATCGCGGCCACCAGCATAAACTGCGCGGGGAAAGCCACTGTTCCGCTCGCACGCGTAATGGTCACCTTGCCATCCTCAAGCGGCTGGCGCATAACCTCAATGGCCTGTCGCTTAAACTCCGGAAATTCATCCAGGAAAAGCACGCCATGGTGCGCCAGACTCACCTCTCCCGGTTGCGGGTAGGAGCCGCCGCCCACCAGGCCGACCTCCGAGGCCGTATGATGCGGCGAGCGAAACGGACGCGATTTCACCAGCCCCACTTCGGAAGGCACCAGCCCCGCCACACTGTGAATCTTCGTCGTCTCCAGCGCTTCCTCAAGCGTGAGCGGCGGAAAGATGCTGGGCAATCTCTTGGCCAGCATGGATTTACCTGTGCCGGGCGGGCCAATCAGCAAAATATTGTGTCCACCGGAGACCGCAACCTCCAGCGCGCGCTTCACGTGCTCCTGACCCTTTACGTCCGCAAAATCCAGATCCGCCATGCCCTCCGCGCCGGCCAGCAGCACCGCGGGATCCACCGTCACCCGCGACAGCGGCAGCCCTCCCTTCAGAAAATCCACGGCTTCGCGCAGATTCTGGATTCCATGCACTTCCAGCTCAGCCACCGCGGCAGCTTCCAGCGCATTCGTTGAAGGCACCAGCAGACGCCGCACGCCTGCCTTTGCCGCAGCCAGCGCAATTGCCAGCGCGCCCTTCACGCCACGAACGTCGCCGGTCAGCGCCAGTTCTCCCACCACCCACGTATCGGCCAGCACCTCAGCGCCCATCTGTTCGGAGGCCGCAAGAATCCCCAAAGCCATCGGCAGATCAAATCCCGGCCCCTCCTTCTTCACATCGGCAGGCGCCAGATTAATCGTCGTGCGTCCAAAGGGAAACTTGAACCCGCTGTTTTCAATAGCGGTCTTTACCCGGTCCCGGCTCTCACGTACCGCCGCGTCCGGCAACCCGACCACGACCACGGCCGGCACTCCGTACCCGCAGTTCACCTCTACCTCAATAGCATACGCCTCCACACCCCACACCGCGGCCGAATAAGCAGTTGCAAGCACCCGGACAGCAAACCAACCTGCCTGCTCTATGGCGAGCGAAAATGTATCTCCCCATATGATTTTGGGATGCTGAACTGTAAGAGACAGCACACGAAGCGCGATCCATCAGCTTCGCACAGTTTCTTCTTGCATGATTCTTTCTCCATCCCACTCCCTTTCCCCTGCCAACGCCGATTTTCTGGAAGCCACCATCCGCGTAAAGGCATGGGCCGAACTCGCCCTGCACCGTTCTGCCAGGTCAGTATCCGCGCTGCGCAGACAACCGCAGCGCAAATCCCGTACCCGTATTGGCACCGCCTGCAAGTCATGGGAATTCCTGGAAATCCGCGACTTGCCCAGCCTGGAAACTCTGCCCGATCTGGCGTCCGCCGCGGGCAGACTCCGCTTCCTCAGCATTTCGAACTGTCCTTCGCTTACAGATGTTTCGGCGCTTTCGCAGTTGCCCCATCTGGAAGCGCTGGAGATTTACGACTGCACCTCCCTCACTTCGCTTTCCGGTCTGGAAGGGCTTCACGAGCTGAAGCGGCTGGATACGCACATGTGCAAAACACTGACCGACATTGATGCGCTTCGTTCTCTACCCCAGCTCGAAGATCTGGATCTTTCCAGCAACTGGAAACTTGAAGACCTGGGGATACTTCGAGCCTTGCCAAACCTCAGGCGACTCGACCTGGCTTCGAATTATTCCTCCGATTTCACACCGCTGGCCAGTCTGCAACAACTGGAATGGCTATCCGTAGAACGGTGCGAAATCCTGTTCGAAGCCCAAACTACGCAAAGCAACATAGATGCACTGGGTAAGCTGGCTACACTGCAGCATCTGGATATCGGAAGCTGTTATCCTTCATTTATACCAGATTTGAGTCCGCTGGGCGATCTGGTTAAGCTTAAAACACTAAAGGCAGCCTGGCTGTTTATTAAGGAGAATGATTTCATCGCACGTCTGCAGCAGCTGGAAGAACTGAATATACTTGGCATCGTAAAAAACTTCGACTTCCTCAATTCTCTCCCTAAACTTCATACTCTGGAGACCAGTAGCTGCGACTTAAAAGATCTGCTTCAGCATCTTCCCAGTCTGCCGCTGCTTAAACATCTTTGCACAAGCGGCGATCATGGAGATTCGCTCAGCGTGCTGACAGAGTTTGCGCATCTTACGCATCTCTATATATACAACACAAAAGACCTTACCGATATCTCCTTTCTCCGTAAAATGACTGCCCTTCGGGAGCTTTGTCTGATGGCGCCACAGGTTACGGATCTTCAGCCCCTTACTTCCCTGCGCGAGTTACGTTATCTGGATATTACCGGCTGCACATCCGTAAAAAGCTTCGAGCCAGTAGCAAAGCTGAAGAAGCTGCGCCGGCGGCTGGACTTTGGCGGCTGCAATCAGATTCGCTCTCTGAAATTCTTATCTGGCCTAACGCGGGTACAGCATCTTGTCCTGAATAATCTGGATAAAGTCATCTCACTCGCTCCACTGGCCGGCCTGAAAGAACTGAAAAATCTTGATCTTGCCGAATGCACGGGCCTGACAAGGTTAAAGCCTCTTTCCGCCCTGCGCAACGTAGAGTCACTCAATCTTTACAGCTGTACCGGGCTGAAGAATCTCGACTTTGTACGGGGCATGATACGGATAACAAATATTACTCTCTATGGATGCTCCGGACTTGAAAGCGTAGAAGGCCTTCGGAATCTCCGGAGACTTACCTCCATCAGCATGAAGCAATGCACCAGCATTCAACACGTAGATGTATCTGATCTGCACTCGCTTGATACGCTGGATTTATCTGGATGCTCCAGGCTCGAATCACTATCTATAGCGCCTCGTCTAAGCGATTTGAATTTAAGAACATGCACCAGTCTTTGCGATCTTTCCACTGTTCGCCATCATAAGTGGCTGGCAAATCTTGATCTGAAAGAATGCACACAGCTTCGTTCCCTTGCGGATGTAGGAACAGCAGCCAGTCTGGTCGAACTCATTCTCAGTAACTGCAGCCAGTTCACCGATGCGGATATAGCTCATCTCAGTTCGCTGCATAATCTGGAAACCCTGGAAATCATCGAGTGCGATAAAATTCAATCCCTCGAACCGCTGGCCAGACTAACTTCGCTTTGCGATCTGAATATTGCCGGGTGCTCTGGCATAACGGATGCGCAGCCTCTGGGCCATCTGGTGAACCTCACTCATCTCGACATCGACGATTGTACAGCACTGGAAAGCCTCGTATTTCTGACAGAACTGCTAAAGTTGAAGTCCCTGCACATGCAAGATCTGCCGGAAATCCTTATTGATCAATCTATCGGGATCATTCTCAGCCTGATACCGCAGTTGGAGGAGCTATGGATAACCTACTTTCCGGGTGCACCTCAGGAGCTTGAGGAGGACTATGGAGGAGGCATTTGTCAGGAGAAGCTAAAGGTATGGCTGAAGGAGACGGGGCAGTTGGAGTAGAGAGGCTTCGATCGGTAATCCCTTCATTCGCTTCCCTCTGACTGCATCATCCCGCCCTTCCGTTTTGAGGCTGGCGTTTCTGTCCGCGCGATGTAGGCTCTGGGCTGGCGCCCCGCGGTTCCAACTCCTTCCTTTCTCATTACTCCCCGCCTCCAGACGCATGGCTGATCCCGTTGCACCAACACCCTCTCCCAAGGTCAAGGCGTCTGCACCCTTGTGGAAGTCCTACCTCTTTCGTTTCTCGCTGCGGCGCAAGATCTTTTTGTTCGGGGTGCTGCCGTCTGTTGCCGTGCTGGTATGCGCGGTGGTGCATTTTTGCTGGATCGTGAGCGACAACGTGGAAGATCTGGCCAGAGCAGCTCGACAGGATGAACTGATGGACGCGGCGCTGGCCGTTGACCGGCTCAACGCCGAATCGCTGCTCCAGGCGCGCAGTCTTGTAGTGGCGCAGGAGTTCGGCAGCTTCATGAAGCCGGACCTGACCGTCAAGCTGCTGCAAAGCGTTCTGGACGGCGCCCCCTGGATGCGCGGCGTCTTTATCGCTTACGAGAAAGATGGCAGCGATGCATCGCTGAATTATACACTGCTGGGCTCTGGCAGCGCGGCGGGGCTTACCGGCTCGGGTCACTACGCGCCCTATATTATACGCGGCGGCCCCGTCAGCGCGGAATCCCAGCAGGCGGGCGGCGATGGTCAGGTGATGGCGATGGAAGACGCGGATCTGCGTCACGCCTACCGCGGCCTCCGCAACCGCTTTCGTGGTCAGCCGGAGTTTAACGGCGTGGATACCGCTTCGATGAGTAATCTGGTGCCCAACCCTGGCCAGTCCCCTACCCCCACGGGCGGTCTGATGGGCGAACCCTACCGGCAGTTGCCCGGCGATCCGCGCAGCATGCTGGTAGTGCCCGCCACGCAACCTCTGCTGGTGGATGGCAAGTTTGTCGGCGTGGCCGGCGTGGAGCGCGCCGCGGCGGAGTACCAGGCGGTGCTGCAGGAAGAAGGCCGTTTTCTAGGATCATCCTACACGCTCATTACATCCGCAGGCCGCATTATCGCCGATACCGATCACCCCCAGTACACCGGCAAGCTTCTGGAGGAAATCGGCACCGGCGAGCAACTGCGCCAGTTCTTTAACGAAACCAGCCAGGCGAATCTGAGCGCTCGCCAGGAAGGCTTGGACTCGTTTCGCGTCGCCATGCGTGTCCCGCACGGTGACTGGCTGCTCGTGATGCAGATTCCTTCGGAGAAATTCTATCGCCCGCTCTATAAGATACGCGCGTTCGGGTTCTGGTACGCCTTTGGTGGCAGCGTCCTTATCATCGTGCTGGCCATTATTGTGGTAGGAACCGTGACGCAGCGCATTACCTCGGCCACCACCGCCACCTCCCGAGTGGCCAATGGCGAGCTGGATTTTGAAGTCCTCGCAACGGGCTCCGACGAAACCGGCACACTGCTGCGCGAAGTGCGCGAGATGGTGATTAACCTGCGACGTCTCATCGGCCTTGTCCAGAGCTCCACGCGAGAAGTCATCACGGCGTCCGGCAACATCGATCAGGCCTGCGTAAAACAGGAGGAAGTCGCCCACAGCGTCAACACTTCGGCGACAGAGATCTCCGCATCGGTGGATGAAATCGACGCCACGGTACTGAAGCTCGTCTTTACCATGGATTCCGTAGCCAAGAGCGGCATGGGCACTCGCGAACTGGCAAAGGATGGCCGCGCCGGACTCATCGAAATCATCGACAGCATGCGCCGCCTGCAGACCGCAAGCGGCGTCATCTCGGCCCGGCTCACGGTGATCAGCGAGCGCGCGGAGAGCATTACGCGTGTGGTGGATGTGATGTCCAAAGTGGCGGAACAGACCAATCTGCTGTCGCTCAACGCCGCCATTGAAGCGGAAAAGGCCGGCGAGTACGGGCTCGGCTTCGCGGTGGTCGCCACAGAGATCCGCAAGCTGGCGGACCGCACAGCCGTCTCCGCTCAGGAAATCCGTAACACTATCCGCGAGATGGACAGCTCCATCACAGCCGGCGTTATGGAGATGGACAAGTTCTGCCTCTCCGTACGCGGCAGCACCACAAAGACCGAGACCATTTCGCAATCGCTATCGCAGATCCTGGAGCAGGTGGAGAGCCTGCTGCCCAAATTCGACCGCGTCCGGGTCGACATGCAGACGCACTCGCAGCAGAACCAGCAGATCTCCCAGGCGATGCAGCAGCTGAAGGTAAACGCCACGGCCTCCCTGGAATCGCTGCGCGAATTCCGCCTCGCCTCGCAGAAGCTTAAGGAAGCCTCCAAGCTGCTGGAAGATGAGCTGGCGTTCTTTAAGCTGAAATCGTAGCACTGAATTAGTTAGCGCACCGGCATGGCTCCATAGTTCTTGATAGGGAGTGATTAGAAGTGGTGCGTTTGAAGATCAACTGACAACACGAACCTGGGAAAATCCGCGTCCGAAACCTGGGGTCTTTGTGTCTTGGTGGTTCAAATTCCCCTCTGAGCGTTTGGGATGGGGATTTTTCACCACCAAGACACGAAGACACCCCAGTTTCGGATAGGACTCCTTATCTTTGTGCGTTTAAAAAATTGACCATCTGCACCACTTTCAATCGCACCCTTTTTGATACTACGCGAAAAATTGGCGTAAAGATCCGCCCCCATGTTGCCGATTCTGTGATACAACCCATGAACTTTTCCATCTATTATCTTTCAGGATCACTTTAAAATTAGAATACCGTAGTAGAAAAACTTTTGTTCCTCTCTGCTTTTTGAAGGGTGGAAAATTGGTACATCCTCACTATTGAGCAGGTTGCAATCTGAATAATTTAAGGCGATACTGCTGCTTACGCTGGTTGAAACGGATCCTGCCGCATGCCTTCCGCCCCTCCCATTCCACAGGCTATGTCCTCTATGCCCACGCAGCAGCCAGACGAGCATGAGGTGTTTGCTGCCGAGCCGTCCATAATTCCCTCCAATGAAGCCGCGCGCATCGCGGCACTGCGGCGCTACGAGATCCTTGATACGCCGCCCGATGGTACGTTCGACTCCATCACCAAAGTGGTGGCGAACCTGCTCAATGTTCCCATCGCTATCGTCAGCCTGGTCGATACAGACCGCATCTGGTTCAAGTCCCACCACGGCATTGAAGCCACCGAAATCGGGCGCGACCCCGGTCTGTGCGCCTCGGTCATTCTTCACGACGCTCCCCGCATTCTTAAGGATGCCAGGCTTGATCCCCATACCATGACCAATCCACTGGTAACCGGTGCCATGGGCCTGCGCTTTTATGTCGGTATACCGCTGGTCACGCACGATAACTTCCGGCTGGGCAGCCTGTGTGCCGTGGATCTGGAACCGCGCGATATTACGCCTCTGGAACTGGATACGCTGAAGAATCTGGCCCGTGTGGTGATGGATCAAATGGAGCTGCGTCTGGGTGCGCGTCGCGTTCACGGTTTGAACAAAGATCTGATCAGTGCCAAGGAACGCATCCAGATTGCCGTGGAAACCGCCCGAATTGGTATATGGGAGCTGGATCCCGTGACCAACAAATTTCTCTGGGACGACCAGATGCACGCGCTCTACGGCCTGCAGCCCGGCGACTTCGGCGGCAGCTCGGCGCAGTGGCTCTCCATGCTGCACCCGGAAGACGCAGCGCGCTCCAGCAAAGAATGGCTGCAGTGCATGAAGCTGGGCATCACCTACCGGGGCGATTTCAGGATCAGCCATCCCAGTGGAAAATGGCGCTACATCCGGTCGCTCGGTCGCATGGTTACTGTGGCAGGCAGCGATGCCGTGCGGGCCGTCGGAAGCAACTGGGATATTACTGAAGAATATGAGGCCGCCGAAGCGCTCCATAAATCCAAGGTAGCCGCGGAAAGGGCAGAGCGCGCCAAGGCGGAGTTCCTGGCCGTGATGAGCCATGAGATCCGGACGCCCATGAACGGCGTGCTCGGCTTCGCGGAACTGCTGGGCGCCACGCAACTGCTGCCCCACCAGCGCGAACTGCTGCAGACCGTTATCTCCAGCGGCCAGGCCCTGCTACGCATCATCGACGACACGCTCGATTTCAGCCGCATCGAAGCCGGTCAGATGCCGCTGGAACACAACGCCTTCGCCCCTGCCGTTGTCATCCGCGACGTGTGCACCCTGCTGAACCCGCGAGCACGTCAAAAAGGCGTCACGCTCCACTGGAAATCCGACTGCGCCACCCTGCCCCCGCAGTTGCTCGGCGACGCCGGCCGGCTGCGCCAGGTGCTGCTGAATCTGGTCTCCAACGCGATAAAATTCACAGAGCATGGCGAAGTTGTCATCGAGATGCTGCACCGCGGCGTTACCGCGCCTGGCGATCCCGAGCTAAGTGAAGACGTTCCCGTCGGCGCGCACCTGCTGGAGTTCCGTATTACGGACAGCGGCCTGGGCATGTCCCCGGCACAGTTGGAGTGCATCTTCCAGCCTTTCGCTCAGGCCGATGCCAGCATCGCGCGGCGATTCGGCGGCAGCGGACTGGGGCTCTCCATCTCGCACCGCCTCGTCAAGCTGATGGGCGGCAGCATGTCGGCCACCAGCACGCCCGGCAAGGGCTCACGCTTCACATTTATGCTACCGATGGAAGCCGCGCCAATTGTGCTGGCACCCGATCCCGCTCTGGCAGTCTCCCGCACCACGAAGGAATTCGCCGTGCAACATCCCCTGCGCATCCTTGTGGTGGATGATGACGCGATCAACCGCAAGCTCGCCAAGCTCTTCCTGACTAATCTGGGCTATCATGCGCTTCTCGCCGCCAACGGCAGCGAAGCGCTGGATATCTTCCACACCGAGCATCCCGATACACTTTTGGTGGACGAGCAGATGCCTGGAATGAGCGGGCCCGAACTGGCCCGTGCCATTCGCAAGATAGAAGAGGCACAGAACACGCCGCATCGCTCCTTCATCTCCGCCCTTACCGCCAACGCCATGGGTGACGCCCGCGAAGCGGCCATTGCGGCGGGCATGGATGATTTTTTAACTAAACCCCTGCGCACGCATGGTTTATGCGATACATTAGCAAAGGCCAGCGCACACAAAATGAAGCAGGCGAATCAATCCGCGCCGGCATCCCAGATGTATATTATTTAGCAGAGACAGGGCTACTCTTCGATACAAAAAGAGTGCAATACTCGACATAAAGAGACTACAACATAACGCATGAAGTAGCACATAAGCGGTGCGCAATTTACTTCATCTGGCGTTTAATGTCCCGAATATTGGCTAAATGACGACTTTTTCGCATAAGTCCGCATTCGCGTGGTTGACGCTGGCCCGATAGGTGCCGATAATACCCACGTACGCGCGGAAGGATAGGACGGTTGGCGTTGCCTGCTCTCTTACGGGATTGGGGTTTATGCGCCTTGCTTAACCTTTACGGGACCAATTCCCCATGCCGCAGCCCACGCTCCTCCCCCAAGCACCAGCCATGCAGTGCCCAATGCGCTCCGCCTTTCGCCGCACGATCCGCAATGAGCAGGCCGAGCTCCAGGAACTTTGCGAAGATGTTGGAGTTTTTGTTGAAGAACTCAACGTTCCCTGCAAAGCCGCCTACGTTGTCTGCCTTGCCGTGGAAGAGATGATGACTAACATCATCAAATACAGCTACGACGACACCGATCCCCACGATATTCACCTGGATATAAGCTGCGACACCCAGTGCGCTACCGTTCGCCTTCAGGACGACGGCCACGAATTCAATCCCCTGCTGGCACCGGCCCCCAACAAGGACCTGCCCATCGACGAACGCCCCGTAGGGGGCCTCGGCATCTACCTTGTCCGCCGTATGGTAAACGACGACATGATGTACCAGCGCGAAAACGGCTGGAACATCCTCACCATCCGCATCCGCCTGGAAGACGAGGAAGAAGTCGGCGCTTAGTGCCGGTCTAACTGAGGAAGGGTGAGCGGAAAATTCCAGCCACCATCAAATCAGCCTCCCCAGCGACGGCCCCCCGCAGGGCCGTCAGCAAAAGAGTCCAGCGACACGCTGGCTGGTTTAGCAGAGTTCTTCCACTATCTTGACCTGGCGGGC
>JBGGNE010000190.1:0-4010 GCA_041287705.1 Methylacidiphilales bacterium | reverse complement strand
ATTGCTGAGGTGCTTCGGCTCATTAATGCCAGATGGCCGCATCACGCGGTGATGGTGCGATCGCTGAATCCGTTCTGCAACGAGCTGCTGATGCAGAACCTTAAGCGCGCGGGTTTTCTCATGGTGCCCAGCCGTCAGGTTTATCTGTACGACGCCCGCCAGGGAGACAGCTCCGCCTTTGCCGATACGCGCAACTTCCAGTGGGACAGCAGGCTGCTGGAAACCGGTGCATATGCCACTGAACACCCTCTGCGCAATCCCGACGCCCAGATCTTCCAGCGCATCGCCCAGCTCTACGGATGTCTTTATCTGGAGAAATACTCGCGACTCAATCCGCAGTATCAGCCGGAATGGTTCCAGCGCGGCCACGAAGAAGGCTGGCTGGATCTGGCCGTACTGCGCCGCCGCGACAGCACCAGATCTCACAGCCATGATAGCCCGGATGGCATCGACGGCGTGGTGGGCTGGTTCGGCAGCGATTCGGTCTTTACCACGCCAGTAGTCGGCTACGATACCGCTCTGCCCCAGAGGCTGGGACTATACCGCATGCTGATCGCGCTGACCCTGCGCCGCGCCCTGAAGAAGCGAGCCGTGCTGAACCTCAGTTCCGGCGCCGCAAAGTTCAAGCGGCTGCGGGGCGGCGTGCCGGAGATTGAGTACAGCGCCGTTTACGTGCGCCACCTCCCCGCGCATCGCCGTGCAGTCTGGCACGGGCTTGCAGCGCTGTTGCAGAACGTCGCAGTTCCCCTGCTTCGGCGGAACGAACTGTAGGAGTGATTTAAAGGGAATCGGAATGAAGTCTTGAACGCGCTCGCGGCAACCAGCATTCTCGCGTGTGACATCATTCCACGCAACCCGGAAAGGCCGCTCGAAATCACATGTGTCCGCATCGCTATTCTTGCTTTTGTCGGACAAATTGCATACGATACGGACATGAGCCATGGCATTTTGTGGAGCTTCTCGGGGATCCAGTCCATGCTGCGCCGGGCGATGGATATTCGGCTGGAGCGCACGGCCTTTTACTGTCTCATCTGGCTGGCTGTCATCGTGGGATATTTCGCGGACAGCGCGAACCTTAAGCCCGCGTTCAATACGGCTCTTCTGAACCGATGGACCTCGCCAGATTTCCTGGCTTACCTTCAGAACTATCCTGCCACGTTTGGCTTTTCCCCCAACGTCATCTATTTGCCGTGGGAAGAACTGGTCGTCAGCGTCCTGCTGCGGCTTCCTGTCATTCTGGTGATCGTGGCGCTAAGCGTTTCTCGTCTGCGCTCGATCGGATGGTCGCCCTGGCTGTCCGTGCTGTTGCTCGTGCCGTACGTCAATATGGCTCTGATCGGGGCGCTTTGCTTTGTCCCTGCCCGCCCTGTGCCGGATCAGCCAAAAACGGACTGGTTCTGCCGATGGTTTCTGGATTCCGCTCTCTACTGCACCTGGATTGGCTTTCTTCTGGGTTGTGGGCTGCTGTTTATCCTGCCCTGGAAATCCAATGTCTGGATGATCGATTCCACCTGGACCGCCCCGGATTACATCAGCTGGATCTTTATGACGGGTCTGTTCCCGGCGATCGGCATGGGAATAACCGCCTTCTTTGGCGTTCTGTTTTACTGCATTCCCCAAAAACGTCCGATCTGGGAAGCCATCGGCACGGCCTTTATCATACAGTACCCGTTTTTCGTGTATGGCTGCGTGGCATTGATATTTGGCGGAACCAGCTCTGATAACGTCAACTTTGTGAGATACATCACTCCGATGATTTTCAGTGCGCCCTTCGCGGCGTTTTGGGCCGCAGTCGTCTGCTTCATGACTGACGCTGCCCGACGCTATATCCATGGTCAAAAAGCAGAACCACAACGCCCTGAGCCGGAACTCGAAATCGCACTCGAACCTCAGCCTCAAGATCCTCTTGATATCCGTCTGGATCGCACAGCCTGGTTTTGTCTGGTTCTGCTGGTGATAATGGTGGGGTACTTTCTGAATATCTTACTGTTTGCGCCCATTTCGGCTTCGAGCTACGCCGCCTTTGGGCACCCTTTGTCGTTCATGAATTACCTGGTGGATTTTATTGCCACTTTGGGTTTCCCTGCAGCACCGGGGGTGCTCCCCTGGCATTACATGGTTCTTTGTATTCTGCTGCGCATTCCGGTTCTGCTGGTCATCGCCGCACTTTGTGTGTCGCGTCTGCGCTCTGTGGGATGGTCTGGCTGGCTGGCCGCGCTGATCTTTGTGCCCTTTGTCAACCTGCTGCTGACCATGATCCTCTGCGTGGTGCCCGCCCGCCGCCTGATGGGCCAGCCGAAAGAGCACTGGCTATACCGATGGACCATCGCCTCCGTCCTTAACTGCACGGTGCTGGGCTACTTCCTCGGCTCAATAATCATTTTCTGCGTCGCCATGCTTCGGCCGGACCCGACAATCCTGATGGAAGCCCTCCACATCAATCCCTGGTATGCGCCGGATCTCGTTCTCATGAGCTCTATGGGATTATGTGCCCTGATTGTGGTGTTGCTCTATTCTCTGCCGCAG
Organism: Methylacidiphilales bacterium; assembly: GCA_041287705.1. Lineage (GTDB taxonomy): Bacteria > Verrucomicrobiota > Verrucomicrobiia > Methylacidiphilales > UBA1321 > LW23. Next base: position 1,484 of record JBGGNE010000190.1, on the reverse strand, counting down.
CGGCGCGGCCTTTGGGAAACAATGGGCGCAGCCTTTCTGCCTCTTTTTCCCTCCTTTATATATGCCGTATTGGCCGTGACGTTTAACCAACTGCCGGCGGACAGCTCCGACTGGCTCGTATTCATTGCCCACATCACCGTCCCCGCACCCGCAATGGCCCTGGCGGCCGGAGTAGTCTACTGCATCTTCTCCACCATCCACGACCAGCGCAATATTCGCAAATCTGGACCGCACAGCGCCCCGCAGACGGCCATCATTTCCGCAGAAGCACCGGCACGATCAGCAGCGCCCGCAGTACCGACACCCCGCCCTGAAGAAGAGCCGCCTGCGCATCGTCTCATCCCTGGCAGCGTCTGAGTGGACAGGACTGAATGCACACGTTTTGGGGGGGATTTTTCATCACCAGGACACGAAGACGCCAGGTTTCCGATGGGAATCCCCTATCTTTGTGCCTTTGGAAAGTGGACCATCCGCACCACTATCAATCGCACCCAGCACGGGCTACCCATCAAATTCCGCTGGCATCCCTGCAAGGTCCGGGGTTACAGTAGGGTATAGCCCCTCTGCACAGCCTCGTATCGCAATAACATTGCATTTTCTCGTATGTATCGCTCTTTTTCCTCCCCTTCCGCTAACAAGAAGCAACCGCAGCCCGGCGCCGGGGCTCTCAGGGAATTTGTGCAGGTATGGCAATATACCGGGGAAGATTACACCATCGGGCTGGAGTGGACCGCAGACGCCAAACGAATTGTGGCAGTGCCGGAAAGCGGCCCCATTATCGTGCTGGATGCCGCAACGGGCGAAGTGCTTCATGAGCTGAAAGGTCACCGCGGTGGAAACAATGCCGCCGCATGGCACCCCGCCGGGCAGATGCTGGCCACAGGTGGTCAGGACGGCATCATCCGCCTGTGGACCTTTGGAACGAACGCCGGCACGGCCCCGCAACTGCTGGAGCTGGAAGGCGGCGAGCAAATGGTGGAACATCTGGCCTGGAGCCGCCCGGAGAACTCCAATCCGCTTTACCCACGCCTCGCTTCCGCCGCCGGACGCACTCTGCGGCTGTGGGACAGCACCGGCAAACTGGTACGCGAGCACGCGCGATATCCCAAAGCGATTTCCGGCCTGAAGTGGCTGGGCAGTAAGCAGATGGTAAGCACGGCCTCATTCGGCGGCGTCGCCGTGTGGGGAACCAGCGATGGCCAGTTGAAACGCACCCTGGAGTACAAGAACCCGCTTATTTCCCTGAGCTGGAGCCCCGATCTTCGCTGGGCCGCGGCCGGCACGCAGGATCAGGGCATCCACATCTGGCGCACCACTCATCAGCCCGACGAAATGCAGATGAGCGGCTTCGCCACCAAAGTGCGCGAAATGTCGTGGCACAAAGGCAGCCGCTGGTTTGCAACAGGCGGTGCACCCGAAGTCGCGGTGTGGGACTGCGGCGGCCCCGGCCCAGCGGGTCGCGAACCGCGCCAACTGGTTTGGCA